>JAVHLI010000001.1:0-300000 GCA_031082185.1 bacterium | reverse complement strand
CGCCTTGAGTGGCGCTCCCCGGTAATTCCTCCACGTACCCTACGTAGCCGCCGTCTGCAGACTCTGCCACGATCACGGTCAGCTTGAGTTCCTTTCTTCGCTTCGCCATGATGTGTCTGCCCTCCGAGAATACTAACGCCCTGTCTGTCACCTCTGTTCCCTACACAGCACGGGTCCGGCCGTGCGGTTCAGGATGACTTGCCTGTATCCCGACCGGTACGACAGACCCCTCTCCTCCTCCTGCTACTGTTGCTACTACTACCATCGCCACCTATGGGCGTTTCTAACAGGTCTGGGTCGGAATTGCGCGGCTGACAGCAGGCATCGCACCGCCCCGAACGGAAACAATCCGCAGCGATGCTGACTCCCGACGGCTGGATCGTGCTCTCCATCCTCGCCGGAGCCCTGGCGGCCTTTGCCTCGGGACGCCTGCGCCCCGAGATCGTCGCCATGTCGGTCGTGCTGGCCCTGGGCCTAAGCGGGGTGACTACTCCTGCCGCGGCGTTTGCCGGATTCGGCGACCCGGTCGTGGTCACCATCGCGTGCCTCCTCATCGTCAGCGCGGCCCTGGAGCGCACCGGGGTGGCGGCGCTCTCCGCACGCCTGCTCCTCCGCGCCGTGGGATCCCGCGAGGTGGCGCTCATCGTAGCGCTGATGGCGGTGGCCGGCGTTCTGTCGGGGTTCATGAACCTGGTCGGCGCCGCGGCCATACTCCTGCCGGTGGCCATCGCCGCCAGCCGTCAGGCAGGCATCAGCCAGTCCCGGCTGCTGATGCCGCTGGCGATTGCCGCCCGGCAGGGAGGTTCCCTCACGCTCATAGGCAAGGCCTCGAACCTCATCGTCAGCGGGCTCCTCGTTCAGGCGGGATACGCACCGCTCTCGTTCTTCTCGTTCTTCCCGGTCGGCATAGCAATGCTGGCGGCCTCCATCATCTTCATGGCCACGCTGGGACGCCGGCTCCTTCCGGCGCGGATGCCCGAGGGGGCGATACCGGCGGCGGGTCCCCATCAGGACCTGCTGGAAGCCCGCAGACTCTCGGCACCGGACGAGTCACGGCCCCTCCGCACCGCGCAGGTCCCGTACGCTCTGCTCGCGCTGGGAGCGGTTATTCTCTCCGGGGCCACTGGCGTCGTGCCGGTGAGCCTGGCAGCGGTACTGGCGGTAGGCATCGTGATCATCGGCGGCTGCGTGAGCGCAGCCGAGGCACCCCAGGTAATAGACTGGCCCACTATCATCGTCGTTGGGAGCCTGCTGCCGCTGGGAGCCGCGCTGCACACCACCGGGGCCGCGGCGGCGGTCGCGGGCGCGATGCTGCCGCTGGCCGGGGACGCGCCATTCTCGGTCCTCGCGGCGATCTGCCTGGCCACGTTTGTCGTTGGGCAGTTCGTACCCGCCATCCCCACGACGATCCTGATGGCGCCGATTGCCCTCAGCGCCGCCACGAAGCTGGGCGTCAACCCGGTGCCCTTCATGATCACGGTTGCGGCGGCAACGTCGGTCACCCTGCTTACACCGATAAGCCACCCGGTCAGCATGATGGTCATGGTGCCCGGCGGATACCGGTTCGGCGACTACGCGCGGGTCGGCGCGCCGCTGGCGCTGCTGCTGGGTGTGACGCTGCTGGCGGTTGTTGCTGCGGTCTGGCGGTTCTAGGGTACCACGCAAAGACCCCCGCCCCCAAAGGGTGCGCTCAACCGCTCCCCTCCGGCGCACTACGGTGTTCATCTTGGGGCGGGCGCGGGGACGGGGGTCATATCACCGCTGCTAGAATAACCCCGCCACCAGAAGGTTTCAATCCGGTCCTCTTCGCGCAGGAGGACCTCCTTCCGCGGGAGGCAGGCGTCTGCCCCGTGCGTCTGCACGTTCCCCTCTCCTTTGGCCACGATCAGGTCGGGAATCCCCGGCCTTCCCGCAACCACCGCCGTCTTGACCCCGAGATTTGTGGGAATCCGCAGGGCTCCGCCGCATGCCCAGAGAAGAACGAAGCACCGATGCGTCTGGGAGCGCACGTCTCCATCAGCGGATCGCTGGACCTGGCCATTGACCGCGCGGTGGCAATGGGCTGCGACTGCCTGCAGATCTTCTACGGATCGCCGCGACAGTGGCGGGGCAGCGTCTATCCCGATGACGTGCTCGAGCGGTTCATCCAGAAGCGGCGCGCCGCCGGCCTCGATCCGCTGGTCGCGCACGCCGCCTACCTGGTGAATCCGGGCACGCCGGACCGCGATCTCCGGCGCCGGTCCGTCGCATCGCTGCTGGCCACGCTGCGCGGCGTCGAGCGGCTGGAAGGCCTGGGCGCAATCACGCACCTGGGCAGCCGTCTGTCCTCTCCCAGGGGCGCGGCGCTGCGCCGGATAGCCACCGCGGTCCGGCAGATCCTCGGCGCCACCGAGCGCGCGATGGTGCTGCTCGAGAACAGCGCGGGGTCCGGCGGCACGCTGGGCGCCACATTCGACGATCTGGCCGCGGTGCTGGACGGAGTTCACGGCGATCCCAGGGTCGGCGTGTGCTTGGACACCGCGCACCTGTTTGCCTCGGGCTGGGACCTGCGGACGCCGGCGGGGATCGAGGATATGATCGGCGCGGCGGACCGCACGGTGGGATGGGATCGCGTGCGAGTGCTCCACCTGAACGACTCGCAGGGCGCCCTGGGATCGCGTCGCGATCGTCACGCAAACATCGGCGAAGGCCTGATTGGGGCGGGCGGGTTTCGTGCGCTCCTCGCGCACCCGCGCCTCCGGGCCCTGCCGGGCATCATTGAGACACCCGGATTCAACAGTGAAGGCCCGGACGCCAAGAACCTGGCGCGCCTAAGACGTCTGGCAGGGATCGGGCGGCAGGCCGGCGTCAGACGGGCCGGCGTCAGGCGGGCGGCAACCCGGAAGGAGGTCCGCGATGGAGACCGACCGGTTCGTTGAGGTGATGGGGGCACGCGTCCGTTACCGCGTCGAGGGCAGCGGTCCGCCCGCGGTCCTGATCCACGGTATCGGCGCATCGCTTGAGTTCTGGCAGTGGACGGTTCCGGCGCTGCGCGAGCGGTACACCACGATCGCGCTCGACTTCCCTGGGTTTGGGCTGTCGGACCCGATCGCCACAGCCGCCACGCCTGAGGGCTCGGCAGCGGCCACCCTGGCATTCATGGACGCCGTAGGCGTGCCGCGCGCGGTAATCATCGGCTCCTCACTAGGCGGCGCGATCGCCTCGCTCGCAGCCGGAACCGCGCCCGAGCGCTGCGCGGCACTGGTGCTGGCCGCGCCCGCCGGCTTCGGCACCGGACTGAGCACTACGCTGCGGCTGATGACGATCCGCTGCGTAGGAGAAGGATTCCTGGCGCTCACCTGCCGCTTCCCCCGGCTGGGACTCCGGGAGGCGTTTGCCGACCAGCGCCGCATCCCTGATGCGCTGGTCGAGATCACCCGGCGCAACGCCGCGCGCCCAGTGACGGGCGAGACCTTCTTGAATACGCTCCGGGCTTCGGCGACGCTGCGGGGCGTACGGCCGGAAGTCGTGGAGCAGGCCAGGGCGGTCGCGGCGCGCATCACGGCGCCCACCCTGATCGTCTGGGGCACACGCGACCATGTCATCCCCCCGGACCAGGCAGAGGTCGCGGGCCGGACGATCCCGGGCGCGCGGGTGCACATCATGCAGGGGATGGGGCATGTCCCGTTCATCGAGGACGCCGGCGCCTTCAACGCGACGCTGTCCGCCTTCCTGGGAGGGGGCGGGTGAACGGCATCCCCTGCGCCCACCACGCCGACCGACTTGCGCTGACCTACTGCTCGGGATGCGGCAAGGCGTTGTGCGGGAGCTGCGTGGTTCGGCTGGGAACGGGCAACTACTGCAGGGCGTGCGCTGAGGCGCCCGACCTCCGACCCCGCAGGGCCCGCGGCCGGAGCGGCCGAACATGGCTCTGGGTAGGGATCGCGGTGCTGGTCCTAGTTGCCTACGTGGTCTCTAGACTCTTCTAAAGGAGAAAGCCGTGTTCACGACAATTCTCTACCCTACGGACGGATCCGAGCACGCGCGCAAGGCGCTGACCATCGTAGCAGGCATCGCCCGGCGCTACGGCGCGACCGTGGTCGTGCTGACGGCCTTTGAGCCCCTGCCCAGGGATCTGGGGTCGCCGTACCTCGAAGAGCTCATGGCCAAACGGCTGGCTGCAAGCGAGGCGCTTGTTCGAGGGGCGGCGGAGGTCCTGGAGGAAGAAGGCGTGGCGTACGAGGAGTCGGTTTTGGAAGGCCCTGCCGCTCACGCCATCCTGGACGTGGCGCGCGCCCGCGGGTGCGACCTGATCGTGATGGGCTCGCGCGGGCTGGGCAGGGTGGGCGTGGCGCTGCTGGGGTCTGTCAGCGCGCGTGTGATCCACGAGGCCCACTGTCCAGTGATGGTTGTCCGGTAGTCGCACGCCAGGTAATCGCACACTTGAAGGAGGCAGGCATATGACGCGGTGGAACGCCCTTCCGGTTCTTCTGGTAGTGGTGGTGCTGTTGGCCATGACCGCCGGCAGCGGCGGCGCGGCCCCGGCCCCGGCGCGAGGGGGCACGCTGACGATGGTGATCGGCTCGGATCCTCCCTCGCTAGACCCGCACCGCACGCCGTCGGTCAACATCGCGCACGCGGTGATGTACGAAACCCTGGTGACCGTGGACCGGCGCACCGGCGAGTTCATCCCGGGGCTGGCCGAGTCCTGGGAGATCTCCCAGGACGGCACGGCTATCACCTTCAAGCTCAGGCGGGGAGTGAAGTTCCACGACGGCACCCCGTTCAACGCGGCCGCGGTCAAGACCACGTTCGACCGCCTGGTGAGCAAGGAGACGAATGCGCCCGGGGCATCGTGGGTCGGCACGCTGACGCGCACCGACGTGGTGGATGACCTCACCGTGCGCCTGGTCTTCTCCAAGCCGTACGCGCCGATCTTCTCGTCGCTGCGCATATCGTTCCTGGCGATCCTCTCCCCGACGGCCATCGCGAAGATGGGCGCCGACTATGGGCAGAACCCGGTCGGAACCGGACCGTTCCGTTTCAAGCAGTGGATCCCGAACGACCGGATCGTCTACGAGCGGAATCCGGACTACGCCTGGGGACCCGCGCACTACAAGAACCGCGGCGCGCCCAACTTTGACCAGCTCATCATCCGGATTGTGCCGGACGAGTCCACGAGGGTGATCGCGTTCGAGAGGGGCGACATTGACATCCTGCCCGGCGCCCCTGCCCGCGATGCCAGGCGCATGATGCGCGAGGGCAAGTTCCCGTTCATCCAGATCCCCACCACCAGCGGCACCTACCTTGGGTTCAACGTCAAGAAGCCCCCGGTCAACGACGTGCGCGTGCGCCGGGCCATCGGACACGCGACCAACACCGACGAGGTGGCGCGCATCGCGCTGGAGGGCCTGGCGGTACCGATGCTCAGTCCGATCGCGCCGACGATCTGGGGCTACTGGGATGGGGTGAAGCAGTTCGCGCTCAACTACGATCTCGATCGCGCCAGGGCACTCCTGGCCGAGGCCGGCTACCGGCCGGGGCCGGGCGGCGCGATGATTAAGGACGGCAGGCAACTGGAGTTCACTGTCTGGACCTACGCCCGCATGACCAACGTGCGCGTGGCCGTCGTCCTGCAGTCGCAGCTACGGGCGGCCGGCATCAAGCTGAACATCGAGCAGATGGAGCCCGCGACGCTCCTGGCCTCAACCCAGCGCGGGGAGCACGACGCGATTATGATCTCGTACGGGTGGCCGGACGCCGACATCCTCTTCTACTTCTTCCACAGCAGCCGGCTGCCCACGACCAACCGCGTGCACTACGTCAACCCCCAGGTGGACAAGCTGCTCGAAGACGGGCAGACGACCGTGGACACGGCCAAGCGGCTGGAGGTCTACAAGCAGCTCCAGCGGATTCTGCTGGCGGAAGTGCCCTGGGTGCCGTTGGCGTCGGAGCTCTCGGTCAACTTCAACCAGACGGCGATCCAGGACGTCTACTACGATAAGTTCGGGAACCTGCTGTTGCTGGACGCCTTTCGGACGCGCTAGGTGATCGGGTGGCGGGCAAGGGAGCAGGCGGTCCGCGGCGGGATCGCGTGAACTGAGCCGTGTTTCACTACGTCGCCAGGCGGCTGCTGCACCTGATCCCGGTCCTTCTGGGAATCTCGTTCCTGGTGTTCCTGCTCGTCCATCTGGTGCCCGGGGATCCGGTCCGCGTCATGCTGGCGGACGCCGGATCCCCGGAGCAGGTGGAGCGGATGCGCCGGCAGCTCGGCCTGGACCGGCCCATCTACGTTCAGTACGCCTCGTTCGTCGTGCGCGCCGCGCAGGGGGACTTCGGGCGATCCATCCACACGCGCCGGCCGGTGGCGCAGGAGATCGCGTACCGGATCCCCTACACGGTGCGCATGGCGGTGGCGGCCACGCTCGTCGCGGTCGCGATGGGCGTGGTGCTGGGCGCGATCGCGGCGATGCACCACCAGTCGGCGCTCGACTACGGCACGATGGTGGTCGCGCTGGCTGGCGTCTCGCTGCCGAGCTTCTGGTTCGGCCTGGTGCTCATCCTCGTCTTCTCCCTGCACCTGCGCTGGCTGCCACCGGCCGGCGCGGACAGTTTCCTGCACCTGATCCTGCCCGCGATCACGCTGGGCACCGGAGCCTCGGCCATCATCGCCCGCCTGACGCGCTCGTCCATGCTGGAGGTGCTGAGTCAGGACTACATCCGTACGGCGCGCGCCAAGGGCTTGGGCCCCCGACGGCTCGTGTACCGGCACGCGCTCAAGAACGCGATGATACCGGTGGTCTCGATCGTCGGGATGCAGTTCGCCAGCCTGCTGGGCGGCGCGGTGATCGTCGAAACGGTGTTCGGGTGGCCGGGAATAGGCCGGCTGGCGGTGGACGCGATCTTCACCCGCGACATCCCCGTGATCCAGGCGGTGGTGCTGGTGGCGGCGGTGATCTTCGTCTTCATGAACCTGCTGGTGGATCTGCTCTACGGCCTGCTGGATCCCCGCATCCGGTACGGATGATGGACACCGGGCGGTCGCACTGGGCAATCGGGTTCAGCCGGATGCGCCGCAACCGCGGCGCGACGGCCGGCGCGATCATCGTGCTGCTGTTCATCGCCGCCTCGGCGCTGGCGCCGTGGCTGACCGACGATGACCCCATTCAGGTGCAGTTCGACCAGCGCTTCGCGCCGCCGTCGGTGCGGCACCCCCTGGGAACCGACTCGTTCGGTCGGGACCTGTTTAGCCGCGTGCTCTATGGCGGCCGGCTCTCGCTCTCTGTGGGACTGATCGCCATCGCCATCTCGGACTCGATAGGCATCCCGCTCGGGCTCATCACCGGGTATCGCGGGGGGCGGTTCGACGATGTGATGATGCGGCTCGTGGACCTGTGGCTGGCGTTCCCCGGCCTGCTGGTGGCCATCGCGATCGTGGCCGTCCTCGGTCCGGGCCTGCAGAACGTCATGATAGCCATTGGGATCGGCGGCATCCCGGGACTGGTGCGGCTGGTGCGCGGCAACGTGCTTTCGGTGCGGGAGCAGGAGTTCGTGGACGCGGCGCGCGCGATCGGAGGAGGCGACGCGCACATCGTGCGAGCGCACATCTTCCCCAACGTGCTCGCCCCTATCGTCGTGCTGACCACGCTGCGCCTGGCCGGCGCAATCCTCTCGGGCGTGGGGCTCAGCTTCCTGGGCCTGGGCGCGCAGCCACCGTCCCCTGAGTGGGGCGCGATCGTCGCCGAGGGCAGGTCCTACCTGCGCGAGGCATGGTGGGTCTCGACGCTGCCCGGCGTGGCGATCTTCATGACGGTGATGGGGTTCAACCTGTTGGGCGACGGCCTGCGGGACGCGCTCGATCCGCGGCTGCGGTAGTCCGTCGGTAGCCCAGAGTCTTGCCCGTGCGCAGCCCTGTCAGCGCCAGCGCGCACGCCACCTGGTAGCCGGCGGCGACCGGATCTACTACCGGGATGTGGAGGTCATCCTGCAGGCGCGCAGCGGTCCCTGTCAGCGCAGCGCACCCAAGGATGATCCCCTCCGCGTGGTCTTCATCCCTGGCGGCCCGCGCTTCCCGGTGGATCGCCTGGTAGCAGCCTTCCGGGTCGTCCTGGATCGCCTGAACCGATAGCTCGATGGACCTCCAGGCGCATACGCGGTGCGCCATCCCGGTGTGGCGCGCGTTCTGCTCCATCTTCGGCAGCCACTTCCAATCCCCGATCAGAACGGCCAGCCGCGAGGCAAGGAAGCCTCCCAACACAAGGCTCGCCTCGGCGATCCCAACAACCGGGACCTCCAGCGCCTCACGCAGCTCCCACATTCCGGGATCATAGAAGCAGCCGATGCTGACCGCCCCTATGCCGTGCTCCTCCACATAGCCGGGAAGGATCCGGAGCATCTGTCCAACCGCCGCATGGTCGTCGGTAGAGTGCTCGAGGTCCGCAGGGCCATCAGGAAGGTCAATCACGTGCGCGTCCATGTCCGGGGTCAGGGCCGCCAGGCAGGCCCTCACCTGCTCCACCCGACCCGGGCGGGCGCAAACCGGAATGACGTGCAGCACGGCGGGCATCTGCTCAGTAGCCCGCCACGCCCAGGTCCCGGCACGCGGCCACGATCTCGGGGTGAACGTACCTGCCGTCCACCTGGAGCGGCTCTCCGTCCAGGTGAATCGTGGGACCGGGCAGCACGCAGTCGGTATGCGCCGCGGCCTTCCATCCCGTCGCCTTCATCTGTTGACCTTGCGTCCCGATCCCCATGGTGAAGCAGCCGAACATGCGCTCGTCCTCGACAATGCGCCCGGTCGGCTTGGTCACGCCGGGGTTGAAACCCAGCGAGTAGTGCGCCACCCGGTACATGTTCGGGTCGTTGAACGCTGCCAGCCACCGCTCGTAGACCCGCGCTTCCGCTCCACCGTCCAGGCGCTTCACGATCCCCGATTCGATCGTCAGGGTCACGGGAGATCGAACGAGTCCCACTTCCGCGGGCGGCCATATGGTGCCGTCAACCACCAGACGGCCGCTGATCGTCTCCTCCAACGGGCACCAGGAGATCTGGCCTCCAAGCATGATCGGCTCGCCCGGCGTGTCGGCCAGCTTGCCGGAGTGACGGACGAACCGTCCGCCGTTGTCCGCTGAGAGATCCGTGCCGGCCGCGTTGGTCAGCCGGACGACCCTGGCCTTCGCGACCAGGGCCAGCAGCTTCTCCCCCAGCGCGATCACCCCGGGATAGTCAATCTGGCCAACCGACCTCACCAGCAGATCCACGTCCACACCCGAAAGGCAGATGTAGCGCGCCCCGCGCTCCATGGCGTGGTGATAGGCGTTGGAGTACAGCAGGTAGCCCACCGCGTACTCAATCCAGACGTCGCTGTCCGCGATTGCGGCGGCGACAGGCCGCGGCGGCTCCTGGCCGCTGCCCAGCTTGGTCGGATACCACAGGACCACGGGCACCGCGCCCGCCGCGTGAGCCGCGCTTGCCGTGGCCTCCACCACGCGGGGATCGCTGCTCGTATCCGCGGTGATGGTCACCGACTCGCCCGGCTTCGCCAGCATGACCTGCTCCACCAGCTTGCGCGCGGCCCCCGCAACCTCGAACGACAGGTATTCCCTCAACGCCTCGGTTCCCAGCGCGAACTCCATGGCAGCGCCTCCTCAGGATGCTATTCCTTCGAGAGGCCCGGCGCAATCCACCGGCCTCCCGCAATGACCATCTCGCCATCAAACCACAGATCGGGTCGGGGCAGCACGAAATCCTGGTGATAGTCGGCAACCACTGTCCCGCCCATGTGGCTGCCGTCACCAACCGCGAGGTGCACCGTGCCCTTGATCTTCTCGGCCTCCACCGTGATGTCGGTCCGACGGGCGTTGGGATTCGTGCCGATGCCCAGCTCGGCGAGCGTCCGCCGCGGCTGCGCATCATCGCCCCGGCAGGCCAGGTCGAGGATCTCGGAGATCTCCGATCCCACACCGCCGCCTCCTTCAAGAGCCGTAACCTCGCCGCGCTCGAAGTGGATCGTCATGGGCTCGACCAACCCCGCGTGCCACCCGGGCTCCACCACGAGCAGGCCGTGCGCCGTATCTTCCAGCGGTGCGCAGTACGCCTCGCCTGCCGGCAGGTTGCCCCAGGAACCCCTTGCGGTGTACATCCCGTCGTCGCTGCGGCCGTCCCGGCCCTCAACGCTGAACTCCACGTCGGTGCCTGCCGGGGTGGTAACGCGCACCTTGCTGGCGGCGGTGATCAGGCCGGCCAGCGCACGCGTGGAGAAAGCCACCCTTTCGTAGTCCACCGCCATCGGCCCGTCCGGATAGAGCATCTCCGGAAGGAACCGAGGCATGCTGGCCACCCGCGCGCCCCGGCGGCACGCCTCCTCCCGGGCCTCGGTGTGCGACAGGGAGAAGGAGGTGATGGCAAGAACCACGTCGGCCTCCGCCATGGCCTGTGCGGCCTCCTCGGGCGGCTCGACGCCGCTTCTCCCGGTGGAAGGGAACGTCAGAAACCGCACCTTGCCTCCGGGGAGGTGCTCGCGCGCGAGGTCCGCCACGAGACGGGCCAGGTATGCCCGCCGGAGCATGGCCTCCACCTGGTCCGACCCGATTTGCCCCCACTGCTCCGGCGTGGGAACGTCGGTAACGACGAGCACGCGTTCACCCGGGCGCACCCCCATGTTCACCCGCAGCATCGAGAAGGTGCCGGGCGCGATTGCCGTGCGATCAATCCATGCCACTCGATCCACCTCCGTGCAGGCCCGGTGCGCCGAACGCCCGGTCGTAAAGGATGCACCTCGCGTGGTGGTCCGGCCCAACCGGCATGAGCTCCGGGACGACCCGTTCGCATCCTTCAATGCGCGCGTAGCACCGCGGGTGAAAGGAGCACCCAGGCGGAACGCTGGCCGGGCTGGGGATCTCACCGCCCAGCGTGATCTTCTCGGGTATCAGCGCGCTCTCCTCATCGGACACGGTGGGAATCGCTGACAGCAGCGCCCGCGTGTATGGGTGCTTCGGGTCGCCGAACAACGCGGCGACCGGCGCCGTCTCCACGACCTTGCCCAAGTACATCACCGCAATGACATCTGCCACGTTCCGCACGAGGCTCAAGTCGTGAGAAATAACAAGGTAGGTCAGCCCCATATCGCGCTGGAGGCGGCGCAGCAAGGTGATGATCTTGGCCTGGACGGAGACGTCGAGGGCCGAGGTGGGCTCATCCAGAACGATGAACTTGGGATCAAGGGCCAGGGCGCGTGCAATCGCGACCCGCTGGCGCTGGCCACCGCTGAGGGAATGCGGATACCGGAACATGAAGTCCTGTGACGGGAGCTCCACGCGCTCGAGGAGTTCGCCCACCCGACGACGGCGCTCGCCGGGCGTGCCTACCCGGTGAATCAACAGCGGCTCCTCGATGATCTCGTTGATGCGCCGGCGTGGGTTGAGCGAAGAGGCCGGATTCTGAAACACGATCTGCATCTTCTGACGCACGGGCCGGAGCGCCCCGTCGTCAAGCGTCGTGATCTCGCGGCCGTCAAATGTGACGCGCCCCGAGGTGGCCGGCAGCAGCCGTAGGATCACCCTGGCAAGGGTGGTCTTTCCCGAGCCGCTCTCGCCGACCAGGGCGAGCGTGGCTCCCTCCTTTATGGACAGGTTGACCCCGTCCACCGCCTTGACCTCTCCCACCCTGCGGCGTAGGAAGCCCTGGGTAATGGGGAAATGCTTGACGACCGCCTCGGCCTCAACGAGTCCCATCACCCGCTCTCCTCGCCGGAGCCGCTTCCCTCGCCGGAGCCGCTCTCCTCGCTGGAGCCGCTGTCTTCGCGGGAGCCGAGGAGGTGACAGGCGACCCAGCGATCGGTCTCGGCCTCAACCAGGAGCGGACGGCGGAGGCGGCAGATCTCCATGCGGAAAGGGCAACGGGGCTCAAACCGGCAGGCGGGCGGGGGGTTGACGTAGTCGGGGATGCGCCCCTCGATTCCCTCACCCATCGTCCCGGTCAGGCGCGGAACGGCCGCCAGAAGCCCCTGAGAGTAGGGATGGAGCTGCCTGCGGAAGACCTCGGCTGCCGGCGCCACCTCGGCGATTTCGCCGCCGTACATGACGTAGATGCGATCCGAGACGAGCCGCGCCACCCCCAGGTTGTGGGTGATGTACAGCACCGACAGGCCCCCGGTGCGGACCAGCTCCCGCACCTCCAGGAGGATCTGGTCCTGCACGGACACGTCGAGCGCCGTCCCCAACTCGTCGGCGATGAGCAGTTCCGGCCTGCCCACCAGCGCGAGGGCGATGAGCACCCGTTGGCGCATGCCCCCGGAGAGCTCTACCGGGTACCGCCCGAACGTGCCCTCCGGATCGGGAATCCGCACCAGGCGCAGGATCTCCAGACACCGTTGATGGACGGCCCCGGTGACGCGGCGTCCTATCGTCGCGCTTCGGGCACCCTGCCACAGCACCACGTCGGTGAGCTGCTCGCCCACGGTGAACACGGGGTTCAGCGCCGTGGACGGATCCTGGAAGATCATGGCAATCTGCCTGCCGCGAATCCCGTGGAGATCCTCCTCCGGCAGGCGCAGCAGATCGCGGCCCTTGAACGCGATGCTTCCTGAGACTATCTCGGCGTTGGGGGGCAGCAGACCCAGGATCGCCTTGGCGGTGATGGACTTCCCGCACCCCGTCTCGCCCACCAGGGCCACCGTCTCGCCCTCGTGGATCGTCAGGCGGACGCCGTTGAGGACGCGGGCCCGCCCTTCGTAGGTGCGCATGTGGATTCCAAGATCCTGGATTGCCAGGAGCGGCTCCGTCGCGCTCACGAGCCCGCCTGCCACTGTTCGATGTGCACGTCAAACACGTCGCGCAGGCCGTCGCCAAGCAGGTTGAAGCCGAGGACCGTCAAGAAGATTGCAAGTCCGGGAAAAGTCGCGGCCCACCAGTACCCGGGGAGATAGAGGCGCCCCTCCGCGATCATGGTTCCCCACTCAGCGGTGGGGGGCTGCGCGCCCAGGCCCAAGAAGCTCAGTCCCGCGGCCGTCAAGATCACGAAGCCCATGTCCAGCGTGACCTTGATGAGGATCGTGGACCACGCGTTCGGCAGAATCTCTCGAAAGGCGATCCGCAGCGGGCCCGCGCCCAGTCCGCGGCTGGCCTCCACGAACTGCTCCTCCTTGAGCGACAGAACCTGACCGTACACCAACCGCGTGTACCAGGGCCACCAGGCAAAGGCGATCGCGATCATTGCGTTTGTGAGGTTGGGGCGCAGCGCCGCGGTAACCGCCAGGGCCAGGGCAATGGGAGGAACCGCTAGGAAGACGTCGGTAACCCGCATGATCGCATCACCCAACCGGCCTCCCCAATAGCCCGCGATCAGCCCCAGCGGGATGCCGACGGCCACGGCGATGGCCAGCACGATGATGCCCAGCGATACCGAGATGCGGGTTCCGAACAGCATCCGGGAGAGGATGTCCCGTCCCGCATCGTCAGTTCCCAGTGGGTTCTTCAGCGAAGGGGGGCGCAGGCTGTTCTCGAAGTCCACGAATGACCCGGCGTGCTGGGGGTGCGGAGCGAGAACCGGAGCGAACACAGCGCAGACAACGATCGCAGCCACGATGCCCAGGCCCGCGACCGAAAGGGAGGATTGGCGGAAGCGGAACCACATCTTCCCCCACTCCTGGGCGCGGGCAACCTTCGGCTCGCCTTCCGGGCGCGATTCAGCAATCATCCCTCACCGTACCTGATCCTTGGGTCAATGTAGCCATAGAGGATGTCCACGAACAGGTTGGTGACCGCGTATGCCACCCCCACCACCAGGGTCACGGCGATGACGCCATTGAAGTCCTTGGCGAGGAGGGTGTCCACGCCGTAGAACGCTAGGCCTGGCCAGGCGAACACCCTCTCTACCAGGAAGGCGTTCCCCAACAGGAATCCGTAGCTCAGGCCGATGATGGTCAGCGTGGACGTGAATGCGTTCTTCAGCAGGTATCTGTAGATGATCAGGTTGGCCGGGAGCCCGTACGATCGCGCGGCCAGTGCGTGGTCGCGCCTCATCTCCTCGATCATGCTGGCGCGGATCAGGCGCATGATCTGAGCCAGGGTCCCGACAGAAAGGGCAAAGGCCGGCATGGCAATGTGCTTCAGCGAGACGATGAACGCGTTGAAGTCGAGTGTCAGCAGGCTGTCCAGCAGATAGAGACCGGTAATCTGGGTGGCGGGGGCCGGTCCGCGCCCAATCGTGGGCAGCAGCCCCAGATGGTAGGCAAAGGCAATCTGGAGAAGGATCGCGAGCCAGAACCTGGGCAGCGCCACCCCAGCCAGGGCCACCACCCTGTTCAAGTGATCCTCCAGGCTGTCCTTGCGGACGGCGGCGCGCACCCCCAGGGGAACCCCCAGGAGTATGGCCAGGATCATAGCCAGGGTCGTCAACTCCAGCGTCGCCGGGAAGAAGTCTTTGAGATCTTGGGCCACGGCGCGGCGCGTGAGCAGGGAGTATCCAAAATCCCCGCGGAAGAGACCCGAGACGTACGCGAAGTACTGTACGTGCACGGGCTTGTCCAGCCCCATCAGGCGGCGCAGCTGCTCGATCTGCTCGATGTTCGCCTCGGGCCCCAGGGCAAGCCGGACCGGATCCCCGGGCATAACCCTCGAGATGACGAAGATGAGGATCGACAGACCCACCATCACCGGCACCATGTGGAGGATCCGCCGCAACACGTACGTTCGAAATCCCATAGACCTACCCCCACGAGGGGGTGGCTGACGCCACCCCCTCGTCGGCTCTACCGTGCAATTGTGAAATCGTAGAACGCGCAATCAAACCCGAGCAGCCCCACGTAGCGATACCCCTTGACGTAGTCGCGGAAAGCGATGCGGTGGAGAGGGTTGGCGATGTAGATGCTGGGAGCATCCTTGACGATCAGGGCCTGCGCCTCCTTGTAGAGCTTCATCTGCTCTGCGGTGTCCACCGAGCGGCGCGCCTGCTCGAGAATCTTGGTGACGGCGGGGTTCTCGTAGAAGCTCATGCAGCGGAACGAGCCCCAGCAGCTCGGGTGGTACAGGCCGTAGGTATGGCTGTCAACGTGAGGGTACTTCAGCGTATCAAAGACCGCCGTAATGTGCGGGGTGGTCTCCACCTTGGCGGCGCGTTCCACCACCCGTCCCCACGGCTCACCGATGATCTCCGTCTTGATGCCGATCTCCTCAAGGTTGCTCTTCAACAGCAGACCGATCAGCCGCTCCATCGGCACCCCGGTGATCCACAGGTACTCGAGCGTGATCTCCCCGGGCTTGAAGCCCGCCTCGCTCAGCAGTTGCTTGGCCCTGGCCACGTTTCGACCGAAGGTGACAATCGAGGGGTTCCACCCGGGCACCTTGACGGGCACCGGCCCCTTTGCCTTGGTCGCGCCTACGAAGATCTGCTGGATGGCGATGTCGTAGTTGAACGCATAGGATATGGCCTGGCGCACCTTGACGTTGTCCAGCGGCGGCTTCTTCGTGTTCATCAGGAGGTGGAAGAGCTGGACGCTGGGATCCTCCTTGACAACGATTCCAGGACTCTGCTTAAGCTCCAGGAAGCTGGGCGGTGAGAGCCACTGGTTCACCATGTCCGCCTGTCCGGCTATGATCAGCGTCTTGACCGTGGCTTCCTCCAGCACGGTCTTGTAGAAGACCTTGGTAATCTGGCCAGGCTTCCAGCCGCGCCAGTAGGCGTCGAAGCGTGCCATTACCATCTCGGTGGCGCGCTCCCACTTCTCCATCCGGTAGGGCCCTGATCCCGCGTCCTGCCGCTCGAGGAGGCCCGCCCCATAGTCCCCAAACTCCCCGTACGGGCCGGGGCGCAGGTTCGCCATGATCAGGTCCTTGTCCATGACGAACAGAAGGAGCATCGTCCCAAGGAAGGGGGCGTAGGCTTCCTTCAGTTGAAACCGCACGGTGTAGGGGTCCGCGACCTTCGCGCTCCCGGGCTCGAGCACGGGAGCCCAGACCCAGAAGAACCCGCGCTTTATGCGCAGCACGCGGTCCATCGTGAAGACCACGTCCTCGGCGGTCATCTCGCGCCCGGTGTGGAACTTGACTCCCCGGCGGATCTTGAACGTGTAGGTCTTCCCGTCAGGGGAGATGGTCCACGACTCCGCGATGTGCGGCCTGGGCTCCATCGTTCCCTTCTCGACGTTCGGATACAGCAGCGGGTCGTAGAGGTTGATAGCCGATTGTAGGCTGCTCTCATCCACGGCCCCTGCCGGGTCAATCGCCGTGATGATCTGCTGCTCGATGTAGGTGAAGGGAACCTCTCGGACTTGAGAGGAAACCGATGCGGGAAGCGCGATCAGGGCCACGGCCACGATCGCCGCGAGTGTAGTCGCCAGATGTCTCTGTCGTATCACCTAGATCACCTCGCTTCGCGTTGAGTTTGCAGAGCGCGTGCTTCGGACATGGGAGGACCGCCGGGAGGCGGGCTTCCCAAGAGGAGTAGCGATATCCTGCCGGCCGCCTGCCGGACCTCATTGACCAGGTCCTGGAGGCGTTCATCGGAGAACCGCTGGGCAGGGCCGCCGATGCTGACAGCGGCGACCACCTCCTTCCGTGAGTCCACGATGGGAGCGCTGATCGCGGCGACCCCGTCGTCGAACTCCCCCACCGTGAACGCGTATCCGTCGTGGCGAATCCGTGCGAGGTCTCGGAGCAACCTGCTCTTGCTGGTAACCGTACGCGCGGTGTGCCGTGGGAGTCCCCGGGCGATCACCTGCTGGATCAGGGGCTCGGGTTGAAACGCCAGGTGGAGCTTCCCGGCGGCACCCGCGTGCCAGGGAGTGATCCTTCCCAGCCGAAAGCTCACCCGGATCTGCTGCGGGCTGTCAACCGTGTCGAGGCAGATCACCCCGTCCCGGCTGGGAGCCGTCAGCACTGCCGACTCGCCGGTGCGCTCGGCAAGGTCCAGCATGGTTGCGCGTGCGACCTGGCGGACGTCAAAACGGTGGAGCACGACGCTTGCGAGTTCGAGCGGCTTGGTCCCGAGCGCGTACCGTCGGTCCTCAGACTGCATCACGTAGCCGTGCCGTTCCAGCGTCCGCACGAGACGGAACACGACGGCCTTGCTCAGGCCCGTTGCCCTCGAGAACTCGCTGATGCCCAAACTGGCGTTCCCGTTTCCGAGAAGGTCCAGCAGCGAAAGCGCCCGGTCTACCGATTGAACCAAGTGCCACGCGCTGGAGCGCTTTGCCTGGGCCCGGCCTATGTTTCGCATTGTGAAACCCCGTTTCTATTCTGACAGGTCCTTCGGTGCCGAAAGGGTAAACCCTCCCACCATGGAACTCCACCAGCCATGGACGGCGTGACCGGACGGGTGCGGCTGCGCGGCGGCCGCGAGGAACGGATCGAAGCCGGACACCTCTGGGTCTATGAGGGAGAGATCGGCCTGGTCGAAGGCCGACCGCAGGCCGGTGACGTCGTGGACGTCTGCACCCCGCGCGGGCGGTTCCTCGGCCGCGGCTACTTCAACCCGCGGTCCAAGATCCGCGTCCGTATCCTGACCCACCAAGAGGAGCCCATTGACGATCGGTTCCTGGGACGCCGCCTGGAGGCCGCGATCGCCCTCCGGGAACGGGTCGTCTCCGGGACCAGCGCCTACCGGCTGGTCTTCGGAGAGGGCGACCTGCTGCCTGGGTTGATCGTGGACCGCTACGGCGACGTGCTGGTAATGCAGACGCTCACCGCGGGTGTGGAGCGCCGCCGGGATGTACTGGCAGAGCTGCTGGTGGCGCTGCTGGAAGCCCGGACCGGCGCCAGGACGGTCTACCTCCGCAACGACGCGCGGAGCCGCACCCTGGAAGGGCTCCCTCTCTACCGGCAGTTCGCCCGCGGGGAGTCCTCGACGCAGATCGAGATCCAGGAAGGCCCGGCCCGCTTCCTGGTTGACATCGCGACGGGCCAGAAGACCGGATGGTTCTGCGACCAGAGGGAGAACCGGCTGGCCATCGGCCCATTTGCGCGCGGCGCACGGGTCCTCGACGCGTTCTGTTACACAGGCGCGTTCGGGATCCACTCCGCCCTGGGAGGCGCCGCTTCCGTACTCGGTCTGGATGCCAGCCCCGAGGCCGTCGCCGCGGCCCGTGCCCACGCCGAGATGAACGGTGTGGGAGAACGCTGCCTCTATCAGGAGGGCGATGCCTTCGATGCGATGCGGGACCTGGCGCAGTCAGGAGAGCGATACGACCTGATCATCTTGGATCCCCCGGCGTTCGCCCGCAGCAGGCACGCCGTGCCGAAGGCGCTGGCCGGGTACAAGGAGATCAACCTCAGCGGTCTCCGGCTGCTTCGACCCGAGGGGTTTCTGGTGAGCTGCTCGTGCTCTTGGCACGTGGACGAGCAGACGATGTGGTTGACGCTACTGGAGGCCGCACGGGACGCGGGGAGGGAGATGCGCCTGGTGGAGTTCAGGTCCCAGGCACGGGATCATCCCATGCTGGCCACGATGCCCGAGACCCGTTACCTCAAGTGCTTCCTGCTGCAGGCGTTCTAGGGCGCCGCTACCGGCGCCGGCCCGAACGAAAGGAACAGCTTCTCCAGCGCAAGCCGCGCGTTCACGTTCCGCCGCAGCGACTCCTTCGCCGCCTCGACCGCCTCGATGCGCGCGCTCAGCATCGCCTCACCGTACTCCCCGGCCAATCTCGCGATCTGGGACTGCCGGTCGCGGTTGACCAGCAGCGCGGGCTCCTGAAGCTGCTTCCATACCAGCAGGTCCCGGTACCACAGCACGGCCAGGTCCAGCAGCTCCAGCAGCAGGTCGCCTTCCTTGCCCTGCGTCTCCTTCGCCAGCGCCTGCGTCTCCTTCACCAGCGCATCCGCAGCGTCGAGCCGGACGAGCAGGTCGCCCTCCTCCAGCGCGGGCAGCAGATCCAGCAGCCGGTCCCTCGCTGCCAGCCGTTCCTCAGATTTCTCCCATTCCAGCGCGCGGCCCAGCCGGCCGTCGGCCAGCGCGGAGAGCACACCGGCCCGTCCCTCGTCAACATGCCACCGCTCGACCAGCGCCCGCTCGATCTGGTCGGCCCTCAGGTAGGTGCACCGCACGAGTTGGCAGCGCGACACGATCGTAGGCAGCAGCGCCACGGCGGACTCGGCGATCAGGATGAAGGTGATCCGCGCCGGCGGCTCCTCCAGGATCTTGAGCAGGCTGTTGGACGAGTTGGGGTTCATCTTCTCGGCGTCGGCGATGATGTAGACCTTGCGGCGGCCCTGGTAGGGCGGGTACGCGGCATCCTGCCGCAGGGCGCGGATCTGGTCGATCGGGATGTCCTTGCCCTTGTAGTCCTTCTCGGGTGCTTCGAAGAACCTGTCATTCGCAACGTCGAGAATGCGCACGTCGGGGTGGTTGCCCGAGACGATCCGCCGGCACGGGTCACACTCGCCGCACGCGTCGCCGTCCGGCCGATCGCAGTTGAGGAACTGCGCGAACGCCAGCGCCAGCGTCCGCCGCCCCACGCCTTTGGGCCCTACCAGAAGGTAGGCATGCCCAACCTTCCCGGCGCGGACCGCCGACCGGAACAGGAGGATGGCGTGATCCTGGTTGACAACGTCGCGAAATGCCACGCAGCCCTCCGGTCCTAGACGCGCTCCATGCGCTCAACGTTCAGCACGAAGGTGATCGCGCCTCCGACTTCCACCTTCACCGGATACGTAACGTAGGAGTCCACCGGTTCCACGACCGGTGGAATGGGCGTCATCAACTGCTCGCGCCGTTGACAGACGCGCCGGACTACCTCCAGCACGGCCTCAACTTGGCCGTCGTCCACGCCGGTGAGGATCGTGGCGTTCCCCGCGCGGAGGAACCCCCCAGTGCTGGCCAGCATCGTTGCCTGCACGTCAACCTCGGTGAGCGCATCAATGAGCCGACCGGCGTCCTGCTCCTGGGCGATCACGAGCACCAGCTTCATGTACACCACCCCCGGCGGTCCAGCAACTGCCGGACCGCGTCCACCAACGCGGCGTGAACCTCTTCAGCGGGCAGGGTACCGTCCACGACCACGAATCGCGATGGCTCTTCGCGCGCCAGTTGGAGGAATCCTGCGCGTACCCGCCGGTGGAACTCCAGCGTTTCCTGCTCCAGGCGGTCGCCGCGACCGCGGGGGCCTTCCTTGCCATCGGCGCCCCGGGCGCGGGGCAGGCCGACAGATGGGTCCAAATCCAGAAGCAGGGTGAGATCGGGAACCAGGCCGCGCGTGGCGACCTCGTTCACCCGGCGCACGACCTCGACCGGAAGGCCCCTGCCGTATGCCTGGTACGCGACGGACGCATCCACAAACCGTTCGGAAAGGACGCAGGTGCCCGCCTCCAACGCCGGCAGCACCACCTCACCGACGTGCTGCGCCCGGCTCGCGGCGAACAGCAGCATCTCGGTCTCGGCGGACATCTCGCGGTGGCGCTCGTCGAGGAGCACCGCGCGGATGGCCTCGCCGATCGCGGTCCCACCGGGCTCCCGTGCCAGCACTAGGGGGATGACCCCTCGAAACCGTTCGTGCAGCCGGTGGGCATGGGTGCTCTTGCCCGCGCCCTCCGGGCCCTCGATCGTGATGAAAAGGCCGCGTCTGCGAATGGGGTTCGGGGGATTCGTCACGGCGGCTCCGCCTACTTAGGATATATGACCACGCGCCGGTGCGGCTCTTCGCCCTGGCTCTCCGAAGGAAGGCCGTAGCGCTGGACGAGCTGGTGCTGCAGCCGCCGGATGTACGAATTCTGCGGAGACAGCTCTACGGAGCCCGCGGACTCGAACACCCGTGCTATTGCCTCCTCAACCTCGGTCAGCGCCGCTTCGTGATCGGCCGGCTCCTCCGGCACACCGAAGACCTCTCGGAGGAACTGCTGGACCTGCGTTACTGTATTGCTGCGCAGGATGTGCACCGGCATCCCCCGCATCGCCGCGTCCCTCAGCCGTTTGGGCTGCCGCTTCTCCTGTGACTTCAGCGTCAGCACCATGTCCGCCTCCCCAAGCGACCCTACGATGTACGCCGGGACGCGGAGTTCGCGGATCGCCCGCTCCAGCCGGTTCTGGCTGACCGCGTACGGGAAGATGCGCACGATCTGGCGTCCGGACCGCGCCGCGAACGGGCCCTCGGGTGTCCAGGACTGGGCGGGTGCCGGAGTGGGTGGTGATATCTTCACGTCGCCGCCGGCAGTCCGCGCGCGCAGCTCCGGATGTGGCACAACACCCCGCAGGTACCTGTCCACCACGGTGGCGACGTCACGGTGCACGGCCAGGCGGTCCTTATCCTGGATCTCGATCAGCACGTCGAAGGTCGGTGGGGCCTTGCGCTCGAGCACCGTCTTCTGGGTACCGCGCCGGCGGGCTTCCTCGTCCGAAAGGGTCACCGCCTGGATGCCGCCCACCAGGTCGCAGAGGGTTGGGTTCTGCAGCAGGTTGTCCAACGTGTTGCCGTGCGCGGTGGCGATCAACTGAACGCCCCGCTCTGCAATCGTCCGGGCCGCCAGCGCCTCGGCCTCGGTACCGATCTCGTCAATGACCACCACCTCGGGCATATGGTTCTCGACCGCCTCTATCATCACGGCGTGCTGCAGCGCCGGTACCGGCACCTGCATCCGGCGGGCGGCGCCGATGCCCGGATGAGGGATGTCCCCGTCGCCGGCGATCTCATTGGAGGTGTCCACGACCACGACGCGCTTGTGCAGTTCGTCCGCCAGCACCCGGGCGGCTTCGCGCAGCAGGGTGGTCTTGCCCACGCCCGGCCGGCCCAGCAGCAGGATCGAGTGCCCGGACTCGATCACGTCGCGCACGATGTCCACCGTGCCGATCACCGCCCGGCCCACCCTGCAGGTCAGGCCGATGATCTCGCCCTGGCGGTTGCGGATTGCGCTGATCCGGTGCAGGGTGCGCTCGATGCCGGCGCGGTTGTCCTTACCGAAGGACCCGACCCGCTCGGTGACGTATCGCAGCGTCTCGCGCTCGACGAAGGCCTCGTCCAGGGCCAGGACCTCGTTGGGAAAGCGGGCCTCGGGCCGCCGTCCCAGGTCGAGCACCACCTCCAGGAGCTGGTCGAGGCCAGGATGCTGCTCCAGTGCGGCCCGCAACTGGACCGTCAGGACTTGTAGGAGCAAGTCGAGGTTGTCGGTGATGCGGGTCTGGCGGCCGGTCACGGGGGCTCCATCATTGGTCGGTTCTCATTATATGAGCGCAAGGCATCCTAGAACAAGGTCGTCTGCGATGGCGGTTCGATTACCTCCCGGACCTCTTCGCCGTCATCGAAGATGCTTATCTCACCGAAAACGCCGTCGTAGCCCGGAGCGATACGCACCCGGCCCTCACGCACCCGCCGGAGGCCCTCGGCGACGCGCAGCGTGGTGTGCCTGCGCACCTCCTCGACCGGCGCGTCCAGCAGGACGTTGAACTCGCTCCCGAAGGCGCTGCAGAGCTTGTAGTACTCTTCCCGCACCCCGACGGTCCCAGGCCTGGCGCCGACGGCCTCAGCGATGATCTCCTCCAACGGAACCAGGTTGCGGTACGGCACCGCGCCCTCGGGCACGAAGCCCTCCTCGCGATCGGCCAAACGCTCCACGCGGTGCAGCACCCCGACGGTCGGCGGCTTCCCGCACACCGGACACTTGCCGCCGGCGGCGATGGTCTCCTTGGGCGTCATGCGGCGGTTGCAGAGCCGGTGGCCATCGTAGTGGTACTTGCCCTCTTCCGGGAAGAACTCAATGGTGTACAGCAGGCGCGAGAGGTCCTTCTCGCGGAGGGCACGCATGATCTCGATGTAGTCGGGATCGCAGGCGAAGACGTTGGCCTCGCGCCCCAGCTTGGCCGGCGAGTGCGCGTCGGAGTTGCTGAGAAGAACAACGCGGTCCAGCTCGGACAGGCGCCAGTTCATCGCCGGGTCACTGGACAGTCCGGTCTCCACGGCCGCGACGTGCTTGAGCTGGTCGCCGAAGCACTCGACCATCGAGTCGAACCCGGACATGCTGCCGTACAGCGAGAACCACGGCGTCCACGCATGGGCGGGGGAGACCATGCAGTCGGGTGAGATTTCCATCAGGTACTCCACCAGGCGGTCGGACGGCAGCGTGAGCGTCGGCCGCCCGTCGGCCAATAGGTTACCGAAACGCCCCAGCACCGCGTTGATCCGCTCCACCACCTCGAAGGAGGGCGCGAAGAGGATGTTGTGGATCTTGCGCAGCCGGCCCCCGGCCGAGTAGATGCTCGATACCTCCGCGGTGAGCATGAAGTGCACGCCGTCGTGAACGTACAGCCCGCGATCGTTGGGCTCGAGCTTGTCGCGCAGCTCGCGCAGCCAGACGGGATGCGTGAAGTCACCGGTACCCAGCACCGTGATGCCCTTGAGCTTGGCCCAGCGCGACATGTTCTCCACGTCCATGTCACGGCTGGTGGCCCGGCTGTAGCGGGAGTGCAGGTGAAGGTCGGCAATCAGGCGCATCGGAGGCTAGGAAGCGCTCCAGGTCCGGGCGGGCGACGGCGCGCCGCCGTCGGACCACACCGAAAGCATCGCCGCGCCCAGCGCGGCCAGCACCGTGGGCGCCAGGCGCAGGTCGCGCAGACCCGCGCGGACCGCCGAGACGAGCACGGGCCGCAGCAGGCGCGACTGGTACTGCGTGTCGCCGTGCTCCTCTACCGCGCGGCGCAACCCGCTGTCCCCGGCGAGCTCGCGGATGATCGTGCTGATGTGCCGGTCGGAAAGGCGGTTGAGCGCCCCCCGGGCGATGGTTGTGAACAGAATCTCGCGGCCGAACGCGGCGCGCCACTCGCGCTCGTATCCCGCCAGCGCCCCCCGGGCGCCCCTGTCGGACGCCTCGCCCGCGTCGGACGCCGCGCCCCTGTCGGACGCCGCACCCGTACCGGATGCCGCGCCCGCGCCGAGGTAGCGGGCCGCGGCCCGGCCGGCGATCTCACCGGCCTGCATCGCGAAGTAGATTCCCCCGCCGCTGGTGGCCTTTACCTGACCTGCGGCATCGCCGATTACGAGCATCCCGTCGGCGTAGGTTGGGCGGCGCCGGCCCAGGATGGGGATCCGGCCGGCAAGCCTGCGCACGATCTTGGCGTGCCGCAGACGCGGTGAGGCGGTAGGATGCACCGTCCTCAACCCCTCAAGGTAGTGAATCGGGGCCCGGGTGGCCCACCGTGGATCCACCGCCACACCGAGGCGGCCCCTGCCGCCGCCGGTGGGCATAAACCAGCCAAAGAAACCCGGGGCGACGTTCCAGCCGAAGTACAGATCGGGCGCGTCCTCCTGCTCGATCGCGGCGCCCTCCAGGTCGTACTGGAGGCCGTGGACGAGAGCCCTCCGGGGCGCGAGGCCCAGCTGTGGAGGCAGGACCGGGGTGGCACCCTCGGCGTCAATGACCAGAGGAGTTGTTATGACGAGCCGCGTGCGGCCCCGCTCCACCTCGACCCGCAGGCCACCGTTGCGTACCACGGTGCGGGCACGCGCCCCCACGATCACCTCCGCCCCTGACAGCGACGCCTGCTCCGCCAGGTGCCGGTCGAGCGCGGCTCGGTCCACCAGGTAGGAGTCCACCGAAACACGGCGCACCCTGGCCACGGAGCCGTCAGGAGCATGGAGCGCTGCGCCCCGCAGCTCGTTCTGCGCCAGCGATGAGAGCAGGCCGAACCGTTTGAACGCGTGCGCCGACAGCTTGCCGGTGCAGTGAACCGGATCCCCGACCTCCGGGTGCTCTTCCAGCAGCACCGTGCGCAGGCCGAGCGCGGCGCAGGTCCGTGCCGCGGTAGAACCCGCGGGCCCGGCCCCGACAACCAGAACATCACAGATCATGCTGCCGGGTTCGTGCCGCCGTTTGGGCTCTCCTGCCGGCAGGCCTACGCCGCTGCGCGCCGAACCTGCATCATTGCGGAGGTTCACCACGCGATGAAACGCATCCTATGGCTGTTGGTCCTCATCGTTGCCGCCGGCGCTCTACCGTCATCCGGAGGCAGCGCGCCGGCCACGCCGGCGCCTCCAGGCGCGGTCCCAGGTGACGGCCTAGGCACGCTCCGCATCTACCAGGACGGCCTCCGGGCAACGCTGCAGGTGGAGATTGTCGCCTCCGTTGAGACGCGGTCCAAGGGCCTGATGTTTCGGAAGTCGCTGCCCAAGGACGCCGGCATGCTGTTCGTGTTCGAGGTGGACGGGCGGTGGGGATTCTGGATGAAGAACACGCTCATCCCGCTTTCGATCGGGTTCATTGACAGCCGGTGGCGCCTGCTGGAGATCTTGGATATGCAGGTCGCGCCCGACCCTGCCAATGGGCCCTTCACGATCTACGAGCCGAGCGCGCCCTACCGCTACGCGCTGGAGGTAGACCAGGGCTACTTCAAGCGCAAGGGCATCACGCCGGGAGCGCGTCTGGAGCTAGTCCCTAAGTAGTACGGTCCCTTGCGCCTCCAACTCCCTTAGCCGTCGCCAGACGCGCTCTGGGCTCAGCGGCAGATCGTACATCTCCACGCCCAAGTCAGCCAGCGCGGTTACGATAGCACCCACTACACCGGCCAGCGCGCCCTCGCCCACGCCCTTGGCGCCGTAGGGCCCGGGGCCGTCGGCGTTCTCCACGATGATGGACCGGTACTCATCGGGCATGTCGGCCGTGGTGGGCACCCGATACTCCAGCAGTGATCCGTTGACCAACACCCCGTCCTCGAACAGCATCTCCTCGAACAGCGCGTTGCCCACGCCCTGAAGGCAGGCGCCCTCGTCCTGCGCCTCAACCAACTGTGGGTTGATGGCCTTGCCCACGTCGGCCACGCTGGCCAGCCGCCGGAGGTGAATCCGTCCGGTTTCGGGGTCGAGTGCCACCTCGGCCCCGCCCACGCACACCTCCCAGAAGACCGGCCCCTCGGCGTAGGATCCGGTCCCGCGCTCGGGCCGCACCTCGCCCCGACCGATCATCTCGCCGCCGGGCATCCCGAAGTGCCGTGCGATGAGGGTGGGGAAGGACAGCGACTCGGTCTCGTGCCAGACCGCGCCGTCGCGGATCGCGAGCGCGCTTCGCGGCAGCCCCCAGACCCCTGCGGCGATGTCCAGCAGTTGCCCCCGGACGTCTGCCGCCGCCCGCAGCACGGCCTTACCCGCAAGAGTGGTGGAACGGCTGGCCCCGGTGGATCGATCGTAGGGCGTGAACTGCGTATCCGCGCCCATCACCCGGATCCGTTCGGGCCGCAGGGCGAGCTCCTCGGCGGCGATCTGGGTGAATACCGTGCGGGCTCCTTGGCCCATCTCGGTGGTGCTCACCAGCAGGACCGCGGTGCCGTCGGCCTGCAACCGGATGGCCGCGGTGGACACGGGGTTCGCGCCGGCGGCCAGCAGGCCCACGCTCACGCCTCGGCCCACCAGCGGCGGCTTCGGCTTGCCCCAGCCGACCGCAGCCGCGACCTTGGTGACATCGCCCACCAGGTCCGCGTCCAGCGGCTTACCGCCGGGCCGCACCTCTTCGCCCGGCCGCAGGAGGTTGCGGTGGCGGAACTCCACCGGGTCGAGACCCGCCCGGCGGGCCAGGGCGTCAATCTGCGCCTCGCCGATCCAGATCAGGTGCGTGGCGCCGAACGCCCGGTAGGACCCCGCAGGCGGTGTGTTGGTGTAGACCGCCCACGCGTCCACCTCTGCTGCCTGCCAGCGGTAGGGCCCGGGCGCTGCATCCCCGGCGGTGGCGGCCACGCGCGGACCGTTGTCGGCGTAGGCGCCGGTGTCGAGCCAGATCTTGCACTGGCGCGCCACCACCGCACCGTCGCTCGTCGCGGCGGTGCGCATCCAGCAGCGCATATTGTGCCGCCGCGTGGTCACCATGGCCTCGTCCACCCGATTGGCGATGCGTACCGGGCGTCCGGCCTTCCGCGACAGCGCGGCGGTCAGGGGCTCCATCTTCGTGTACGACTTGCTACCGAAACCGCCGCCCAGGTACGGCACGATGACGCGCACCGACACCTGTGGCAGCCCGAACAGTTCCGCCAGCTCGGCGCGCACCAGGTAGGGGTGCTGGCAGCTGGCCCAGACAGTGAGACCGTCGACACCCCACGCCGCGATGACGGTGTGCGGTTCCATTGCGTACTGGTAGACAGCCGGGAAAGTGTACTCGCCCTCGACGACCAGGTCGGCACCAGCGATGGCGCGCTCGACCTCGCCCCGCGAGGAGCGGTAATGATAGCAGATGTTGCCTTCCTCGCGCCGCAGCTCGCCCAGGCCGTGGAAGAGGCCAGGCCGCAGCGGCCCCTCATGGAGCCGCACCGCGCCGTCGGCCAGCGCCGTCTCCAGTGTGGGCACCGCGGGCAGCTCCTCATAATCTACCGTGATGGCCCACACCGCCTCTGCTGCCGCCGCCTCGTCGGTGGCAGCGACGGCGGCCACCGGTTCGCCCGCGAAACGCACACGGTCCAGCGCCACGATGGGCCGGTCCTTGATGGCGTGTCCGTAGAAGGGATCGGTCCCCTCCAGGTCGCGCCCGACCAGCACCGCCACAACCCCGGGCATTCGCTCGGCCGCGGTCACATCAATCCGCGCGATGCGGGCGTGGGGAACGGGACTGCGCAGCACCCGGCCGTATAGCATCTCCGGAACCACCAAGTCGCCCACGAACCGCGCCGCACCGGTCACCTTCTCCACGCCGTCCACGCGCCGGATCGAGGTGCCCACCACGTGGGTCTCGGCGCTCATGAGGAGGCTCCTTCGGCTGCCAGACGCCGCCCCGCGTCCACCACCGCATCGATGATCCGCCGGTATCCGGTGCAACGGCACAGGTTGCCCTTCAGATGGGATCGGACCTGCTCGGGGACGGGCGCCGGCACCTCGCGCAGCAGCTCCAGGGAGGTCAGGATCATCCCAGACGTGCAGAACCCGCACTGCACCGCCGCATGCTCGATGAACGCCTCCTGCAAAACGTGCAACCGGCCGGCGTCGGCCAGGCCCTCGATGGTAAGCACCTGGCGGTCGCGTGCCTCGTACGCCAGGGTGCAGCAGGCGCTGACCGGCTCGCCGTCCAGCAGCACGGTACACGACCCGCACACCTGCACGTCGCAGGATCGCTTTGCACCCATCAGGCCGAGGCGGTGGCGCAGAAAGTCCAGCAGCAGCTCGCGCGGCTCGATCTCCGCCTCCACTGGATTGCCGTTGACCACCAGCGCGATGCGGCGCCGTGCGGGCGCCTCACTACGTTCGTCCATCAGGTCGCCTCCACGTGGCCGCGCGCCGCGGCCTCTTTGAGGGCGCGGCGCGCCATCACCGCCACGATGTGCCTCTTGTAATCAACCGACCCATAGAGGTCCTCGAGGACATCGGCATGCCGCCCGGCGGCCTCTGCGGCCGCGCTCAACACCGAGCCTGCCGGGGCCTGCCCGATCAGCCCCGCCTCGGCCTCGGCGATTCGCGCCGGAATCGGCCCCACGCTGCCCACCACCAAACATGCCCTGGTGATGATCCCCTCGTGAACCGCCAGGACCGCGGCGACCCCGGCGATGGGCCGCTCGTGGAGGGCGAATCGGTGGTAGGCCGCGCCGACCCCTGGACCCGGGTCCGGGACCTCCACGCCGGTCAGGATCTCGTCGGGCAGTCGCACTGTCTGGAGGATCCCGGTGAAGAACGCCTCCGCGGACACCCGCCGCTCCTCGGCGTCACGAGCCAGCACCAGGGTCGCCCCGCTGGCCACCAGCACCGCTGCCGGGTCGCTGTGGGGCTCGGCGAAGCATAGGTTGCCACCCAGCGTGCCGGCAATCCGGACCCTCAGGTTCGCAACCCCACACGCCACCTGGCCCAGTAGCGGCAACCGTTCCCGGACCACCGGCGATCGTTCGATCTGCCGGTGCGTGGCCAGCGCGCCGATACGCAGGATCCCCTGGTGGAAGGCGATGCTCTCGAGCCCGGCAATCGTCTTGATGTTCACCAGGTGCGGGTAGTGGGCCAGCCCCTCCTTCATAACCGGCAGCAGCTCGGTCCCGCCGGCGTACACGGCGGCCTCGTCACCGTAGTAGGCCAGCAGCCGGCTGGCCGCCGTCACGGTTGCGGGCTCGTGGATCTCGAACGGCCGCAGCATGCTCAGGCCCTCCGCAGGCCCTGGCGATTCCGCGGGGCCGGCATCCCCATCGCCAGGCCCGTCCGGCGCAGCCGTCGCAGCCAGTAGGCCCAGTACTCATCTATGAACTCGTCCCTGTACTTGGAGGCGTGCAGTGCAGCAACCTCCGACTCGGGAATGGGCCGGGTCGGGCCCAGGATGCGGGCGATGGCCTGCAGGCGGATGGCCCGCTCTAGGGTCACGGCCGCCATCACCGCCCACCGGACATCGCTGCCGACCACCAGCACACCGTGGTTGCGCAGGATCAGGGCGCGGCAGCTGCCAAGGGCCGTGGCCACCGCGCGGCCAAGCTCCGCGGAGGTGACCAGGTCGGAGGTCTCCTCGAAGACGGCCACACCATCGGGGAACAGCAGCGCGTCGTGGGAAAGGAAGAGCAGGCGCCCCTCCACGGCCCCGAAGGCCGTTGCGTAGGGCGGGTGGGTGTGGACCACCGCGCCCACATCAGGCCGGTGCCTGTACACCTCGGTGTGCAGCGCCGCCTCCAGGTGGACCTCACCCTGACCCTCGACTTTCCGCCCGTCGAGATCAATGACCACGACGTCGTCGGGGGTTACCTCGTCCAGACTCAGCCCCTTGCGCTTGATGTACACGCCCGCGCCGTCGGCGGTCCAGGCGCTGACGTGACCCAGGGTCAGGTCCCCATGCCCCTCCATGGCCAGGATCCGGCAGGCCCACGCCACGTCAGCGCGGATGCTGTTCCTTGAGCGATCGCCCTTGCGCTCGCGACCCGATACCCTACGGATCCTCATACGCATCCCTCAGGCCTACGACGAGAGCGCCTTGCGCGACGCCAACAGTAGCCGCATCCGGCGCTGCATGATCTGCGGAATCTGCTCGGGAGTGTACTCGAACAGGCCGCGTCCCGTCTTGATGCCCAACTCGCCGCGCTCCACCTTCTCCTTGATGAAGGGACTGACGTCGCTGCGGCTGCTCAGGTCACGGTTGAGGTAGCTGGCCACGGCATGGTAGATGTCCAGCCCCGCCACGTCGAGCAGTTCCAGCGGCCCGATCACCGCCAGCTTGTAGCCGATCCCCCACTTGGTGATGGTGTCGATGTCCTGCGCGCTGGCGATCCCTTCCTCCAGCAGGTGGAGCGCTTCGCGCATGATGGCGTAGAGAATCCGGTTCTCCACGAACCCTGGCACGTCGCGCCGCACGAGCACCGGAATCATCTCCAGCCGCTCCACCACACGGAACACGGCGTCCACGACCTCCTGGCTGGTCTCGGCGCCTTGGATTACCTCGATGACCGGGATCAGATGCGGCGGGTTGGACCAGTGCATGCCCACCACCCGGCCGGGGAACCGGCAGGCCTTCCCCAACTCCGTGATCGGGATCCCGGACGTGTTGGACGCCAGAATGGCGTCCTCGGGGACCTGCGATTCCAACTCGCGGAGCATCTGATGCTTCAGCTCGAGACGCTCGGGGATCGACTCGATAATGAAGTCGGCACCCCGGACCGCCGCGCCTGTGTCCTGGGTGAAGCTCAGCCGCCCGCGGCCCGCCTCCGCGTCCGCCTCGGTCATGAACCCCCCGCCCATGAGCACCTTGTAGACGGTTTCCACGGTTCCTTTGGCCCGTTCCAGCACCTCAGGCTTGATGTCGGTCAGCCGTGTCTCGTAACCGTGGCTGGCAAAGACCGCAGCCATGCCTGGCCCCATGGTCCCCGCGCCCACCACCGCTACGGTGCGGACATCCTCCGCTTTCATGGTAGTACCTCCTCTCACATGTCTCTCGTGCGTCTCTACCCTTCGTAGTACTCCGGGGCCTTGAGATACGTGCTGTATTCCACGGCATCGTGTGGGTAGTAGACCTTGCCGCCCAGCCGGTCGGCGACGTTCTGGATCTTCATCATGGAGTGCTGGAGCTGCCGTGGCTCCACGTGGAGACTCATAAGTTGCCGGTGCTCCAGGTTCTCCCGGGTCCAGGCCACGTCACCGACGAAGACCATGGCCGGCCGGCTGCCTAGTCGCACCACCGCCGACAGGTGGCCGTAGGAGTGGCCCGGCGTATCGAAAAGGGTCACGCCGGGAACCAACTCGTAGTCGTAGCCGTTGAGCTCCAGCAACTGCATCTTGGCGCCAGGCATATCAATCAGGTCGCGGTCGTAGCCGAGTCGTTCGAAGGTCTCGGGCACGAAGGCGTGGCGCAGCTCTTCCTTGGTCATGACGAAGGTGGCGTTGGGAAACAGCCTGTTCCCCGAGCAGTGGTCGAAGTGCAGGTGTGAGTTCACCACGATGTCAATGTCGTCGGGTTTGACTCCGATCAGTCCCAGCTGCGCCGGCAGGGTCTGCGACGGCTCCTGCTGGGGCTTCTCGAATGGCAGCACCCGATCCACCCACGCCTTGTCGAACCCTGTGTCCAACAGAATCCGGGCCTGGGGATGCTCGATGTAGACGGCGTAAACGGGGAACCGGTACTCTTTCCCGTGCCCGTGGTTCCAGGTCACGAAGGACATGTCCATGGCGAGCGTACCGTTGTCCAGCAGATAAACGCGCGTGGGCATGCTCATCCCTCCTATTGGCAGTGCTGCGGCGCCACCGGCGCCGCGCGTGGAAGTGCGGACGCCTCGGGGGTCTGACCTCCCTCCCGCAGGGTCAGTGCATGCTGATTCCCCCGCCAATGTTGATGGCAGACCCATTGATGAAGTCCGCCTCGTCGGAGCAAAGGAAGACGATCAGCCCGCTCACGTCGTCGGGCGTCTCGAGTCGCCCGATGGGCGTGTGGTTGAGCACGTAGTCGAAGTGGGCCTGGAGGAACGCCTGCCGCGTGCCAGGGGTGTCCAGCAGCGTTGGTGTCACGTAGACCGTCTTAATCCCCAGCGGGCCCAGTTCAGAGGCCAGCGCGCGGGTCAATGCCAGCAGCCCGCCCTTGCTGGCCACGTAGTGGGCGAGGCCCGGTGTGCCCATCCACACGGTATCCGAGCCGATGTTTATGATGCGGCCCCGGCGCTGCTCGCGCATGGCCGGCAGGACCGCCTGGGTGCACAGGAATGCGCCGTCCAGGTTGACCCGCAGCCGTGCCCGCCAGTCCGCCAGGCTGATCTCGGCGAAGGGCTTGGGGGTTACGATCCCCGCGTTGTTCACCAGAACATCGATGCGGCCGTATGCCGCGGCCGTCTCCTCGGCCAGGCGCCGGGTATCGGCCTCCTCGCCCACGTCGGCGCGGACATAGCGGGCCTCGCCATACTGGCGCAGGTCGGCGACTAGAGCCGATCCATCGCGGACGTCGGCGATGACGACGCGGGCGCCCTCGCGCACCAACCGCCGGGCCATGGCCGAGCCCAACTCGCCTGCACCGCCGGTAATGATCACCACCTTGTCCCGCACGCTGATCGGCATGGGATCCCTCGTTCCTACCGCTCGAGCCAGGCGTTCCACCAAGTGTGGGTTGGGTTCTCCACAAACCCCTTGAGCTCGCGGCGGTGCAGGTGCATCTCGAAGTAGTCGCCGAACTTGATGGACCCGGCATCCTGGTACCAAGTGCGCTGGAGGCGGCGCCAGATGTCCAGCCGCGTCTGCGGGTTGGTGTGTCGCCTGAGCAGTTCCATCATGGCCATGCCGTCACGGTTGCTCCACCAACCCGGCCAGGTGTGTTGCAGGGGCACCACAAATACCGGGTCGGGGAAAAAGGCTATCTGGGTGCTGAAGATGTCCCACAGCTCCGGCCGTCCGCGCCGGCCCGCCAGCGTCGCCCAGTCCATGACCTGGAGGTCCACCACAAATCCTGCGCGCTCCAGCATGGGCTTCACCACCTGCGCCGTGATGGCATGGTGGGGGAACTCGGTAGTTGTCATCCACCGAATGGGCTCGCCCCGGTAGCCGGCCTCGGCCAGCAGCGCGCGGGCCCGCGCTGGGTTCTTCTGGTTGAAGAACTCCTTCCCGGCATCGGTGTACATGGGGTGTTCCTTGGGCATGATGGCTGCATCGAGCCGCCAGAACTGCTTGGGGCCGAAGGCTGCGCGCATGACCGGCTCGTTGTCGATGGCGGCCTGGAAGGCCTGGCGGATCTTGGTGTTTGCCATGGAGCCCTGCCGGTTGTTGAAGATGGCCGCGTTCCAGAAGGGCAGCGTGGCGATGTAGGAGGTCAGGCTGGCGTCACCGCGCAGCATGTCGTACTGGTCGCTGGGAATCTGCTCGGCGAACTGGAACTCCCCACGGCGCACCCCAGCGATGCGGACGGCCACATCGGGGACCGGGATGAAGTAGATGGTGTCCAAGTAGGCGTGTTTCCGGCCCGTGTTGCCGTCTGGCTCGTCGGTGCGGCTGGCGTAGCCGTCGAAGCGGTCGAGGCGGATGTGCCGGTCGGGGATCCGCTCGGCCAGCCGGTACGGACCGGTGCCGATGAACTGGCGCAGCGGGCCGGTGCCGGCATCCTCCACGCTCTCCTTGGGGTAGATGACCGCCGGTGACTGGAACGAACCCAGGTCCTGCAACAGCAGCGCGTAGGGCTGCTTGAGCTTCATCACCACGGTATGCCCGTCGGGGCTGGTCAGGCTGTGGAGGTTGGCAAAGACGATCCGGCCGCGGAAGTTCACCCGGCCCCAGCGCTCCAGCGAAGCCCGCACATCGTCGCTGGTCATCTCCTTGTTGTTGTGGAACCGCACGCCGCGCCGCAAGACAAAGGTGTAGGTCAGGCGATCGACGCTCAACTCCACCTTCTCGGCCAGCATGGGCTTGGTCTGGAACTTGCTATCCATCGCCACAAGCCCCTCGTAGAGGTTGTTGAGGATGTGGCTGACGATAGCGCCGCTGGACCAGTGCCAGTCAAGCGTGAACGGCTCCCCGATGTGCGCGATACGCAGGATGCCTCCACGGCGTGGCTGCTGGGCCGCGGTAGGGCTAAGCATGGCGGCCAGCAAGACCACAACACCAACGGCAATCACTGCAACACGAACTACCGACCTTCTACTCATGGGCTGCCTCCTGTTCGGCATGGGGCGTTTTGCGGTTCCAACCATGTCATCCCTGCCTGCTCACGATCGTCACGACCAGTCGGCCAGCACGGCCATCGCCGCTCCGACGCCGGCGCCAAGCCGGACCGGCACACCCAGGTCCGCCAGCGTGCGCTCCAGCAGCGCCAGCAGGGCTGCCAGACGCGCCGGGTGCGCCGAGGGTCCCATGTGGCCCAGGTGGATGACCCTGTCGGCCATCTCCCTGTACCCACCCGCGATCTTGACGCCGTAGCGCTCGCGCAAGTGCGCGACGACGGCGCTGCCCGGCACCCCCTCCGGGCTGTGGACCGCGGTTACCGCGTTGGTCGCGATGGCCTCGCGGACCGGCCACAGTTCCAGTCCCAGAGCCTGGATCCCGGCCCGGCACGCGCGCCCGATGATCGCGTGCCGTCCGACATACCGGTCCAGGCCGACCTCCAGTACCTGCGTTAATACCGACTCCAGCGCGTAGACCAGGCTCACGGACGGCGTGTAGGGAAACCGACGGTGGGCGATCCAGCTCTCCCGCCAGTCCAGCAGCGAGAGGTAGCTCTCCCGTAGCGGCGGGGTGCGTCGCTCCAGCGCCTCCCACGCGCGTGGGCTGACCGCCAGCAGGGCCAGCCCCGGCACGCCGCCCAGGCACTTCTGCGGACCCGCAACGGCCACGTCTATCCCCCAGGTATCGGGAAAGAGCGCCTCGCCGGCGAGGCTGAGCGAGGCGTCCACGACCGTAAGGACTCCGAACTCCGCGGCGATCTTGCAGATCTCGGCGACCGGGTTGATCGTCCCCGACGGTGTCTCGCAGTGGATCACCGAGAGGACCTTGATTCCCCGGTGCTGCCTCAGCGCCCGTCGGACGTCCTCGGGTTGGATGGCCTCATTGTCAGGGACCGCCACCTCGATGGTCTCGGCCCCGGACTGCGCGAAGAGCTGCCGGAACCACCGGCCGAACAGCCCGGAGGACAGTGCCAGCACGCGGTCGCCCGGCGAGACAAGGCTCGCTGCCACGGCCTCCATCCCCAGCACCGTCTCGCCCTGCATGATGACCACGTCGTTTCGCGTCCGGTAGACCTGCTGGAGCAGGACGGTGGTCCGCTCGAACAGCTCCATGAACGCAGGGTCGGTGTAGTGAACCATCGGCCGGATGTGGTCGCGCAACGTCTGCACGGTCACGTCGCCCGGCCCGGTGGCCATGGACATGTACGGCCAGGAGGTCATACCGGCGCCTCCGACCGCCGCTGCGTGGGCGGGTACTCCGGGTGCGGGAACCCGAAGACCATCACAAGGTCCTCGTCCCCGGTGTTGGCCACGGCATGCCAGACCCGGGGTGGGATGAAGAGCGCGTCGCCCGGTCCGAAGGCTACGACACCGTCCTCCAGCCGCAGTTCACCACGACCGGCTACGACGAACGCCACTTCCTCGACCTCGTGGGACACCATAGTCAGCACGGTTCCCGGCGTGAACACCGAGTATCCCAGCGACGCCTGGTTATCGCCCACGGTGCCACGGGTGACCAGCATGCGACTCCAGCTCTGGCGGGGCAGCAGAATCGGCTCCACCTGCTGTAGAGGCACCACGCGCACCGCGGGGCTCACAACGCCCACGCCCCGTCCTTGAGGATGTACTGCCCCGTATCCACGATTTCCAGCGTGGCGTTGCGGACGACCCCGTCCAGGTGCAGCGTGCTCACGTTCTTGCCGCCCGGATATGCGTTGTGGTTGTCACCCAGCGCGAAGTGCACCGTTCCCAGGCGTCCTTTCTCCGAAGGCGAGCCGAACGGCGACTTCGTGCTGGCGCCGAACGCGAACTCGCCCACGACGTCGGCCCCCTCGACACCCTGGAGCACCTCTCGAAGCCTCCGGGCCTCTGCGCCGCCCTCGATTGTCACGGCGCGGCCGCCCTGGAGGGTCCAGACAATGGGCTCCTTCACCTGTCCGGGCACGCCGATCCCCAGCATCACCCCGTCCACCACCACGCGGCCCTCGGTCTGATCTTCCACGGCCGCGAACGCCACCTCGGCCCACAGCGGCACCGGCCCCATCATCTGGCCCTTCTGCTTGACGGGCGTGACCTCCAACGCGGGCCGCCCCTCGATGCTCACCGTAACGTCGGTGCCGTTGGCGGCCGTAACGCGGCAGCGCTTCACGCCGGCCAGCGCCCGGATGGCATCGCGAGCCCGCTGCGTGGCCTCGCGGATGTCGCTCTCGGTGAGACCCCAGGCGCCCATACCCTCCTCCACCGAGGCGATGCGCGCCATGTTGGCGCACGACTCGCGCACCGCCGAGACATGAGCGAACCGGTTGGCCCACTCCAGGTTCGTGATGATGATGATGGCGTCCGAGGCCACCATGGCCTGGTGGAGGTTGCGCGGCGGCGCCATGGGGAACCGGGTATCCGCGAGGCCCCGACACACCTGGGCCTCGTTGTTCATCACCACCGGAAACCCGGCTCGGTCCACCACAACACCGGCCAGCGCGTCCGCCTCCCGCAGGTGTAAGTCGTCGGTAATAATGGTGACCACGTCGCCCTGGGTCACGGACATGCACGTGTCCACGACGAGCTCCGCATCCCGTCGCAGTCTTGCCCTCGCCATCAGCGATCCCTCCTTGGGTGCGCACCCTTCAGCGGCCCGGGGCGCCCCGTCACCGCAGGCGCCGGCTGCACGAACCTGGGAAGCACATCCTGGGCAAACCGTGCCACCTGGCCGAACTGGTCCAGCGCCCCGAACCGGCAGATGAAGTAGGTGACGCCTGCCTCCGCGAACCGGGCGATCCAGTCCGCAATGTGGTCCGGCGTGCCCACCGGCCCCCACTCGCCCAGGTCCACAGCCTTGCTCAGCTCGGGGTAGTACTGGGTGATGTACTCGCCAATGCTGCGCTCCGCTTCAGCTTCCGAATCGGCGATGTTCATCGTGACCTGATAGGCCACCTCGAGCGACGACGGGTCCTTGCCCGCCTCTCGGGCGGCATCGCGGATCCGTGCCAGCTGCTCAACGAGCTCCTCTGGGTGCCGCGCGCGACAGCACGTCATCCAGCCGTCGCCGTAGCGCACGATGCGGGCGGCGGCGCGGTCGATGACGCGGCCCACCACGTCCTCCTGTACGCCGCGGATCAGGCGGGGGTTACTCACGATCCATGTGGGCGGCGGCTGTTGCACCGGAATCAGCGGTCCCATCTCCACGCCCGAGGAGAAGCTGATGTCGTCATACTGGAAGAACTGGCCGTGGAAGGACACGCGCCCGTCGGTCCACAGCGCTCGCAGCACGTGAAGGCCTTCCTCGAAGATCGCCGCCCGCTTCCCAAAGTCCAGCCCCAGCGCCTTGTACTCGCGGCGCACGCCTTCCTCGGGGTTCCCCATGCAGGCGCCCAGGATGGTGCGGCCGCGCGAGATGACGTCCAGGGTCGCCCACTCCAGCGCCAAGTAGAGGGGGTTGCGGGTGGCCGTCACCAGGCACGCGGTGCCCAGTCGCACCCGGCTGGTGCGCTGCGAGATGGCCGCCAGCAGCGCCAGCGGCTCGTAGCGTGGCTTGGAGAAGAGGCTGTCGCCGACCCAGACCGAGTCAAACCCCGCCTCCTCCACGGCCACCGAAAGGTCCAGCAACGCCGGTATGTCGTACTGCGGCGCCAGTAGTGGCTCGCGGTTGTTCAGGTTGACTCCGAACTTCAGGGATCCTGGTACCATGCGCCGTGCTCCTCTCCGCTCGGAACGCGTTGCGTCGACGGGCTACGACCGCCGCCGCGGCTCCCTACCCGCAGCGACCTGCACGAGCTCGTCTTCAGGCACTGACCGCAGTATCCGCTGCGGGACCTGGATGTGCTCGCTGAGCAGGCGCATGGCCTCCTCGGCGTCGCGGCTCTCGACCGCCTCGAGGATCGCCGCGTGTTCGGCAATCGACCGGTCCAGCCCGCCGCGGAGGTAGAGCGACCGCATGCGGTATCGGCGCATCTTGTTGATCAGTTGCCGGTACAGCCGCTGGAGCAGATCGTTGCCCGACCGCTCGGCAAACAGGCTGTGAAATGCGTTGTTGCTCCGGAAGAAGCGGTCCGCGTCGTGCTTCTCGGTGTAGGTGGCCATCTGGGCGTGCAGGTCCCTCAGCGTCTTGAGGTCCTCGTCGGTCATCCGCGGCACCGCCAGGCGGATCGCCAGCATCTCGAGCGCCTCGCGTACCTGGTAGGCGGCCAGAAACTCCGAGGGCGAGAGCGCCTTGACCACGGCGCCGCGCCGGGGCTCAATCGCCACCAGATCCTCGACCGCCAGCAGGCGCAGCGCCTCGCGCACCGGCGCACGACTGATCCCATGCGCGCCGGCAATCTCTTTCTCCTGGAGGCGCGTCCCCGGCGGAAGTCGGTTGGCGAGGATATCCTCCCGCAGGTGGTCACGGACCCGATGGCTGAGGGTCGCGTTGTCGATGGGCCGCATAGGCCAGCCTCCGGTCGCGGGTGGGGTAGAGTGTATACTGTCGACACAGTACACCGCGCGCCCCGCGAATTCCTTCTTCGGCTACAGGGGATTTCTGGGGAGGGTTCTGGGCCTAACGAGGCCTAGTTCATCACCGGCACGACCGTCCGTTGGATCAGGTGTGCGCGACCTCGCGCGCGACCTCGCGCCCGACCAGCGCCGCCGCCCCCAGCAGCGCCAGCGCCACCAGCACGATCGCCCCGCCCGCTGCCACGTCCAGATAGAACGCCGCCACCAGCCCCAGCACCACCGCGGCAACCGCGAAGGTGATCGCCGCCGTCAGCGTCCCCCGAAACGACGACGCCACCTGCATCGCAGCGAGAGTCGGCAGCACCAGCAGCGCGCCCACCAGCAGTATGCCCACGATCCGCATCGCCAGTACGACCACCAGCGCGGTGAGCACCGTGAACAGGAGGTTCAGCGCCCGGACCGGCAGCCCGCTCGTGCGCGCCGCCTCCTCGTCGAAGGTGATGGCAAACAGCTCTTTGTAGAATCCCAGCACGGTTGCGGCGGTCAGCCCGCCGAGCGCGGCTATCACCCACACGTCCAGCGGCGTCACCGTGGTGATGCTGCCGAAGAGATACCCAAACAGGTCCACCGTGAAACCGCGTGCCAGCCCGATCAGCACTATCGCCACCGCGAGCCCGCCCGAGAGGAACACCGAGAGCGCCGCCTCGCCGAACATCCGGCCGCGCGCGCGCAGGGCCTCAACCCCCACGCCGCCCGCGATGGCGACCACGAGCGCCGACAGGATCGGAGGCACCCCGGCGAACAACCCGATCGCGATGCCGGCCAGCGCCACGTGCGAGAGCGTATCGGCAATCAGCGATAGGCGGCGCAGCACAAGGAAGACGCCTATCAGGGGACAGACCACGGCCACGATCACCCCTGCGAGCAGTGCGCGCTGCATGAACGAGTGCTGCAGGATCTCCGGCATCAGTGCACGTGCGAGACGACGCGCACGCCGGTGTGGTAGACCGCGCTCAGCACGTCGCTCTCCAGGAACGCGCTCGGCTCGCCGTGGTAGACGAGCGTGCGGTTCATGCATGCCAGCGTGGTGACCTCCGAGGCGATCACGCCTACGTCGTGGGAGATCATCACCAGCGTCACGTTGAGGTCGCGGTGCAGGTGGCGGAGCAGGTCGTAGAACCGTTCCTGCGCCCCGGCGTCCACGCCGACGAGCGGCTCGTCGAGCACCAGCAGCTCGGGTTCGCTGACCAGCGCTCGCGCGATGAAGGCACGCTGCTGCTGGCCGCTGGAGAGGTGGCCTATCATCCGCCCGCTCAACTCCGCGACGCCGACCACCTCCAGCGCGCGCTCGACCGCGCGCCGATCCTCCTTGCCCGGGGCCCGCAGCAATCCGGTCCGCCCGGCGCGGCCGCTGGCCACGACTTCCCTTACCGTGGCCGGAAAACGAGGATCGAAGGCGGTAACGCGCTGGGGCACGTAGCCGATGCGCCGCCACTCGGTGAACCGCGTCAGCTCGGTGCCAAACAGGAGCACCTCGCCGCACGAGGGACGCAGCAGCCCGACAAGGATCTTCAACAGCGTGGTCTTCCCAGAACCGTTGGGTCCGATTATACCGAGGAAGTCCCCTGCGTGAATGGTCAGCGAGATGTCCTCGATCACGCGCTCGTGAGCGTAGGCGTAGCAGACGCCGCGCACCTCGACGACCGGGGTGCGCGCACCGGGATCCATCAGGGGCGCCTCATCGCGGGCCCCACGGTCCGTCGCCGGCGCCTCATCCCGTGTCCCATCGGCGGCCCTCATCAACGACACCCGAGCCCCTCGCGCAGGACGCGCAGGTTCTCGTCCATGATCGTGACGTAGTTGGCGCCGGCGGCGATCTCCTCGGGCGTCAGCCCCTCGACCGGGTGCAGCATCATGGTGCGCGCCCCGATCTCGCGCGCCAGGGTCTCTGCGGCCCGCGGCGACGCCAGCCGTTCGACAAACACCACGCGCACCCCTCTCGCCCGCAGCGTTCTTGCCAGACGGGCGAGCGCGGCGGGCGTCGGCTCTGCCTCGGGCGCCAGCCCGGCCAGCCCGATCTGCTCGAGGCCGTAGCGCCGCGCCAGGTATGCAAACGCGGTGTGCGTGCTCACCACCAGCCGCTGCTCGCACCGTGCCAGACCCTGGATGAAGCGGGCGTGCAGTCCGGCGAGCTCCCCGCGGGCAACGGTGGCGGCCTGCTGGTACGCCTCCGCGCCCGCCGGGTCGGTGGCCACAAATGCGATCAGAATTACCTCCAGCATCTGCGCCGCCAGCAGGGGATCCAGCCATGCGTGGGGGTCGGGCAACCCGACCGCTGTGGGGTGGCCGTGTGTACGGTGGCCGTGGGCGTCCGCCTCGCCCGACGCCTTGATCAGGGGCAGGCCGGCGGTGGCCCGGACGACGCCGACCGTGGGCGGGAGCATCGGGAGCAGCCGCTCGACCCACGGATCGAACCCTGCGCCGTTGTAGATGAACAACCGCGCCCGGCCGATCGCGGCCACATCCTGTGGTCCGGGCTCGAAGTCGTGGGCCTCGGTGCCCGCGGGCACCAGCGTCCGTACCTCGACGCGGTCGCCGCCGATCCTCTGGGCCAACTCCGCCAGGGGGTAGATCGTGGCCACGACCACCGGACGCGCCGTGGGCACGCGGGCGCTGCGGGACCGTGCGACCACGAGGATCAGCAGCGGGATCGCGACGACTAGGAGCACGATGGCGATGCGCCGGTTCATCGTAAGCGCCTCACCGGCACTCCACGCAGTAACCGAAGAACTCCAGCCGGTGCCCGGTTACCCTAAATCCAGGCGCAGCACCCCTCGGGGCGCGCGGGGCAGGGCAACGCCCCAGCGGCTGCCACTTCCCGCACTCCAGACAAACCAGGTGGTCGTGGTGCTCGACCGCCAGGCCGTAGCGGATCGCTCTGCCGCCCAGGGATACCGACTCCACGATGCCCGCGCGCGCGAACGCTTCAAGCGCTCGATAGACCGTGGCGAGCCCGATCGCGCGTCCACCTCGCCCCACGCTGCGGTGGATCTCTCCTGCGGTCAGGTGGCATCCTGCGGCCTGGATCGCACGCAGGATGCGCTGGCGCTGCTGGGAATTGCGCGTCCGCTTCGGGTCCGCCACCATTCACCGCCGGGGCAGTAAGTGAGAATCTTTCTCACTCCGCGCAACGATTGTACGGCCTTGGGGCCGGGCCGTCAACGGAAGTGGACGGGCCGTCGGGGGGCATCGGGCAGGCCGGCCGGAGGGTTGTCCTGCTGTCAGATCTATCAGATCTCGTGAAGCAGACGCTCGAAGTCCTCGGGCGAAAGGTCGACCTCGCGGAGGATCTCTCGGATGAGGGGGCGAGCCAGATCACGACCGGGGTGGTGCGGAATGGTCGTCGTGCGACCGTTTGGATGCCGGTAGAAGACGTGACCCCCCTTCTGCCGCACCGCATCGAAACCCAGCCGAAGTAGAACCCGCTCCATCTTCCGTGCATTGACGATTGGCAATCTGGTCACACGCTCACCGCGATCTGCTGAATCCCAACGAAGTGCTCGATGTCGAGAGGTTCCCCTTTCGCCTTCCTCTCCTCGATGATGAGTTCAAGAACCTCGCGAAGGTTGTGCTGCAGCTCGTCCAGTGTTGCCGCCTGAGTATGTGCGCCCGGCAGCCCCGGAATTGATCCGACGTACATTAGCGTATCGGGGTCAAACTCCACATACGCCGTGAAGATCTGTGTCATTGAGACCTCCCCCCGTCCTCATTTGCGGCCTCCGATGGCAACACATGGCCCGGCCCGGACCCGTGGTCACTCATAGAATACCTGATCATCAGTAGCTTCGGGAGGGTGCACCGGCCCCGGTTTCCTGGACAAGCTCTTGGCCCGACGCCCCCCTGCCCTTCCGGCGGGCAACGAAGAACATCGCCGCCCGTGCTACTCAACTTGTCCATACGGGGATCGAATGGCGACGGCCGGGATGGGGAGAGCCGTGGGGAAACGACGTTGCGCCGTATGGCGCCTTGTGGCGCCGGATCGCCGTGCCGGATTCGGCGACCGGCGTGCTCCCCCCGGTATCCCGGCCGCGCCACGGTGAGGTCTGGATGGATGCGGCGGCGCGCCGTCCGATGGGCAATCCCGGAAAAAGAAAACGCGAGCGCGAATGGAAGCACTCGCCTCGCCGGTGCTTCCTCTTCGGCAACCCAGCCGGCCACTGCCGTGGCCCTGCGGCTTTGCGTCCCCGGATTGCTCCGGGTTTGCCCGTTCGGAGGTGTGATCCGTATTCAGTTGATTCGAGGATACTGCGTGCGTCCTCCGTTGGCAAGCCCCGGAATCCGGAAGGAGGTTGGCGCATCCGCTGCGAAACGGCCTAACCATGAGACACGTTGCCCTGCTCGTGGTACTGGTTGTCGTGATCGCCGCCACCGCTTCATGTCGGGCGCCCGGCCGCCGGGGGGGCAGCATCGAGCCCCTCATCCCGAAGCCCAGCCCGCGGCCGGCGATGCCGGTGGTTGTCGAGGTCTTCGGCACCGCAGGGCTGAAGTTCGAGGGTTCCTACGGAGAACTCGGCGAATCGAAGCGCGCTGGCGGCGCCGTACCGACCCGCATTGCGTTCCAGACGGTGTCAGGGTTCTCGGTCACGCTGCAGAAGACCACGGACAAAGGCGAGCTCGGTATCCAGGTAACGGTCGCCGGCAAGCCCGTGCACCGGTCCTCCACCACGCGCGAGTTCGGCCTGGTCACCTACACCCACCGCGTGCCCTCACAGTAGATGCCGCAGAGATCCCCACAAGAGGTATCAGAGCGCCTGATCGCCTGGCTGCGCGAACGGGCGGGCGAAGCCGGAACGCTGGGAGCGGTGGTGGGCATCTCAGGAGGGGTGGATTCCGCGGCCGTCGCAGCGCTCTGCCTGCGCGCGTTTCCCGAATCGACGCTGGGTGTCATCATCCCCTGTCACAGCGACCCGCGTGACATAGAGGATGCCGAAGCGTTCTGCGCGGCGTTGGGCCTGCCCTACACGACGGTCGTACTCGATGCGACCTTCGATGCGCTGACAGCGGCGCTGCGGGATGGCGGGCAGCCCGCGGACCACCGCATGGCGCTGGCCAACCTGCGCCCTCGGCTGCGGATGACAACGCTCTACTACTTCGCCAACCGGCTCAACCGGTTGGTGGTCGGCACCGGCAACCGCAGCGAGGCCTACGTCGGCTACTTCACCAAGCACGGTGACGGCGGCGTGGACTTGCAGCCCATCGGCGGGCTCGTGAAGTCCGAGGTGCGCGAGCTGGCAGCCCACCTGGGGGTGCCGCAGGCGATCGTGGACCGCACCCCGAGCGCCGGCCTATGGCCCGGCCAGACCGACGAGGGTGAAATGGGGTTGACCTACGCCGTCCTCGACGCGTACCTCCTCAGCGGGGCGGCGCCGGCGGAGATACGGACGCGCATCGAGCGCATGCACGCCGCGACCGAGCACAAGCGGCGCCCGCCGCCGATCCCCTGACGGCGTCATGGCGGCCTACCTGTTTTGTAGCCGCGCGCCCAACTAGGTAGTCCCATCTCAGATTCGGTAGAATGGTGTTGTGAGACAGCCTGAACGTTCTCAGGAGCGCTGAGATGAACCGGTCTAGTCGAACGCGCCGAAGTGGAGTCGTCACTCTGCCAGGATCGACGGCTCAGTACGTCCGCATCCTGCGGCGGCACCTACCGATGTTGAGACATCTCTACAGGGTGAGATCCTTGGGGGTGTTCGGTTCCTACGTCCGCGGCGAACAGAGGCGGGGCAGCGATCTGGACGTGCTCGTGGACTTCAACCGTCCACTTGGTCTCTTCAAGTTCATCGAACTCGAACACGAGATCAGCCGCCTGCTCGGCGTGAAGGTAGACCTGGTAATGAAGGACGCCCTGAAACCAACCGTCGGCAAGAGAATTCTTGACGAGGTCGTCCAGGTTTGACTAGAAAGCGCGCCATTGCTGACTACCTGCGCGACATCCTGGACGCCGCCGAAAAGGCCGATCGATTCACCGAAGGCATGAACCTCGCCTCCTTCTCGGCAGACGAGAAGACGGTCTATGCCGTAATCCGGGCGCTTGAACTGGTGGGCGAAGCCGCCAAGAAGGTTCCCGCCTCCGTCCGGAAACGGCACCCCGATGTGCCGTGGCAGGCGGCTGCCGGACTGCGCGACAAGCTGATCCACGACTATTTCGGAGTGAACCTCGAAGTTGTGTGGCAGACGATCCGTGAGGATCTCCCGGGATTCAAGGCAGCGATCGTGAACGTCCTGGCAGAGGTCAGCAACAAGAAGGCCGATGGCTGAGACGGGCGTGTGGTATCGTGATGTGGGCGGCCGATTCTTATGACTCCCGATCTCCGCGAGAAACTGGAACAATACTTCCGCCATCGGGCCCCTGATGGCGTCCTTGCAGCGTACCTGTTTGGCAGCCGCGCACTGGAAAGAGATGTGCCTGAGAGCGACGTGGACGTGGGGGTGGTGCTTGATCCGGCCGCCCACCTCGCCGCCGCGGCCCGCTTCGAGATCCGCCTGCGGCTCATCGGCGACCTCATTCACGCCCTCGGGGAGAACGACGTGGACGTCGTCATCCTCAACGAGATCCCGGCGCCGTTTGCCGCGAAGATCCTTCGCGAAGGGGTCCGCGTGCACGTCACCGACCCGGAGCGGGCGCGCGAGTTCGAGCGCGATACCTTACTGCGCGCCGCGGACCTCATTCCATTCCTCCGGCGGGCGCGGCAGGCGCAGCTCGAGCGGCTGAGCCGATGACGTTCCTTACCGAGAGGCTGAGCGAGATCCAGCGGTACCTCGATCACCTTGAGGCCCGCAGGGACGAGGTTGTGACCCCGCAGGATCTCGAAAGCAACCTCTCGCTCCGAAACGACGTGCTGTTCTCGCTGTTGATGATCGCGCAGATGGCTTCCCCTCTGAGGTCGTCGAGGTCCTGGTGCGACTCCCTGGCTTTCGGAACGTCGTAGTCCATGAATATGTAGGATTGGATTACCGCCTGGTGCTTGCCGCGATGCATCAGCTCGCCCCGATCCGGGAGTTCGTCCGGCTGGTGGCCCAACTCGACTCAAACATTTGACCGCCCCCCGCACAAGGTGGTAGAGTCCTGCGCAAACCCGCAGCCGAACTCCGTGTGAGCGTTGGAGGGTGAAGGCAATGCGCGTCAGGGTGACCGTGCCGGCAACCAGCGCCAACCTGGGATCGGGCTTTGACGTCCTGGGATTAGCCCTGGAACTCTACAACGAGATCGAGACCGTGGTCATCCCCGAAGGCCTGGTGGTTACGGTAGAGGGTGAAGGCGCGGATACGCTACCCCGTGATGGCTCCAACCTGGTGGTCCAGGCCATGAACATGGTCTTCGACCGCGCCGGATCGAGTCCACCCGGACTGCGGGTGCATTGCCTCAACCGCATCCCCCTCGGCCGGGGGTTGGGGTCCAGCGCCGCCGCCATCGTCGGTGGGCTGCTGGCAGCCAACCATCTCATCGGTGGGCCGTACGATCGCGAGCAACTGATGGTGATGGCCGTGGAGCGCGAGGGCCACCCGGACAACGTGGTCCCTGCCTTCCTGGGCGGGTTGGTGGTTTCTGTCCCCCACGCGGGGCGTGTGGAGCATGTCCGCATCAACCCGTCGTTTGGCCTGAACATCCTCGTCGTGGTACCGGACTTCCAGGTTCCCACGGCCTTTGCCCGCCAGGTCCTACCTTCGGTGGTGCCCCTTGACGACGCGGTCTTCAACATAGGCCGGGTGGCGTTGTTCATGGCCGGGATCTCCAGCGGCGAGCACGCTCACCTGGCAATTGCAATGGACGACCGGCTGCACCAGAACTACCGGGCAGAGCTCATCCCGGGTATGGCTGAAGCCATTGCCGCGGCCCATGCAGCCGGCGCGGCAGGAGTGGCCCTAAGCGGCTCCGGACCCTCCCTGCTGGCCTTCGTCCCCGAGCGCGTGGAAGCGGAAGTGGCCGATGCCATGCAGGCCGCCTTCTCCCGCGCCGGCGTCAAGACGGACACACAGGTGGTAATGGCCGATCTGTTCGGCGCCGAGGTCTCCACGACCGACCGCCCTGTGCGCTCCCTGGTTGTCCAGAAGTACGGGGGCACCTCGGTGGCCGATGCAGATCGCATCAGGAAGGTGGCCGACCGTGTAGCACAGGCCCGCAGGGCCGGTGACGATGTCGTGGTGGTAGTGTCGGCCATGGGAGGTGCCACCGACGAGTTGATCGCCCTGGCCAATTCCATCAACCCTGAGCCGCCGCCTCGGGAGATGGACATGCTCCTCTCCACCGGCGAGCAGGTTTCCATCGCCCTTCTGTCCATGGCGCTCAGCCGTCAGGGGGTGGAAGCCGTCTCCCTGACCGGGTCCCAGGTTGGGATCATCACCGATCGCGCACACCGTCGGGCCCGCATCCGCCGGATCGACCGGGAGAAGATCATGAACCACCTCAGGACCGGCAGGGTCGTGGTGGTGGCCGGCTTCCAGGGCCGGGAGGCCGGCGGTGATGTAACCACGCTGGGTCGGGGTGGGTCGGACACCACCGCCGTCGCCGTGGCCGCAGCCCTTCGGGCGGACCGATGCGAGATCCATACCGATGTCGATGGGGTCTACACGGCCGATCCGCGGGTGATCCCCCAGGCCAGGCTCATTCGTCGGATCTCCTACGACGAGATGCTGGAGATGGCCGACCTGGGAACCCGAGTCATTCAGCCGCGCGCAGTGGAAGTCGCCAAGCGGTTCGGAGTAGAGCTGGTGGTTCGGTCCAGCTTCAGCGACGATCCGGGCACGCAGGTGGGAGGAGGAAACGAGATGGAGGAAGTCATCATTAGAGCGGTCACCCACAGCTGCGACGAGATCAAGCTGGTGTTGGAGGCCGTGCCCGACGTGCCGGGTATGGCGGCCCGGGTGTTCCGGGCCCTGGCAAACGCCGGGGTGAAGGTGGACATGATCCTGCAGGGCATGCATCGGGAAGGACGGAACGACATCGCCTTCACCGTGGTCAGGGAACACCTGGATGACGCCCGCCGCGTATGCCGTGATCTGGCGGCTGAGTTGGGCGCCCGCCGTGTTGCTGAGGATGCGGGGATCGCCAAGGTGTCCGTGGTGGGAGCCGGCATCTCGCAGGATGCGGGGGTCGCCGCTTCCATGTTCGAGGCCCTGGCAGATGAAGGAATCAACATTGACATGATCAGCACTTCCCCGCTGCGCATCTCCTGCGTCATCTCCAGGGACAGGGCGGAGGATGCGGTCGGGGCGCTCCACCGCCGCTTCAACCTGGCCTGAGACCATCCCTGACCGAGTGACCAGGATGAGCCGCGCCCTGGGTGTCTCCCCCACCGGCTACTGCGCATGGCGCGCGTGCCGGGGTGCGCTGCGGGCTGCAGGATCTAGCGGTTGATAGCCCGCATCCCATCCGCCGGATAGCGGGCGCCGGCTGCGACACCGATCGGCGCGATTTCGTCCAGCGCGGCCAGATCGTCCTTCGTCAGCGTGACACTCAGGGCGCCCAGGTTTTCCTCCAGGTGCGCGCGGCGCCGGGCACCGGGGATGGGCACGATATCGTCGCCCTGCGCCAGCACCCAAGCGATCACCAGTTGGGGCAGCGAACAGCCCTTCGCCTCCGCCATGGCGCGCAGGCGGTCGACCAGCCGGAGATTGCTGCTGAAGTTCTCTGGATGGAAACGTGGATGAATGCGCCGCCGGTCGTCTGCCGCCAGGTCGTCGGGCGACTGCACCGTACCGGTGAGGAAGCCCCGGCCGAGCGGGCTGTAGGGCACGAAGCCAATCCCCAACTCGCGGCAGGTCTTCAAGACCTCGCGTTCGGGATCTCGAGTCCATAGCGAGTATTCCGACTGAACCGCGGTGATGGGATGAATGGCGTGCCCGCGCCGGATGGTGGCAGCCGACGCCTCCGAGAGGCCCAGGTATTTCACCTTGCCGGCTTCGACCAGCCCGACCATCGCACCCACCGTATCCTCGATGGGCGTATCGGGATCGACGCGATGCTGGTAGTAGAGGTCGATGACATCGACCCCCAGTCGCTGCAGGCTCTCCGCGCACGCTTCCCTCACGTAATCGGGCTTGCCACTTATGCCCGCGGGCCGGCCTTCTCTGGCGGGCACGTGGCCGAACTTGGTGGCGATAACGATCTCACGCCGGAACGGACGGACGGCCTGCCCCAGCAACGTCTCGTTGTGCCCGTTACCGTAGGCGTCCGCCGTGTCGAAGAACGCAACCCCAAGCTCGTAGGCCCGGTGAATCGTGGCGATCGACTCGGCCTCGTCACCCACGCCGTACCCGTAACTTCCCGACATGCTCATGCAGCCGAGCCCGAACGCCGAGACCTCAAACCCGCCCCGGCCAAGTTGCCGCCGAATCACGCGCGCCACACCTCCCGAAAGACCCGCATTGAGTTTCCACCGATGATCGTCTTCGTGTCATCGGGCGTGTGTCCTCTAGCTGATTCACCACCGCCTCTGGTTTCGGTACAATAGAGGTTACGGTTTCTCAATATGACCCTGCTCCTGCAGGGTCTCCTGGAGCTTCTCCGGGAGGCGCCTGCCTACAAAGAGATCCGCCGGGCCCTGATCGAGGGTGATGTGCCGCCGTCCGCCCTCGGGCCGGGCGGCAGCGCGGCGGCGTGCCTGCTGGCCGCGGTCATCACCGATCCCGAGATCGCCGGCACGGTCCCTGACGGGACGGGCGCCCGGCCGCCCACCCTGGCGATTGCCCCGAACCGCGAGGCCGCCGAGCGCCTGACAGACGACCTGCGTGCGGCGCTCTCCGGCGCGGAGATCCAGGTAATTCTCTTCCCGGACGACCCGGCCGCGGTCCGCGAGCGCCTGGGGGTCCTAGACGCCCTCGCCACCGCCGGAAGACAGGTGGTCGTGGTGGCGTCCGCGGCCGCGTGCGCCGAGCCGCTCCCTTCCCCCGAAGCCCTGTCCGCCGCGACGCTCCGCCTGCGCCCTGAACAGACGCTGCCGCGCGATCGCCTGGTGGCCGACCTGGAGTCCGGCGGCTACCAGCGCGTCGGGCTGGTGGCCAATCCGGGCGAGTTCGCGGTACGCGGCGGCGTCGTGGACCTGTTTCCTCCGGACGCGGACGCGCCGGTCCGCCTCGATCTGTGGGGAGATGAGGTGGACTCGCTGCGCGCGTTCGATCCGCTCTCGCAGCGCGGCCTGGAAGCGCTGCCCGAGGTCACGGTGCGGCCGGCGTGGCTGCGCGCGGAGAGCGACGCCGCCACATCGCTTGCGGAGCATCTCCCCTCCGGCGGGCTGCTGGTCCTGGTGGAACCGGCCGAGGCCGAGGGCGCGGTCCGCCTGCTCGGCGAGCGCGCCGATCCCAAACCCCTGCCCTGGTCGCGGATTGCCGGCCCGGCCCCCGGACGCCGGCGCATGGCGATCGCGGCCGCGCGACCGCCCGAGGGACGCTGGCACGAGATCCGCCTGGAAGCAGGAGGCCTAGAAGCCCACGGCGGCCAGACGCACCTGTTCGCCAAGATGCTCGCAGGCCTGGCAGATGAGGGCCTGAGCGTCGTGGTCGCCTCTGCCCAGGCCGGTCGCCTTGCGCACATCCTGGCAGACTCCGGCATCGAGGTGGCGCTGGCCGAGCGCCTCGACGCGATGCCCCTCCGCGGCCGCATCGTGGCCGTCCCCGTTCCCCTTGCGCGGGGATTCCGCCTCGACTCGGCAGGCCTGGCGGTGGCGACCGACGCCGAGATCGTCGGGTGGAGGCGGCGCCGGCCCCGGATGCGGTTCCTGCGCGAGGGCGAGCGCCTTGCGTCGTGGGTTGACCTGTCCCCTGACGATCTGGTCGTGCACCTGCACCACGGCATCGGCCGCTACAAGGGCCTGGTCCGGTTGCAGCAGGGCGGCGCGGAACGAGAGTACCTGATGCTCCAGTACGCGGCGGAAGATCGCCTCTACGTTCCCACCGACCAGATCGGACTGGTCCAGCGCTACATCGGCGAGGGCGCGCAGGTCAGGATCCACCGGCTGGGCGGCGCCGAGTGGGAGCGTGAGAAGCGCCAGGTAAAGGAAGCCACGCGCGAGATGGCGGCCTCGCTGCTGACGCTCTACGCGGCGAGGGCCACGGCAGCGGGCCACGCCTTCGGCCCGGACACGCCCTGGCAGGCCGAGATGGAGGCCGCGTTTCCCCACGAGGAAACCCCGCACCAGCGCATGGCCATCGAGGCGGTCAAGCGCGACATGGAGGCGCCGCGGCCCATGGACCGGCTGGTGGCAGGCGACGTCGGCTACGGAAAGACCGAGGTGGCGCTGCGCGCGGCGTTCAAGGCGGTGATGGACGGCAGGCAGGTGGCCGTGGTGGTCCCGACCACGGTGCTGGCGCAGCAGCACTTCAGCGTCTTCAGCGAACGGTTCGCACCCTACCCTGTAACGGTGGAGTTGCTCAGCCGCTTCCGCTCGCCCGCTGAACAGAAGGCGGTGTTGGCGGGCCTGGCGGCCGGCACCGTGGACGTGGTGATCGGCACCCACCGGCTGCTGGGCAAAGATGTGCGGTTTCCCAACCTGGGGCTGGTGGTCGTGGACGAGGAGCAGCGCTTCGGCGTAGGGCACAAGGAACACCTCAAGGCGCTACGGCGGAGCGTGGACGTGCTCACCCTCACCGCCACGCCCATCCCGCGCACGCTGCACATGTCGCTGGCCGGCCTGCGCGACCTCACGGTGATGGAGACGCCGCCGGAGGCCCGTCTGCCCATCCACACCGAGATCCGGCCCCAGGACGACGACCTGGTGCGCGACGCGATCCGGCACGAGCTGGCGCGCGGCGGGCAGGTGTACGTGGTGCACAACCGGGTCGAAACGATCGGGCGCGCTGCTCGACGCATCCGCCACCTGGTGCCCGAAGCGCGCGTCGGGATCGGGCACGGACAGATAAGCGAGGAGCGGCTGGAAACCGTGATGCTCGACTTCCTCGGCGGACGTCTCGACGTGCTCGTCTGCACCACCATCGTCGAGATTGGCCTGGACATCCCGCAGGTCAACACGATCCTGATCGAGGACGCGCACTTGATGGGCCTGGCGCAGCTCTACCAGTTGCGCGGCCGCGTGGGCCGCGCCGACCGGCAGGCGTATTGCTACCTGCTCTACCCGCCCAGGACACCGCTGACGGGCGAAGCCGAGCAGCGGCTGCGGGCGATGGCCGAGTTCGTCGAGTTGGGCTCCGGGATGGGCCTGGCGATGCGGGACCTCGAGATCAGGGGGGCCGGCAACATCCTGGGCCCTGAACAGCACGGCCACGTGGCGGCGGTGGGTTTCGACCTGTACTGCCGGCTGCTCGACGAGGCGATCCGCGAGGCGCGCGGTGAGATCATCGAGGATGCGCGGGACCCGGCGCTCGAGCTCGGCGTGGACGCGCACCTGCCCGTGGCGTATCTGCCCGACGAGAACGAGCGCATGGCCAGCTACCGGCGCCTGGGGGCGGCGCGTACCGCCGAGGAGGCAGAGACCGTCGCCGCCGAAATGGAGGAACGCTACGGCCCACCTCCGCCTCCTGCACGCGCGCTGCTCGACGCGGTGCGCCTGCGGGTCGCGGCACGCGGCGTCGGCGCCACCTCGATCACGCGGAAGGATGGACGATTCGTTGTGCGCCTGAACGAGGGTAGTCACCTCGACGCGACCGCCCAGGATCGGCTCCGCCTGGCGCTGGGCAGCCGGGCCCAGGTCACGGCGGCCGGTCTCACGGTGCGCGCCGTGGGCCGGACCTTCGCCGAGCAGGCCGGACCGTTGATAGAGACGCTGGAGCTGGTTGGAAGGCTGGCGGCACGCGACGCGCTGCGGTATGCTGATTCCGTTCGCACAGAGGAGGGAGTTCCCAGATGAAGCTACGCAATGTCATTATCGCCGTCGCCGTGGTGGCCGTCGTGGCAGCCGCGGGCGTCGGAGCATGGTTCCTAACGAAGGGCGCCCGGAAGGGATCGGCCGTGGCCGCCCGTGTAAACGGCGACGCGATCTACTGGTCGCAGGTGGACGCTGAGGTAACCAGGGCCGCCGCCCAGTTTGGCCTGGATCCGACCGGCGCAGAGTTCGCAAAGCAGCAGGGCGAGATCGCCAAGGCAGTGATAGATCAGATCGTCGCGCAGCGCCTGGTGGTTCAGGAGGGGCGGAAGCGCAACATCGCGGCCGGCGACAAGGAAATCGAGGAGCAGATTGCCGCCATCAAGCAGCGGTTCCCCGGCGAAGCCGAGTTCACAGCCGCCTTAGCCCGGAACGGCCTGACGCTCGCCGGCCTGCGCGAGATGATCAGCATCAGCATCACCCAGCGGAAAGTGGCGGAGGTCGTGGCGGTGGCAAGCGTGTCGGACGACGAGGTGCGCAAGCAGTACAACACCAACCCGGCGCTCTACGACAAGCCTGCCCAGATCAAGGTCAGCCACATCCTGCTGCGCATAGGCGAGAAGGGCACCGAGCCGGTGGCGGCGGCCAAGGTCAAGATAATCCAAGCCAAGCTGGCCGACGGCGCGAAGTTCGAGGACCTGGCCAAACAGTACTCCGAGGACCCGGGCAGCGCTGAGCGCGGCGGCGACCTGGGGTTCGTCACCAAGGGCACGCTCGTGAAGGAGTTCGAGACGGTCGCGTGGGCGCTCAAGCCCGGACAGACCAGCGGCCCGGTGCGGACGCAGTACGGCCTGCACATCATCCGGGTCCACGAAACGAAGATCGCCGAGAAGGGCTCGCTCGAGAAGGTCAAGGAAGAGATCCGCGCGCAACTGCTCGGATCCAGGCGCGAGAAGGCGTTTGATGCCTGGCTGACGGAGCAGCGGAAGGTGGCCAAGGTCGAGCGGTTCGAGCGGAAGTAGCGCGCCGGCAGGCTTGAACCAGGGGCGGCACGATGAAGAACGGAACGCTCGATAGGCTTGTCCTGGAGGCCGAGACAGACTCCGCGGTGCTGGCCGTTGTGCTTTTTGGAAGCGCGGCGCGCGGTCAGGCGGGAGCGGGGTCGGATCTCGACGTGTGCCTGGTCCTTTCCCCCACCGGCGGCGCCGATGCCTTGGAGCGCCGCCTGCATTATCTGAGCCGGCACGATGTGGACCTCCAGGTGTTCCAGTCCCTGCCGTTGGCGATGCGCTCGCGAATCCTCAAGGAGGGCAGGGTGCTGTTCGTGCGGGACGAGGACGCGCTCTACACGCTCGCCCGGCGCACTATCGCGGCCTTCGAGGACTTCCGGCACATCCACAAGATGTACCTCGACGCGGTGCTCCATGCTGGACCGTGAGCGCATCCTCGGGCGCCTGGATGACCTGGAGCAGTACCTGCGCGAGTTGCGGCAGGTCGCGCCCGCGACCGTCGAGGATTACCGGCATGTGGCGACGCGCCGGGCCTGTGAGCGCCTCCTTCAGATCGCCGTCGAAGCAGTCGTGGATGTTTGCGCCATGCTGGTGGCCGGCCTCCGGCTTGGCCTGCCGGGCGAGGAGGACGACCTCTTCGAGAAGCTCCACGCGGCCGGGGTGCTTCCGGCAGAACTGAAGGAGCGGCTGCGCGGCATGAAAGCCTTCCGCAACATCCTCGTCCACGAGTACGCGCGCGTGGACGACCGCAGGGTGTTCGAGATCTTGCAGACAGGGCTGGGGGACTTCGAGGAGTTCAGGCAGGAGGCCCTGCGCGTGCTCAGGCAGAACGCGGCGGGCAGCTAACCAACGGCCTCGACCACGCGCATGCGGCACACCTTCGAGGATCTCGTCGCGGTGATGGCCCGCCTGCGCGGGCCTGACGGCTGCCCGTGGGATCGCGAGCAGACGCACGCCTCGCTGGCGCCCTACCTGCTGGAAGAGACCCACGAAACCCTGGAGGCGATCTCGCGCGGTGATTCCGCCGCGCTGCGCGACGAGCTGGGCGACCTGCTGCTTCAAGTTGTCTTCCACGGCCAAATGGCGAAAGAAACCGGCGCCTTCGATGCGGGCGACGTCGTGGACGGCTTGGTGCGCAAGCTGATCTCCCGCCACCCGCACGTCTTCGGGGGGACGGCTCTTGGAACTCCGGGCGAGGTCCTGACCCAATGGCACGAGATCAAACGGCGCGAGGCCCCACAGCGGGGGGTCTTCGACGGAATCCCGGCGTCGCTACCGGCGCTGGCCCGCGCGCAGAAGATTGTCGAGCGGGCTGCGCGGCAGGAAGAGGAGAAGACCGAGCCGGACTTCAGGCTGGCGCTGGAGGGAATCCGGCAGGCCCTCGATGCGGCGTCGGCCGATGCGGCGTCGGCCGAGCAGGTGCCGAGCGAGCTGGTCGAGGAACTGCTCCTCTCGGTCGTTGCCTTGGCCCAGGCCGCCGGGGTAGACGCCGAAACGACCCTGCGCGCGGCGTGCGATCGCTTCTTGGAGAAGAACGCGCTCCGAGGAGAGCAGCCCTAGCAGCAGGGACCGGACGCGCATGGGCGCGGACCGATCGCCGTCACGCACCTCCTCGGACGCCGTCGCCTACCCACCTGACCTGAGGGAAGCCGGCGCTGATGCTCTCATAGAAGGCCCTATCCGCCGTGACGAGATCAGCGCCAGCCTGAAGGCTCAACGCAAGAAACAGGGCGTCGTAGATGCTCTGCCTGTGCTCAAGGGCCAGGCGATAGGCCGGTAGGAGCACGAGGGGGCTGGGCACGACCTCCAGCGGGAGATCGAGGAAGGCCGCGATCACCGCCTCCCCATCCTCAGGCCTCACGTGGGCCGCGGAGACCCGCTTCCATACCGCGTTCGCGAACTCGGCGTAGATCAGGTCCGGGGCCAGGGGCCTGAGCCGACCCTGCTCGAACGCCTCGAGCAGGTGCAGGGCCTCGCGAGAGTACGGCTCGTCGAAGAACCACTTAACCGCGACGCTTGTGTCCACTACCACCGCGGGGACAGCGGTCACCGCCGGCGATCCTCTCGGATGAGCTCGGCGCTGTCGGGAAACGCTCCGTACCTGGCCTGAACAGCCTCCCGCACTCGGCGGGCATGCCGCCAGAACTCCTGAGGGTCCTGGGCCCTCGCCACGGCTTCCTCGATGATGACCGCAGCTTCCTGCGTGATGGACCGGCGGTGGCGCCGGGCCTGCTCTTTCAGACGCTGGTAGGTTTGTGGGTCGATGTTACGAATCGTCAAGCCGGACCGGGTGGACGGGTGCGGCAGAAGGCGCTCAGGGACGGTCGTGGAGTGATCGGTGGCGCGCTGCGGATGTTCTGTACATGCTCCTGCGTGAGGAGGCACGCGAAGCGGACACCGAGGAGATCCGGGAGGGGGTGACCGCAGCGTTCGACCAGCATGGACGCCTCATCTCGCTCGAGTACATTGGCGCTGCAGCAGACGGCTTGGTCGTGGACGATACCGTCAGGGTATCCGTGTTGACATCCTCCCCCACCTGAAGCCGGGGGATTCCTACCGCGCGAATCGGTCATACTGAACGAGAGCCCGCCTCCACTGGCGGCGAGGGTCGCGGGCCGTCAGGAGAGGAAATGGAGAGTGTACGGGGGGAGGCCTGCGGGGTGGCGCGCCGCATGCTGGCCGAGGACATCGGCGAGGAGTTGAAAGCGGTCGCCCGGGAGCGTGCGGGGTACGATCAGGACCCCCGGATGAGGGCGCCCGTCGGCGAAGAAGCGCAGCGTGAGCGCGATGAAGTCATCCCGGTTACGTGTGACGAGGCAGCGCCCTTCGCGGGCCGCCCGGTCGAGCTGCTCCAGATCCGAGAGGCCTTGCGCGCCGACTTCGTGTGCGCTCACGGCATCGACGCCTCGCGCGCGCAAGAGCTCGGCGACCGTGGGGCTCAGGTCTTCGTCCAGGTAGTACTTCAGGAGCCGCGCACCGCCAAGGAGGGATAGCGCTGCGCGAGCCGCTCCTGTGTCCAGGCTTCGTTCCGTCGGATCTGGGCTTCGATCTCTTCCGGATAGGCGACGTAGTAACCAAGCGCAGCCCGCAGTTGTATCTCCGAGAGCCAGTGGTAGGCGTGGCGGAGACGCTCGGGATCGTTCTTGAGGCTCTTGTACGTGGCGATGGCCTCCCAGACGTCGAGGCCTGTGCCAGCGATACGGGCCCTTCGGCCGGTAGGACCGTCCGCAAAGAGGATCCCCGGGCAGCGGCGCATCTTGATCACTTCGGCGAGGAGTTCGTTCGCGACCGCCGAGAAGTCTCGTCCGGTGGACTGCGCCGACTCCTCAATAGCCTTGGCGATGTCCTCGGGAATCCGTAGGCTCTTTTGGACCGTGGCCATTATTCCACCCCTCCCGCCTGGCTGCGCATGGCCGGTTCGGATCCGGTCGTACGACATATACTACATTGGGTTACGCGGAGCGTCAATCCGTGATCGCTGTCGGGGACGGCAAAGAACAGGCAGGACGGATGCGTTGCATGAACCTCAGGCGCAGTATATACTGCATATACAGCAACTACTGCTTTCGGTACTTATGCAGAGAACCACCGGGCAGGGGGGCGGTACCAATGCCACGCGGGAAGATAGTTTATGTCTCCGAGGGGGCGCACAAGCGGCTCAGGCTGCTGGCAGCCCAGCACAACCGGCCTATGGGAAAGGTCGTCGAGGATCTCGTGGCCGACGAGTTCGCCGAGATGGCGAACCCGTGGACCGGCCCCGAAGGTCTATGGCTCCAGCAGCAGGCGCTGGCTGAGGCGTGGGACGATCCCGCGCTGGATGTCTACGGCGAGGCTTGAGAGGTGATGGAGATCGCCAGAGGCGACGTCGTCCTGCTCGCGTTCCCGTTCCTGACTGAGGGGAAGGTGCAACGCAAGCTGCGGCCGGCGGTGGTGGTGCAGGCCGACCGGTACAACCAGCGGCGCGCCGCCGTCATCATCGCCGCGATCACGAGCACGCGCTCACACACCGGGCTGCCATGTAAGGTGGTCGTGGAGAAGGACAGCCCGGCCGGGCAGCAGGCCGGCCTCAGGCTCGACAGCGTCGTGGATTGCCAGACCGTGGCCACGGTGCCGCGCACAGAGATCGTCCGCCGCCTGGGGAGGTTCCCACCGGCGGTGATGCGCCGGATTGACCGGGCTCTGGAGGACTCCCTCGGGCTCGCCGGCGATCTCGCGCAAACGGATTAGCTTGCGAGCGGCACTGCTCATCCATTCGATGAGGGCGGGCCTGTCAATAGTGGTTTTCCCCTAAGCCATCAGCAGGAGATGCGATCCGTTCGACGAATCCCGTTGCTGCCGTCTCATGCCTTCTCATGTGAGGTCTGGATTGGAAATCAGCAACCGACAGACCGAGGCACATCCGAACTCGTCTCAGCCGGCGGTCTCCTCAGTCCTGATGCTGGAGGCAGCAGGCGCATTCAGAATCCCGATCGTAACGTACCTGCGCGATGCTCCTGACCTGGAGGTCGCGGGCGCAATAGCGGTCGGCCCCGAGGCCCTGGCCTTCGTCCGCCGGACCGCGCCCGACATTGCGGTGCTGGATGCCGACAGGTTGGACGGCCCGCTACTGGATCACATCCACCAGTTGCGGGAAGCTTCGCCGCACACCCGGCTGTTGGTCCTGGCCGAGGATTGCGCCGGTGAGGAACTGGGCCCGGCCCTCAACAGCGGCCTTTGGGGCTACCTGCATCGGGACGCACCCCAGGACGTTCTCGTCTGGGCTCTGAGGGCGGTGGCAGGGGGTCGGATCGTGCTGTACTGCTCCCTCTCACCGGAACAGCTCGGCCTTCGGGAGGAATTCAACCATGGCCTGGCCGGCACACTGAATGCGCTAAGCCGGCGGGAGTCAGAAATCTTCGCCGCCATCGCCGATGGGGAGACCGACGCCCAGATCGCGCGCCGCCTCGAAGTGTCTGTGCCCACCGTCAAGACCCACGTGCGCTCCATACTGCGCAAGACCGGGGCGCGCAACCGCGCCGGCGCCATCGCCATGGGGTTCCGCAATGGGGCTCTCTAGACCGGCGTCGGGTCTCGCCGTGGATCTTTCCACGCAGGCCCCGGCCTGGTATGTGGCGCACATCAAACCCCGGCATGAGTCGCGCGTGCTGGCCCAGTTGCGGCTCAGGTCTGGGGAAGTCGAGCCCTACTCGCCGCGGCTGGAGGTGATTCGGCGGCGCTGGGGTCGCCGGGCCACGGTGTTGGAGCCGCTGTTCCCGAACTACCTGTTCTTGAGGATGAGCCTCTCTCCGTCGGTGTGGGATGCGGTGCGCTGGACACCGGGCGTCCGCCGGCTGCTGGGAGACGGCGAGCGGCCGCTTCCGGTTCACGAGGATGTGATCGAGGCAATCCGAGAGCGGTCCGGGGAGTCGGGCTTCGTGCGCGTGGGCTCGGGCCTGCGGGCTGGCCAGCACGTGCGCGTGCTGGACGGCCCGCTGGCCGGTCTGGAGGGGATCTTCGAGCGGCACACTTCCCGGGCCGGCCGGGTGCGGGTGCTGATGGAGGTCCTCGGCCACAGCACGCCCGTGGAAGTGGAAGAAATCAACCTGGAGGTTGCCTAAGTACGGCGGTAAGGAAGGCTACGAATAGTTGTCTGGAGCGCGTCGGAAATCCACCTCCTCCTCCGGCGGTGGCGCGCGAAAAGGCGCACCGTATTGGGCGGAGCTTTACCCACCGAAATCCAACCCCTGGTGAGACTATGACCCTACGCTTCGCAGCGGGCGCCCTGCTGATCCTGATTGGCGCCACGCTACTCCCGGTTCCTGTCAGGGCCCAGCAACCCTACATCCTGGGGCCGGAGGACGTCGTCGAGGTCTCAGTCTACGGCAACGACGACCTATCGCGCGTCGTCACCGTGCGGCCGGACGGGATGATCTCACTGCCGCTGGTAGGTGAGATCAGGGCCGCGGGGCTGACGCCCGAGCAGTTGCGCGAGCGGCTGGTCCCCTTCTACGCCCGCTTCATTAGAAACCCCCAGGTTGCGGTCATCGTGCGCGAGTTCCGCCGCGTCAGGGTGACGGTGCTGGGCCAGGTGATGAGGCCCGGGGTCCACGAGCTGCGCCTGGGGTCGTCGGTGCTCGACGCCCTGGCCTCGGCCGGCGGGCTGACCGAGGCCGCGGGCCTGGGCGAGATCAGGCTCAGCCGCGGGCAGGCGCCGCCCGTGGTGATAGATCTGGAGCGGCTGCTGCTGCGCGGCGAGGTGGCCCTCAACCAGCGTCTCGAGACCGGAGACACGCTGGTGGTGCCTGAGGACCTGACCGCGCGGGTCTATGTGCTGGGTGAGGTGGCGCGGCCTGGGATGATACCCCTGCGGGGGCCGATGACGGTGGTGCAGGCCCTGGGATTGGTCGGGGGGCCCACGCGGCGCGCGATGCTGAGCCGAGCCCACGTGATCCGGCGCGGAGCCGAGGCCGCGGCCGAGCCCCTACCGCTCGCCACGGTGACCGTAGCGCGCCAGGCAGGCCCGCCACTCAGGCTGATCCCGGTGGATCTGTACAAGATACTGCGTGCGGGTGACGTGGCCCGCGACTTGCTCCTGCAGCGGGGCGACGTGTTGTACGTGCCCGACAATCCCCTGGCCCTGGAGAATATCGTCCTCATCCTTACGGGCATCGCCGATCTGCGCTCGCTGCTGCGGTGAGAGCGATGTCCGCGGGCGCCCGGCGCCGCCTGCTCGCGGTGTGCCTGACCGCGGCGCTGGCGGGCTGGCTTATGCCGGTGACGCCGGCCGGCGCCTTCCCGCTCGAGGTGGTTCCGGCGGACCACTGGGCATACAAGACGCTCTACCGGCTGGCGGCCTGGGGGCTGGCGCCGCTGTGGGCGGCCTCGGCCCGGCCGCTGACCCGCATGGAGCTGGCGGAGATGGTGGCCTGGGGGCTGGAACGGCTGGCGGCCGAGCGGACCTCGGGCGCCGGCCCAAGCCGGCCCGCGCCCCGATCATCCCTGGAGGACCTGGAATCGCTGGTGCTGGCCTTTTCCGACGAGCTTGCCCTGCTGGGATACCGGGTCATCAACCCACCCATGGGGCCCGCGGCCAGCACGGTGACCGGCTGGGGACTGAAGTTCGAGCGGGCGGTGGTGGCGCGGGTGGAAGCAGGCACGCCCCGCTGGACCGACCGCTGGCCCGAGCGCTCCGAGGGAAGCTTCCTCCAGTTGGAGGCGCGCGCGGTGCTGGGCCTGGGGCCTGCGCTGGCCGCGGGCACTGAGATCAGGCGCGGCCTCCTCTGGGGCGCGGACCGCCTCGGAGGCGTGCCGCGGGCATACGTGAGCGGTGAGACGATGGGCGTCCGCGCGCAGGCCGGGCGCGACTCCCTGTGGTGGGGGCCGGGCTCGCGGGGGGCGTTCCTGCTGTCGGACAACGCGGGACCGCTGGAGGCGGTGCGGCTGACGGCCAACTGGGGCACGCTCCGGCTGACCAGGATTGTGGCGCCCGTTGATTACCAGGTGGGCCGGGTCCTCTACGGGATGCGGTACGACTGGCTGCCCCGCGACAACCTTCGGCTGGGCTTCGGAGAAACGGTTGTGGGCACGGGCGGCCTGTACGCGCCGTACATCTTCAACCCTATCCCGGGCCTGAACTACGCGCTCTCCCTGTGGAACCGCTATCGCGGCCAAGGTCTCGACGACAACTACAGCTTCACCCTGGACTTCGACTGGCGGGTCCGCCCGGGCGTCCTGGCCTACGGCGAGGTCCTCTTCGACGACATCGTCTTCGGCGCGCTGGGAATCGGAAAGCCCAATCCCTATCCCCACCGCATCGGCGGCCTGTTGGGCGCCCAACTCAGCAATCCGTTCGGCCTGACGCGCTCCGATCTGCGCTTCGAGCACAGCAGGGTGAGCAACTGGACCTACACGACCTCCCGCAACCTCAACGACTACGTTCGGGACGGCAGATCGCTGGGCCACTGGTGCGCGCCCGACTGCGAGCTGTGGACGGTTGAACTGACGCGGCGCCTGGCCGCGGAGGCCTCAGCCAGCGTAGCATACGATCTGGTCCGCAAAGGCGAAGGGCGCCTGGGACAGTTCTGGTCGGATCCTGACGACGCGCGGGACAGGCACTACATGTGGGGCGTGATCGAAACCACGCACGCGCTCAGACTCGGGTATTCATGGATGCAGCGGGGCGGCCTGTCACAGGCCGTGAGTCTCACCTGGTCGGCAATATCCAATGCAGGGCACGTGAGCGGACAGAACCGGCACGACTGGTACTTCTGGTGGGAGGCGCGTCATGAGTTCTGAAGGGCGCTCGCCTGAGAGCGAGCCGGGGCTGAGTGATTACCTGAATGTGTTGCTCAGGAGGTGGTGGCTGATCGCCGCGGCCGTGGGCTTGGCTGTTGCCGCTGCCGTAGCCGGCACCCTGATTACCCCGCCGGTCTACAGGGCCACCGCGACGATAGTCGTGGACCGCGGAGGCTCGGCCCTGGGCCTCATCCCCGACTTCACCGGCATGAGTCAGCAGGCCTACGTGGACACGCTCGCCGAGATCATGAAGAGCCGGTCCGTGGGCGAGCGGGCGCTCGCGCGGTTGGGCACATCCAAGGACAACCTCGAGAAGGAACTCAAGAAGCTTCAAGACGGGCTCAAGGTGCAGCGGGTCAGGGGAGCCGACCTGATCCGCGTCCAGGCCGAGGCGCCCACGGCGCAGGATGCGGCGGCGGCCACCAACGCGGTGGCCGAGTCGTTCCTGGCGTGGCACGTCGAGTCGCGCCGCACCCAGGCCTCGGCCGGAAGGAAGTTCATCGAGGGCCAGCTCGTCGGGCTCACGAAGGAGCTCAGCGCGGCCGAGAACGCGCTCGCGGTCTACAAGACCGAAGCTGGCCAGGTCGCGCTCTCCGAGCAGACCAGGATCGCCGTGAACAAGCTCGCCGAGTTCGAGGCGCAGCGCCGCGTGGCAGGGGCCGAGCGTCAGGCGGCCGAGGCCGGCCTGCGCCAGGCGCGCGCATCGCTTGGGAAGCTGGAAGCCACCATTCCCTCGGCGTTCGTGACAGCCGAGGATCCGGTCTCGGCCGGGCTGAGGAGCGAGCTGGTCAAGCTCGAAACGGAACTGGCCGGGCTGCGCGAACAGTTCACCGACCGGCACCCGCGTGTGGCGGCCACCAATGCACGCATCGAGGAGGTCAAGGCACTGCTGCGCCAGCAGGTTGCGCGGACCTTGTCGACCGAGACCGCAGCCCTCAACCCGCTGCACCGGGAGATCGCCGGCCAGGTCATCAAGCTTGAAGTTGAGCGGCAGTCCCTGCAGGCCCGCGAGGCAGCACTGGCTGTCGCCGCGGGCCGATACGCCAGGGAGGTGCAGGCGCTCCCTCCCAGGGAGGTGGCCCTGGCGCGCCTGACGCGCGACCTCAGGATCGCAGAGGAGACATACCTGCTGCTCTCGCAGAAGCTCCAGGAGGCCAGAATCGCGGAGGCCTCCATCGTGGGCGACCTGCGCGTGGTGGATCCAGCAGTCCCGCCGCAGGCCCCGGTCCGGCCGCGGCCTGCCCTCAATATGCTGCTCGCCCTGATGCTCGGACTGATGCTCGGGGTCGGTGGGGCGTTCGTCCTCGAGTCACTGGACGTGACCTTCAAGACACCGGACGAGGCAGGCCAGTCCCTTGGCCTTCCCGTGCTCGCCACCATCCCGTGGGTGAACCATCGCCGCCGTAACCCGGGCGGGACGGAATTCCCCATGATTGAACAAGAGCACCGGAACTCGCCCTTCACCGAAGCTTTCAGGCACCTGCGCACCAGCCTGCTCTACCTGAGCCCCGACCGGCCTCTGAGGACCGTGCTGGTCACCAGCCCGGGGCCGGACGAGGCCAAGAGCACGGTGGCCGCCAACCTGGCCGTGGTGTTCACCCAGATGGGCCACCGGGTGTGGCTGGTCGAGTGCGACCTGCGCCGGCCCGGCCTGAGCTGGGCCTTCCAGCCCGAGGGCACCGGCGGGCTCACCGAGCTGCTGGTGGACGGCCTGCCCGCGGACCGGGCCCTCCATCCAACAAAGGTGGAGAACCTCTGGTTCGTGCCCGGCGGCACCGTACCTCCCAACCCGGCAGAGCTGCTGGGCAGTCGGAAGATGCGGGCGTTCCTCGAGCACGGACGCACCGCGGTGGACGCCATAATACTGGACGCCCCACCGGTGCTACCGGTCACCGACGCCTCGGTGCTTGCCCCGGCCGCCGACGGCGTGCTGCTGCTCGTCCGCCTCGAGAAGACCCCTCGCGAGGCCGCCCGCCGGGCCCGCCAGCAGTTGGAGGCCGTGGGCGCGCGGGTGCTGGGGTTGGTGGTGACAGGCGCCCCTGGTAGACGAGGGAAGGGGTACTACGGGTACTACAGCTACTATCAGGCGGGCGGGGAAGATGCAGGGAAGGGAAAGGCCGCGGTAGGCGGGCGATGAAGCGGGCGCTGCAGTCACATTGTGCAAACGCGCGACAGCACAAGTCTGGGCGGGCCAAGTGATACGCACGTGAAGGGGCTTGTATTGGCAGGGGGAAGAGGAACACGTCTTCGCCCCCTGACTTTCACGATGGCCAAGCAGCTGATCCCCGTCGCGAACCGGCCAATTCTATTCTACGTGTTGGAGCACATCCGCGAGGCGGGAATCCGAGACGTCGGAATCGTGATCTCTCCAGAGACCGGTGCGCAGGTAAGAAAAGCAGTCACTGCTGCGGGGCTGGATCTCGCCCTCACGTTCATCGAGCAATCTTCTCCCCTGGGCTTGGCCCACGCCGTGAAGGTGGCCCGGGACTTCCTCCAGGACGATCCGTTCGTTATGTACCTGGGCGACAACCTAATTGGTCAGGGTATTCGATCCTACGTTGAGGAGTTCCGGTCGAGGGATGCGGACGCTCTGGTTCTACTGAAGGAGGTCTCAGACCCCCGCATGTTCGGTGTCGGGGTGTTAGACGGCCACGGTCGGGTCAAGAGGCTGATGGAGAAACCTCAAGTGCCGCCCAGTAATCTTGCCCTCGTCGGCGTGTACATCTTCGCCGCCCGCATCCATGAGGCGATCGATGAAATCGAACCGTCCTGGAGGGGAGAACTGGAGATCACCGATGCCATCCAGCGCCTGGTGGACCGGGGTCGACATGTGTGCAGCGCTACCCTTGATGGCTGGTGGCTGGACACCGGGAAGAAGGACGATCTGTTGGAAGCTAACCGCGTCGTGCTGGACGACTTCGTCCAGCGAGATATCCGAGGCACGGTCGATGGTGAGAGCAATATCGTCGGCCGCGTCCTGCTTGAACCTGGCTGCGCGGTTCACCGGAGCACTATCCGGGGGCCCGCGGTCGTGGGTTCAGACGCGCTCATCGAGGACGCCTACGTGGGGCCCTTCACAAGCGTAGGCCGCGGCTGTCAAATTCGCCGCTCCTCGGTCGAGCACTGTGTGCTCCTCGACAAGGTCTGCCTGGAAGGCGTGCAGCGGTTGGAGGACAGCATCCTCGGCCGGGGGGCCTCGGTGCGGAGGCCGGGCGGCAACAACCAGGCGCTGCGCATCATGGTCGGCGATGACGCGGAGGTGTTGCTCTAGATGCCGTTCGAATTCGAGCCTCAGGCCATTCCCGAAGTCATACTGGTGCGAGCTCGGGCCTTCCCCGACCCGCGCGGGTACTTCATGGAGTCCTACCGGATGTCTCAGTTCGCCGCCAGTGGAATCCCCCAGGGGTTCTTGCAGGACAATTTCTCCCGCTCGACCCGCAGCGTGCTGCGGGGTCTCCACTACCAGAAGACCCCGTATGCCCAGGGTAAACTTGTCATGGTGCTCCGTGGCGAGATCTTCGACGTGGCTGTCGACATCCGTCGTGGCTCGCCCACTTTCGGCCGGTGGGTTGGCGTGATTCTATCGGACGAGAACCACACTATGCTGTACGTGCCAGAAGGCTTCGCTCACGGTTTCTGCGCACTCACCGATGAAGCCGATGTGTTGTACAAGGTAACAGCCGAATACGCTCCTGAGTACGACCGGGGAATCCGCTGGGACGACCCGGACTTGGCAATCTCATGGCCGGTGGCGGCTCCAGTGCTGTCCGAGAAGGACGCCCGCATGCCCGCGCTGCGGGACGCCGACATCGACTTCGTCCACGGGGGAGACACATGACGACGGTACTCGTCACAGGCGCTGGCGGTTACATCGGATCCGTTCTTGCCCGGATGCTGCTTGAGGAGGGTCGGACCGTGATCGCGGTCGACCGGTTCCTCTTCGGCCCCACGTTGCCGATGCATGAACGGCTACGCATAGTGACCGAGGATGTCCGCCACCTGGAGATCGGCCACCTGGAGGGCGTCGACGCGGTGGTCGACCTGGCCGCGCTCTCCAACGACCCGGCAGGCGAACTGGACCCCGAGCTCACCTGGCAGGTCAACCACCGAGCCCGGGTTCGCGTCGCCCGCTTGGCTCGGGCCGCGGGAGTCCGACGCTATGTGTTCCCATCGTCATGCAGCATCTACGGCTTTCAGGACGGCCTTCTCGACGAGACGTCGCCGCCCAACCCCTTGACGACTTACGCAAAAGCCAACCTCCAGGCGGAGAGCGACATCCTCTCCTTCACCGGCGACCGGCTCTGCGTCACGGTACTGCGCCAGGCGACTGTCTACGGGCTGTCCGCCCGTATGCGCTTCGATCTGGCCATCAACGGGATGGTGCGCGGACTCTATCTCACCGGTACGATTCCAGTCCTCCAGGACGGCACCCAGTGGCGGCCCTTCGTCCACGTGCGCGATACATGCCGCGCGATGCTGCTAGCGCTGGAGGCCCCAGCCGAGCACATCGACGGCCAGATCTTTAATGTGGGCGCAGACGAGCAGAACTGCCAAATCCTGCCCCTGGCCCGCGGCGTCGCCGAGGCCCTCGGCCTGCCGTTCCAGTTTGAATGGTACGGTCTCCCCGACCACCGCTCGTACCGCGTCAGCTTCAGGAAGATTCACGAGGTTCTAGGGTATCAGCCCACGCACTCCCCGGCCGATGGTGCTACGGAGGTACACGAGGCCCTGCGGTCTAAGCAGGTCGATCCCCACGACCCTCGCACGATCACCGTGGGATGGTACAGGCACCTCGCTGAAAGAGGCGCCTTCCTCAAGCGTTTGGAGGGGAAGGAGCAGGCATGAGGATCGCCATCATAGGCGCGGCCGGCCAGCTCGGTACCGCCCTCATGCGGACCTTCGGTAGCGCCCCCGGGTGCGAGGTGGCAGGACTCACCCATTCCGAGATGGAGGTCGCAGACGCCGGTGTCGTCGCCAGGGCTCTGGCTCCGCTGCGCCCCGATGTCGTGATCAACTGCGCGGCCTTCCACCGGGTGGACGACTGCGAGGACCGACCGGAGGAGGCCTTCCGGGTCAACACTCTGGGCGCCCTCCATGTAGCCCGCGCCTGCGCGAACCTGGGTGCCAGCGCCGTCTACATCAGCACCGACTATGTCTTTGACGGCGCCAAGGGCGGGGCGTACACCGAAGAGGATCCCCCGACCCCCCCCAACATCTACGGCGCCTCCAAACTGGCTGGCGAGGTGCTCACCCGCCAGGCCTGCCAACGGTGGCTGGTCGTCCGGGTTGCCAGCCTCTTCGGGCCGGGTGGGGCCAGCAGCAAGGGTGGCAGCTTCCTCGACCGAATCGTCGCCAGGGCCCGGGCCGGCGAGCCGCTGAGGGTGGTCGCGGACATGGTAATGTCGCCGACATACACCCCGGATGCGGCGGCGGCAATCGAGCGGCTGGTGGCGGAGGGCTGTACCGGGGTCTTCCACGCGACCAATGCCGGGTGCTGCTCGTGGTACGAGTTCGCCCAGGAGGCACTGGCGCACCTCAAGATCAGTACGTCGGTCATCCCGGTTCCGTCCAGCGAGTTCCCTACACGAGCGCGCCGCCCCAGGAACTCCTCGCTGAAGGGGAGGGCAATCCCAGGATTCGCCATGCGTCCTTGGCAGGAAGCTCTTCAAGACTACCTTCGCGAACATGGATGCATGGAAGACGAAAGGTGACGCGTCTCAAGATCACCAGCAACCTGCTTGCTCGCAACACACTGCTGAATCTCGGTGGGAATGTCGCGGCATTGCTGGTCGGTGTCGTAACCATTCCTGCAGTTGTCCGGGGGTTGGGCACCGAGAGGTTTGGCCTGCTGGCGCTGGCGTGGGCGGTCCTCGGATACACCACCATCTTCGATCTCGGCCTTGGACGAGCGACGGCGAGGTTCGGGGCTGAGGCTCTGGGGCAGGGTAGAAGGGAGACAGCATCGGCGATAGTCTGGACTGTGGTGCCGCTGCAGTTGGCCTTGCAAGCCTCACTCCGGCTCTCGTTGGTACCCTGAAGATTCCATTGGAACTCGCAGTAGAAGCTCGGGCCATGTTCTACTGGCTTGCTACGGCCGTCCCACTTCTCTTCCTCTCACACTCCTTCTCGGGGGCACTAGAAGCCGCGCAACGGTTTGATCTGCTCAACGCAGTCAAGGTACCCCTTCGAGTGCTGAGCTTCCTGATTCCACTACTGGGATTGACTATGGGCTGTCAACTGCCAGGGATCATCGGCCTCATGGTGCTCACTACGTGTGTGGCGCTTGCTGTCTTGGTGTTGATGAGTATCAGGGCGATTCCTGAGTTGCGACGGCCGGCCTTTCGTAGTGATCTCATGCCACGACTCTTCGCATTCGGGGGCTGGATCACGATTTCGGGCATCGTCAACCCCCTTCTGACGTACTTGGACCGCTTCCTCGTAGCCTCCCTCCTCGGCGTTGCAGCCATGGCATACTACACTGCGCCCCACGAAGCTGCCACACGCATCCTGTTTATTCCCGGGGGGCTGGCAACCGCGCTAACCCCAGCATTCAGCACCCTGCTGGGCTCCGGGGACCATCAAGTAGGAGAAGAGGTCTTTGCGCGATCCGTGAAGTACATCCTTCTCGCGGTCGGTCCCATCGCGCTTACTCTAGGGCTGTTCGCTGACGATATCCTACGCTTGTGGCTGGGTGCCGAGTTCGCTTCGAGAGGCGCTGTTGTGCTTATGATCGTGTCGATCGGAGTCTTCATGAACTCTGTCGCCCATGTCCCACATGCGCTCCTCCTAGGAAGAGGGCGACCGGATATCCCTGCCAAGTTCCACGTCCTTGAGCTACCCGTGCATGTCCTGGCAGCCTGGGCTCTGATACACCGCTGGGGAGTTACGGGGGCTGCCGCAGCGTGGACATTCCGCGTCACCCTTGATGCGAGCCTGCTCTTCCTGGCCGCAGGTAGAATCTTCGGTCTCAAGCGAGGTCTCACCCTTGCCCGCAAGGTAGCATTTCCCGGCATAGCCCTCCTCCTTCTAGCGGGAGGAGCCTACGTAACAACCAGCCTGACGGGCGCATACTCGCTGGTAGTGCAATCGGTAGCTTTCGGTACGCTCCTTGTCGCGTTTGCCTGGTTCGCCTGGAACGCCATCCTCGACACACGGGATCGAACAGCGGTCGCCACAGCGTTTGGGCAACTGCGCGCGTCCCGACGGAAGATGTGATGCTCAACGGGCGTAAGGGACCGAAGGCTAGGATCTCACGCTGCGATGCATCGGCGCCACTTGCTCCGCGAGACCGGATCTCTTAGCTGATGGCGGGGTTCTTGGGGTTTGCCTACCGCCGAAGTAGTGCAGGCTGTGTACACCGAGGATGATTCCCTGACGTACCCTCAGCTTCTCGTTGTCATTCTCAACTACAACACCACGTCATCGACCCTCGCTACGGTCGAGTCGGTTCTCCGACAGGATTACCGGCCTCTTCAGATCGTCGTCGTGGACAATGGGTCGAGTTCCGATCAGTACGAGGCATTGTGCAGGAACGGAGGAAGCTTCCACATTGTCAGGTCCGAGGAGAACCTCGGCTACTCCGGGGGCAACAATCTGGGTGCTAAGTTAAGTATCCTGCCACGGCCAGAGTATGTCCTAGTGCTGAACAGTGATGTCATTCTTCCGCAGCCATCCACTTTCAGGGCCTTGGTCGACGCTCTTGAAGAGGATTCGGCCCGGGTAGCCTGTTCACCCCTAGTCAACACTCTGCCTTCGAACACACCTGTTGAAAGACAGATCCAAGTCCGGCGAATTCCCGGGTTTAGTACTCTCCTCGTAGCCCATAGCTGGTGGCTTCGGCGGCTCCCGTTCCTTCGGAGACTTGCTGATAGAAGTGTATACGCTGATCTGGCGCCTCTTGAAGCTTCACGGGTCCTTGTATGCGAGACTATAAACGGCTGTTGCTTCCTAATAAGGCGGGACTTCTTAGAGGGGATCGGGTTCTTCGACTCTGGCACGTTCTTGTATTCCGAAGAATTGATTCTGGGCATGCAGATCGCCCAGCGTGGTAAGGCTACCTGCTTAGTCACCTCGGCAGTTGTAGACCACCTTCAGGGGACATCGACTGGCCATAATCAGCGAAGGTTTAGATTGCGGATGGGATTAGAACAGGTGCGAAGCGAGGTCTACTTCTGCCGCAAGTACCTACTGGTTTCGGACGTCCACCTTGTGTTGCTCCTCGCGGTCCGCACGTTAGATCTTGGAACGAAGGCGGTCTACCAACTCCTCTTACGGCTTCGACGGGACTCAGTTTGACAGCAGACCAGTGGTCGATCAACTTGGTTGGCTTCCTGGTTGCAGCGGCCCTTCTGTTTCTTGTCACGAGACTTGGGCGGGGCTGGGTTCCGCACGCCTACCTCTTCTCAATTCTATGGGCCCTCAACCTGTCGGTTGCTCAGGCCGCACTATCCGGAAAGCTCAGGCCGGATCCTGAGACTCTTCTAGTTCTCTTTGCGGCCTGGTGGTTGTACTTGTTAGGGACGCTGGGCGTTCTCACTGGCGGCCGCCGTCAGGCTGGAAATTTCGGCCGTATTCCCGAGATCCGCCCGCTCCCTGCGGTGTCATTGGTCCTCGCGCTGGTTGCTCTACAATGGCTGTCGATCGGGTATGAAGTGTCGCGCCGTCAACTGCAGTCGTTCTTCTACGGACTTCTCCTCCCCACCCTTGAGCTCCGCCTTATGGGGGTCTTGCGGGAGGAGGATCTTCCGTGGTTCTTGGAGGCCTGGCGTTGGAGCTATGTATGGTACATCCCACTCGGCCTAGTGCTCTGGCGAAAGGGCCTTGTCTCGAAACCGTTCATTGCACTGGTGTTTGCCTCGGCCCTGCTCTCGTCACTTACCAAACTAACACGAACCCCCCTTCTCCACGTCTCGACGACGGCATTGGTCTCATGGCTCCTACTCTGGCGACCACAACCTGCACGAGTCCTCCTTGCGTGTTTCAGCTTGGCGCTGGCAATGTGGTTGTTCTTGGTCCTCAGTCAGACTGCTCTTACCCTCTCTGATCCCCTCGCCAGAGTCACGCCAGCAGAATCCCTGCTCTCCTACATCGGGGCCTCTGTCAAGGCATACGAAGAGCTTATTCGGGGAGCACTCCCAAGGGAGCCGGGGTTCTATTCACTTGATGCACTGAACTTCGTTCTTCACAAACTATCAATCATACCCTCTTACCCGGACATAGTTCGGCCCGCCATTCTCGCGCCGATACCTATGAACACCTATACCTTTCTGGACGTATACACGCTCGATTTCGGGATAGCTGGTGCACTCGTCGGTTCGTTCTTCACCGGCGCGCTTGCATCCTGGCTGCACCAACGCGTTCGAAAGGAAGCGACGTTACATAATCTCGTCGCATACTCGTATGCTGCTTACGCTGCAATAATGGCGCCGATGAACAACGAATTCATTAGGTTCTCTTTCATATTCTCTATCGGAATTGGGTGGACATGCCATAACCTCATCGTGCTTCGCGGTCGGTCACCCTTTGCACGCACCAAGACTAGATCGTGCGTGTTGACGTCCTCCCCAGAAGGTGGTCCAGGGCAAAGGTGAAAATTCACCTCAAGGAGGTGGCGCTGTACGGGTAAGGCCTGGACCAAACTTGGGGAGCACCTCAACCACCTTCTCGGGGGGACGTCAGTCTGGCTGAACCAGGAGGGGCACCTTGCGCACCTGGACGGGGTGGGACACGGGTGTTCGTCGGTAGTCAGCTTCCTCGGCGAAGGCTGGCCGGAAGGACATTCCGTCCGCTTGGGGGGGAAGATCCAATGAACGACGGGCGTCCACTGTCAAGGGTCACCCAAAACTCCTCACCCGCGGTCATGGAAAACTCCCCACCCCCTGGTTCTTACGCCAGGGTCTCGGTCGGCTTAACCAGACCGGCCTTCAGCTTCTCCTTGAGACGGTAGGAGTTGCCTCGGATGTTCACGGTGATCGCATGGTGTAGCAGGCGATCCAGGATCGCCGCTGCGATCACCCGGTCGCCGAAGACCTCCCCCCAACTCCCGAAGCTCTGATTGCTGGTGAGGATCATCGGGCCGCGCTCGTAGCGACGACTGATCAGCTGGAAGAAGAGATTAGCACCGGCCCGCTCGATGGGCAGATAGCCGATTTCGTCGATGATCAGCAGGCGCGGCACAGTGTAGACCTTGAGCTTGTCCTCGACCCGGCCTTCGGCCAGGGCCCGGGTAAGGGTCGCGATCATCGCCGCCGCTGTGGTGAACAGCACACGGTAGCCGCGCTCGATGGCCCGCAGCCCCAGGCCCACAGCCAGGTGCGTCTTGCCTACTCCCGGTGGCCCGAGCAGGATGACGTTCTCGCCGTGCTCGATGAAGTGGCAGGTGCTCAGGGTCTGGATCTGCTTGCGATCCAAGGATGGCTGATACGAGAAATCGAAGCTGTCCAGGCTCTTGACGAATGGGAATCGGGCGAGGCTGGTGCGCATCGTCACATTCTTGGTGGTCTTCGCCGTGACCTCTTCGGTGAGCACCTGGTCGAGAAAGTCCGCATAGGAGAGTTCTTTGGTGGTGGCGTCCTGCAGCAACGCCTCCAGCCGCTCCCGGCTCTTGAACAGGCGCAGTCGCTGCAAGTACTCCTGCAGGCGCTCGAGCTGGACCGCCGTCATGCCTCACCTCCCATCTGGCACACTGCCTCGTAGCAGGCGAGATCGCGGTGAGCGACTTCGGGGGTAGCCTGCAGTGGCCGCCGGTGATCCGGCAGTGTAGACCGCCGCTGCCTTGCGGTCCGGGCGAGGGCCCCGGGACCGTGTTCAGGGAGGATGGCAAGCTGATGCTGGCCACCGAGCATGTGATGTCGAGCCACCAGGTCGCCGCGATGGAGGATCTCCAGGGCGTCCCCCTGCCGACGCACCTCGACGGCCTGGCCGATCAGCCTGAATGGCACCGAGTAGCGGTTCGTCTCGAAGCTGACCAGGTAGTCGCCGGCGGCGATCCGTGGCTGCGTCGCCTCGAGCTGAAAGCCCCGGTGCCCAGGTGCGGCGATAAGCGCACTCCGCTCGCGGCTGAAGCGATCGATCGGCCGCTCGTGCGTCGTGCCATGCTCTCGGACATCGGCCACCGTGGCGATCCACTCCCCAAGCTGCTCGCTCAGGTCCACGTCGTCCCGGAACATCCGGCCGGGAAGGAAGTTGCGCCGGAAGTACTTGATGCCCGACTCGACCTTGCCCTTCGTTTGAGCGCGATACGGCCGGCAGAGCCGCGGCTCGAAGCCCCAGAAGTCGGCAAACGCCCGGAACGTCGTGTTCCAGATCACGCCACCGTCCGTGGGCCGGCAGACCGTGCGCGGACGGTCGTACAGATGCTCGCGCGTGTGGCCGCCGAAGTGCTCGAAGGCCCGTTCGTGCGCGTCCAGGAGCTCGCTGAGCGTCTCGCCCAGGCATGGGAGGTAGAAGCTCCGCCGCGAGAAGCCCAGGGTGAGGACGAAGAGGTGTCGCACCACCGGCCGGTGCCCGAAGACCACGCGCGCCTGGCCCCAGTCAATCTGGCTCTGCACGCCAGGCGGCGTCTCGAACCGCGTCCACGTCAGCGAGGCCCGTAGACCCTCCTCGCGCAGCGGCCGGACGAAGCGCTTCACCGTCTCGTAGCTGCCGACATATCCATGGTACTGTCGCAGCTCCTGCCACAGGATCCGCGCCGAGTAGCCGACCGCGGCCGCGCGCTCCTGCAGGAAGTTCACGTGCGGCGTCAGCAGCGTCTCTGTCGACGCCGATCGCCGATACGGCTGCCACGCCTCCTGGCGCAAACAGCGCGCAACGGTTTTGCGATCGACGTCCAGGCGTCGGGCAATCTCCGATACGGTCACGTGCCCGGCCGCAAGCCGGTGAATCTCCTCCCATCGGTCACGACTAATCATCTCAGCCTCCCGGAGCGAGTTCTGCTCAGGGATTCTTTCGTCCACTGCCGTCATCGTCACCCTCCTCTCCTGGGTTGGAGGGTGGGGAGTTTTCGATGACCCGACCTGAGGATTATTGCATGACCGCTGACAGTCCACTGCTTAGCATCGGCATGCCTGTCCGCAATTGCGAAACTGCCGTCACCGCTTGGGAAACTAACTCCATCGTCATCTTGGGAGCCATGGCTGCCGGGGTCCCTTGGGTATCGTTCGATGTTGGGTCTGTGCGAGGACATGTCGGCGGTTTCGTTGCAGGAGACCTTGCTGAGATGTGCAATCAGGTCAAACTTCTTGTCGAAAACCCGCAGTTGCGCCGCGAGATCGGGGCGCGAGGTAGAGCGCGGCTCCAAGAGAGGCACCTCTGGAGCAAGATTGCGCCTCAATACGAAGCTTTGCATAGGCGCCTAGTCTCCGGACATCTCGTGTGAGGGTCTTGTGTGTCTTTGGCCAGCACAACTACGGAGACAGAGCCCGTGGCGAGGGATACGAATATGCAAACTTCATTCCAGCGCTACGGCGCCTGGGCCATGAAGTAATCTTCCTGGACTCATGGAATCGAAACCACTATCGCACCTTTGCCGAGTTGAATCGCGCCCTGCTGTGTGCTGTCGACAAGTATCGCCCAGAAGTGGTCTTCTCCGTCCTCACGCACTATGAGATCTGGCTAGAAACGTGGGAGATCCTGCGTGGCTCTGGTATTGCGGCTACCGTCAACTGGGCTACGGATGATTCCTGGAAGTATTCCCAGTTCTCACGACTTGTGGCGCCAGCCTTTCACGCCTTCACGACCACTTGCCCGGACGCCTATTCGAGCTACCAGCGTGATGGTATCTCGCACGTCCTCTTGACCCAATGGGCGGCCAACGCTGCGGGCCTGCGACCACCACTGTCGGCCGGGGAGTGCCACTTCTCTGTCTCTTTCGTGGGGACTGCCTATGGTAAGCGCCGGACCTGGGTTGACGCTCTCCGCCGGCGAGGAATCGACGTAGCCTGCTTCGGACATGGTTGGCCACACGGACCGGTGGCCGCTGAGGACATCCCGCGGATCATCCATAGTTCTGTCATCAGCCTGAACTTCGCCAACAGCGGTCGGCCATGGCAAGGAATTCTGTCCCCCCTGGCTAGCCAAATCAAGGCACGCATGTTTGAGGTTCCCGGTGCTGGCGGATTCCTTCTGACAGAATGGGCAAACGGCATGGAGCAGTACTACGAAGGCGAACGAGAGGTTGCGGTCTTCCGCGATTTGGAGGAGATGGAGAACAAGATCCGGCACTATCTGGCGCACCCGGCTCAGCGGGATGCCATTGCGTGGGCCGGCTACGAGCGAACACGCGCTGTCCATACGTATGATCAACGACTGGTTCAGGTATTAGGGTTCGCGCTGAACCAACATCAGAAGTACCTTGCAGGCCAAGGTGCGCCCACGTTCCAGATAGACTGGGATAGATTTGAAGAAGCCTCTCATCGCCACCGAGTGAACCGCAGACTCATGCTCGTGCGGCGTGCGTTGATCGCAGCATGCTCGGCAGCGTGGGGTTCGGCGATCGGGCCACGTGCAGCGCGGCGTTTGGTGTTTGAGTTGAGTTGGCGCTTGACCGGCGCCCGTACCTACTCGTCTGAGGGCTGGCCTGGGCGAATGTTCTATGATCTTCGTTGACGCTGCATTGGACAAACGCTCCCCCCGAGTAAGCATCGGCATGCCCGTTCGGAATTGTCAGGACACGCTACAGCCGGCCCTACAGTCGCTGCTTGCCCAAACATACACTTCTTGGGAGCTTCTGTTGATAGATGACGGCTCTCAGGATGAGACAGTGCAGATCGCCCGGCAATTCGCTGATCCGCGCATCAAGATATCCTCGGACGGCCAGTGGCTTGGGATTTCCGCCCGGCTTAACCAGGCTATAGCAGCGGCTCGGGGAGAGTATTTTGCCCGTATGGACGGTGACGACGTAGCATACCCGGATAGGTTTGAATTGCAGGTAGCATATATGGATACGCACGAGGATGTGGACCTGGTCGGCTCGGCCGCAATGGTGTTCGATAGCAATGGCAAGCCGTTGGGGAGAAGGGGCTGCCCCGAGAGACACGAGGAAATCTGTCGTCGACCGATCGCTGGGTTTCGAATGATACACCCGACCTTCCTGGGACGGCTAGATTGGTTCAAGGCGCACTATTACGACCACCGTGCGCATAGTGCCGAGGACCAGGAGCTGCTCCTAAGGGCGCACAAGAGAAGTCGATTTGCGAACTTCAGCGACATCCTCCTAGGCTATCGAGAACCCTCCCTCGCTCTCCGCAGAAACCTAGGCAGGAGATGGAGCTTCGCGGTGTCGGCGTTGAGGTACGTCCAAAGCGAGGGTGACTCATACCTTTCCCTTTCGCCGATGCTCCTCAAACAGCTTGTGTCGTCGGCGTTGGACATCGTTGCCATCGGTACTGGTTTGAACTATCGTCTCCTCCACCATCGTGCTGGACCTGCGTCGGCGGAAGAAATCCTAGCATGGCGCCGGGTCTGGAACTCCGTGCAGGCACAAACCTCTCCCGCCGGTTCTGCACCACATGGACCTTGAGCGTATGGCAGTCGCGAGGCTTGTGCAGTGCGTTGCAAATTACTGAACAATCACGGTGGTTCGTGCCATGGTCCTAGTACAACGTGGAGACCAGCCAAAGCTCTGGCCGTTGCCCCTGAAAACCGCGCCCTCCTGGAAGGCCTGATGTATGGTCGCACCACGGCGTAGAAGGTGGCCCTGCGAGCCCGCATCGTGCTCGGCGCCTCCGAGCGGCGGTAGAACGCGCAACTGGCCAAGCAGTTGGGCATCACTCGGCCGACGGTGCTCTTGTGACGTGCGCGGTATGTGCAGGCTGGCGTGTCCGACCTCCTCAAAGACGCGCCCCGGCCGGGCCTTCGAAAGCAGATCGGGGCCCATAAGGTAACGGCCATCGTGGCCCCCACGCTGCACGCCACGCCCCCTGATGCGACGCACTGGAGCACCCGAAGGATGGCGCGCACGAAGGGGGTGAGCGAGGCCACCGCGCGGAGCATCTGGCACGCACACGGCCTGCAACCACATCGAACTGAAACGTTCAAGTTGAGTCGGGAACCTAACTTCGTCCGCAATCTGCGGGACGTGGTGGGGCTGTACCTCAACCCGCCCTACAAAGCGCTGGTGCTGTGCGTGGACGAAGAGAACCGGATCCCGGCCCTGGATCGGTCGCAGCCGAGCCCGCCGCTGCGGCCGGGGATCCCGACGCGCCAGACCCCGGACTACGTCCGCCATGGGATCATGACGCTGTTTGTAGCCCTCAAGGTCTTGGATGGGACAGTAATCGGCCACTGCCAGCCGCGGCACCGCAACACGGAACTCCCGGTCTCCCTGAAGCGGGTGGAACGGGGGGGCCCGCGCCGATCCGAGATTCACCTGACCCTGGGCAACTACGGTACGCACAAGCATCTGCGGGTACAGGCGTGGTTCGCGGCGCTCCCGCAGTACCCTCTCCACTTCACCCCTACCGGGTCGTAGTGACTCAGTCTGGTGGATCGCTGGTTTGCCAAACTCACCCGCAAGCACATCCGGCGCCTTCCGCCGCGCCCGCGAATTGGAGCGGGCCATCTATCAGTACCTGCGGGAGAAGGACAAGCATCCCCGCCCGTTCATCTGGACGGCTACAGCGTCGACGATCACGCACGAGTTCAAGCATTGTAGAGCAGCGCTAGACGCGGGGCATGAACGCGGTGCGCTCGCGCCAGCGTGATACCGCGTACGGGGCTGGGCTTGGTGCTTCACTGTCCGCTCTTCGGGCACCGCCACAAGCCGTGCGTAGACAACTTGGCCGCGAACGCAAGCGTACGCTCGACTCCCCGACCGTAGGAGACCTGCTATGTTGCCCGTGAAACGAACTCTAATTACCGGTGTTACCGGTCAAGATGGCTCGTACTTGGCCGAGTTCCTCCTGGCAAAAGGCTACGAGATCCACGGCATGATCCGCAGGTCTTCTTTGTTCAATACCGGGCGCATCGACCATCTATACAGGGATCCCCATGATCCTGACACGCGGGTCTTCCTGCACCACGGGGACTTGACGGATGGCACAGGGTTGCGAAGAGTCCTGGAGGCCGTCCAGCCGGACGAAGTCTACAATCTGGGCGCTCAATCACATGTGATGGTCTCTTTCTTGCAGCCGGAATACACCGCTGACGTGGACGGGCTGGGGGTGCTGCGTCTGCTCGAGGCCGTCCGCGACTTCCAGATGCGTACGGGAAAGATCGTCCGATACTACCAAGCCGGCTCCTCCGAGATGTTCGGCCTGGCCCAGGAAGTCCCCCAGGTTGAGCAGACGCCCTTTCACCCGCGCAGCCCATACGCGGTGGCGAAGGTCTTCGCCCACTGGCAGACGGTCAACTACCGGGAGGCCTATGGCCTCTTTGCCGTGAACGGGATCCTCTTCAACCACGAATCACCTCGCCGCGGTGAGACCTTCGTTAGCAGGAAGATCACCCGGGCCGCCACCCGGATCAAGTTGGGGTTACAGGAACGCCTCTACCTAGGGAATCTCGAGGCACGCCGCGACTGGGGTTACGCGGGCGACTACGTCGAGGCCGTATGGATGATGCTGCAACAGCCAGAACCGGGTGACTTCATCGTGGCCACAGGAGAGAGCCATTCCGTGAAGGAGTTCTGTGAAGCGGCCTTCGGTATGCTGGAACTTGACTGGCGGGACTTCGTCTCCGTTGATCCCCACTACTACCGCCCGGCTGAGGTGGATGTGCTGCAAGGAGACGCTAGCAAGGCGAGGCGGGTGTTGGGGTGGGAACCGCGCGTGCGGTTCGGGGACCTCGTGCGGATGATGGTGGAAGCGGATCTCGAACTAGCGCGACGCGAGAAGATACTCCGGGACGCGGGGTTCGCCGTCCCGATGGAAGGCCATGGCTACTAACCTGGCCGGCCGTCGGGTCGTCGTCACCGGCGGGGCTGGCTTCCTAGGATCCTTCGTTGTGGCGCGACTGCTGTCCCGAGGGGCTGATGTGTTCGTGCCGCGAAGCCGCGACTACGATCTCACCCAAGCACCTGCCGTTGAGCGGCTCTTCAACCATGCCCGGCCGGAGGTCGTTATCCACCTTGCGGCCAGGGTGGGGGGAATTGGTGCCAACCAGGTTAACTCGGGGGGGTTCTTCTACGAGAACATGGCCATGGGCCTCCACGTCGTCCACGGGGCCATGCGGCGTGGGGTGGAGAAGCTGGTGCTGATCGGGACCTCATGCTCCTATCCGAAGGTCACATCCGTGCCGTTCCGCGAAGAGGACCTCTGGGGCGGCTTTCCGGAGGATACGAACGCCCCCTATGGGGTCGCCAAGCGGGCCTTGGTCGCCATGGTGCAGGCGTACCGGCTGCAATATAGACTGAACGGGATCGCGCTCATCCCTGCCAACCTCTACGGGCCGCGGGACAACTTCGATCTCGAGACCAGCCACGTTATACCGGCGCTCATCCGAAAGTTCGTGGAGGCGCGGGAACGCGGGGGTCGGGTCGTGACGGCGTGGGGAACCGGGCAGGTGAGTCGGGAGTTCCTGTACGTGGAGGATGCAGCAGAAGGCATAGTCCTGGCGGCGGAGCGCTACGATGGCTCGGATCCGGTGAACCTGGGAACCGGGCGCGAGGTGCTCATTCGGGACCTGGTGGAGGAGATTCGCAGCCTAGTGGGTTTCAAAGGGGACGTCGAGTGGGACTCCACAAGGCCCGACGGCCAGCCCCGACGCTGTCTGGATACCTCCGGTGCAGAAGCCCTCTTCGGATTTCGGGCTCGGACGCCCCTACGCAAGGGGCTGCGGAACACAATCAACTGGTACCTGGAACATCGGTAGGGTGGATTGCTGGACGGCCATTTTCAGCGCTGCTAATGTGCGTCGGAGGGCACGTGCAGATGATTGCATGCCCCATACTGAAAGTGCTCCATGTCTGTACTGTCCCGTCAACCGCTCGAGCCTTCGTTGCCCCGCTTGCCAGTTACCTTGAGACAAGGGGCTATGAGGTAACGATCGCCTGCTCGGAAGATCCGAATCAGGAGATCGGGGTCACGATGGAAGAAATGCGTGCAGCCGGATTCCGGATGAAGGAAATCCCGATCCCACGCCTCATCCAGCCGATCGGCGACCTCCGTGCGACCCTCGAACTATACCGGTTCATCCGCAAGGAGCGGTTCGCAATCGTACATACACAGACAACCAAAGCCGGGTTCGTTGGGCGCCTTGCTGCCTCCCTCGCGCGTGCCCCGGTGATCATTCACTCCGCATATGCCTTTCCGTTCCACCCTTATCTTCCTGCCATGCGTCGCAAGGTGTATGCATGGATGGAACGAGTGGCCGCGAAGTGGGCCGACCTCGTCATGGTGCCCACCGATGCGGTCCGATTAGATGGACTCTACCACCAGGTCGCCCCTCCCGAGAAGATACTCACCGTGCCGATGGGGATCAACCTCCAACGGTTCTCGAGACAGCGCACCAACCCGGCAGCGATCCGCGAAGAGTGGGGGGTCCCCTTCGACGCGCCTGTCGTGGGATCAGTAGCGCGGCTTGTCCCCGACAAAGGGCTAGAGTGTTTCCTCGACGCTGCTGCCCGAGTAGCTGCGTTGAACGAACGGGTTCGATTCCTCATCGTGGGGGACGGTCCCCTGCGGCGAGCACTGGAACAACAGGCCCAGCGTCTGGGGATTGCTGACCGAGTAATCTTCGCGGGGATGCGAAGCGACATCCCTGAGCAGATGGCCGCAATGGACCTCTTCGTGCTGCCCACGCTGCGCGAGGGATTTGGGGTAGTCCTTGCGGAATCGATGGCAATGGGAGTCCCCGTCGTGGCAAGTGACATCCCTGCACTGCTCGAGGTCGTGGCGAACGGAGAGACCGGGATTCTCTTGCCACCCGGGGACCCCGAGAGGTTCGCCGTGGCTATCCTCGATCTTCTTCGAGATGAAACTCGACGACTCGCCATGGGGGCGGCGGGGCGACGTCGGGTGGAGCTGCTGTTCGATGAACGACAGATCTTCGCTCGAATCGAGGCGACGTACACGCGCCTGCTCCGGCTCAAAGGCCACCAGTCCGGCACGGAAGTCACGCGATGCTGATCCTTGTCACAGGCGCTACAGGGTTCATTGGGAAGCGCCTGGTTAGGGCACTCGCTGCAAGCGGTCACGCCGTGCGATCCGCGCTCCGGCGGCAAGACAGCGCTATGCTTCTCCCTGCCGGAGTTGATGGCATCGTGTTGGGTGTTCTAAGCGGTCCAGTTGATTGGGGGCCAGCGCTCAGAGGTGTGCGAGCCATTGTCCTCCTCCCCGGCCGTGCGCACGTGTTGCGTCAGCTGGAGCGGGACTCACGGTCCCCGCTGGTAACCCGCAGGCGCTGGCTCGGGCAGTACAAGAAACGCGCCGCTTGAGCCCACGCGAACGCTGGGAGATGGGCCTGAGGGGACGGCGGTACGCAGAGGCAAACCACGACTTCTCCCACCCAGCTTCTAAGTTGGAAACTGTGATTCGAGAAGTGGTCAAATGAAACTCTCGGAGCGAGTTCGTGTTGGCCCAGCGGCTCCAGTGGGCCGTTGATGTGCTGGGTGCCGGCGTAGAGCTCGCAGTCTTCTTGTCTCTCAGCGCTGGCACCACAGCGCACGCATGGGTCGAACCGGGCTGACAATTGTCTACTGCCGAACTGGGTCCTCCTCGCAAGCGGGTTCGAATTAGACGTCCGGCATATGGTCAACGACCCGCTCTCGATAAGCGTGCAGATCATAACAACAACCGTCATCGCAGTTCTTCTCATCCGGAGAATCAGCGCGCCTGGCCACGCCACAAAGGGGCGTGCTTGGTTGGTCGCCGGCCCGCTGGCATTTCACGAGCGCGCCATCGCCACGCCACACTCCGGAGTTGGGCCGGCGACGGGGTTGGTGGACCCACTGCAAGTCCCAGATCCTCAGAGAGCAAGCCTATCCAAGGGAGTGGCGCGTGGTGGAGAACCTTAAGCCACTGGTAATCTTCGGTGCGGGGGGATTCGGCCGCGAGGTGGCCTGGCTTGTAGATGAAATCAACGGAGTGAGCCCGGAGTGGGAGCTGCTCGGGTTCGTAGACGATCGGGCCACTGGACACACCACAGAGGGCGTGCCAATCCTTGGACCTGTCGCGCACCTTAACACCCTTAAGGGCCAGGTCTGGGTGGTGCTCGCAGTAGGTGATTCGCGCGCCAGATACCGACTGGCGCGCGAACTGGAAGACAAGGGGTTCCCCTTCGCGACGCTCGTGCACCCTTCTGTGAGAATGTCGGGACACGTCAGAGTGGAACAGGGTTCGATAGTATGCGCGGGCTGCATATTGACAACGAACATCCGGATTGGCCGGAACTGCATCATCAATCCGGGTTGTTTCATCGGACATGACACGAGAGTCGGTGATTTCTCAAGTCTCATGCCGGGTGTGAACCTAGCCGGCGACGTGATTGTTGGCACCGGTTGCTACTTCGGACTTAACGCCTGCGCCATCAACCGCGTGACCATAGGTGAGTGGAGCGTCATAGGTGCGGGCGCGACCGTGATTAGGGACATTCCGCCGCGGGTGGTTGCCGTGGGCGTCCCGGCCAAACCTGTAAGGACCTTGGAGGACGCACCTCAAACCGAGACTACATCACAACAGACCGATACCGGTGGAGGACCCTGAATTCCTCGCCGAGGGAGGGTAGCAGCCGCTGTGAAGGTACCCCTGTCTAGGCCCGAGATCACAGAACTTGACAGAAGAGCAGTTCTGGGTATCCTCGATGGTCCTACCCTCGCGCTTGGCCCCCGCTTAGTGGCGTTCGAGGAAGCGATGGCCAAAGCGGCCGGGACACAGTTCGCCGTGGCGGTCTCAAGCGGAACGGCAGCGCTTCACCTGGTTGTTCGTGCTCTGGGCATGGGGCAAGGGGATGAGGTAATCACGACTCCGTTCTCGTTCGTGGCCAGTGCCAACACCATCCTGTACGAACGGGCGACCCCCGTGTTCGTCGATATCCTCGATGATACTCTCTGCATTTCCCCCGATCTCATTGAGGCAGCAATCACGCCGCGCACCCGAGCAATCCTGGCCGTAGACGTCTTCGGACAACCAGCAGCGCTTGACCGGATCCGAGAGATCGCTTCACGCAGGGGCCTGCTCATGATCGAAGATGCCTGCGAGTCCTTGGGGTCAGCATTCCAGGGGTTGCCGGCGGGCAACGGCCGGTGGGCCGAGGCAGCGACGTTTGCGTTCTATCCCAACAAGCAGATTACCACCGGCGAGGGTGGGTGCATTGTCACCGACAGCAAGGAGATCTACCGCCTCTGCCGGAGCATGCGTAACCAGGGCCGCTCAGAGCAGGGGGGATGGCTGGACCACGAACGTCTCGGCTACAACTACAGGATGGCCGAGATGAATGCCGCCCTGGGTTTGGCGCAGGTCTCCCGCCTGGACGATATCATCGCGTCGCGTCAGTCGGTGGCAAGTCGGTGGGCTGAGCGACTCGCGCCCCTGGCAGAACGCGGCCTGCTGCGCCTTCCGTGGATCCACCCGGCGGTGACCAGGATGAGCTGGTTCGTTTACGTGGTGCGGCTGGCCCCGGAGATTGATCGCGACGCCGTCCTGCGCGATCTCCTGGGCAAGGGCGTTGAGTGCCGGCCCTACTTCACGCCGATCCACCTCCAGCCGTTCTATAGAGAGATGGGCTACCAAGAGGGAATGTACCCCGTTACGGAAGCGGCGGGGCGGCAGTGTCTAGCACTTCCGTTCTTCAACACGATCACAGACGAGGAACTCGATTACGCCGCAGACGCCCTGCGGCGTGCGCTTGACCGCTAGCTGCCAGATCAGCACCGACCACAATCAGTTGTAGTCCGACATGTATAGTCTCCTCTCTATCCCCTACCACACCCGCAGGCGCGCCTTCTTCCTCACCGGGGACGCCATGCTGCTGGCCCTCGCCCTTATTACTGCGGCGTTGCTGCGGTTTGAGTGGGAACTGTCCGCTCAAGTCATTGCCCATCTGCGGATCGCCCTCCCGTTGAGCCTAGCAGCGAAGCTTCCACTCCTGGTGATCCGGCGGTTGCAGGGGGTGAGCTGGTCGCGGTTCAGCCTCGGGGATATGCTGACCCTAGCCCGGTGTCTTGGCGCCGGGTGGCTGATCTTCGCGGGGCTTGTCATGGCGCTCCGCCTAACCCCGGTGCTGGGCGGGTTCTCACGCTCGGTGCTGCTGCTCGACCTGGTCCTTTCCCTGGCGGCCGTGGGCGGCTTCAGGCTGAGCAGGCGAATCTACCTGCACATCCGCAATCACGGCAGAAACCATGGCCGGGCCGCAATAATAGTGGGCGCCGGTGCTGCCGGAGACCAGTTGGTCCGGGCACTCCGCGACTCGCCCGAGCCACCCTTCTGCCCCTACGCCTTCATTGACGACGACCCCCGTGAGCACGGCGACCTCATCCATGGCCTCCCGGTGGTCGGCGGGCGCGCGGCCATCGGGGAAGCCGTCAGAACCTACCACGCCGAGGCGGTACTGATCGCCATGCCATCAGCGTCACCGGAGGTCGTGCGGGACGTCGTCGCACGAGCGCGGGATGCGGGCGTGCGGGAGATTCGGATAGTACCCGGGATCGATCGCGTCTTGAGAGGTGGCGTCACCCTCGCCGATCTGCGTGAGGTCCAACTGGAGGACCTGCTCGGCCGCCAGGTGGTCCGCACGGAGACCGGTGCCATCCGGGGAATGCTGGGGGGGCGGACCGTCCTTGTCACCGGGGCAGCAGGCTCCATCGGCAGCGAGATCTGCAGGCAGATGGTGGGCTTCGGCGTGCGGCGGCTGGTCATGGTGGACGTGGATGAAACCGGCCTGTTCAACCTCGAGCTGCGGGTGGCCCGTGAGGCACGCAATTCGGTACGCCTGGAACCGGCGGTGGCCGATGTGCGGGATCCCTCGCGAATGCGGCAGGTCTTCGAAGCGACCAGGCCCGATGTGGTCTTCCACGCCGCCGCCTACAAGCATGTGCCCTTGATGGAGTCGCACCCGGCCGAGGCGGTAAAGACCAACGTCTGGGGAACCTGGGTGCCCGCCGGGCTGGCGAGGGAGTTCGGGGTCGGGCGCTTCATCCTGATATCCACCGACAAGGCCGTCCATCCCGTGTCGGCCATGGGTGCCAGCAAGCGGCTGGCCGAGAGGGTCGTCGCCACGCTCAACCGTGACGGACCGACCAGGTTCATGTCGGTGCGGTTTGGGAACGTGTTGGGCAGCCGAGGAAGCGTGGTGCCCACATGGCAGGAGCAGATCGCCGGCGGCGGCCCGGTGACCGTGACCGATCCAGAGATGCACAGGTACTTCATGCTGGTCTCGGAAGCTGTTCTGCTGGTGCTGCAGGCAGCGGCCGCCGGGCCCGGGGGCGAAGTCTACGTCCTGGACATGGGAAAGCCGATCCGGCTTCTCGACCTGGCCCACGAGGTGATCCGCCTCTCCGGCCTTGAGCCCGAAGTTGACATTGCGGTGGTCTTCACCGGCATCCGGCCCGGCGAGAAGCTCACGGAGGAACTGCTGGCGTCCGATGACGGCATTGCACCGACTCCGCACGAGAAGATCTTCGCGGCACGCCCCGAGCCGTTCGCATCGGTGGACGAACTGCGCCTGCACGTCGAGGCGATACGGGCGCTGGCGGAGAATGGGCGTCCGGAAGCGCTGCGTGAAGCCCTCAGATGTCTGGTTCCTCAGTACACCCCCCCGCAGGCCTAGCAGCGCCCCACAGCCCCACATCCACCGCAACATGAGTGCGCGCGCGGAGCAGGACTCGCGCGAAAGGCCTGGAAGACGGCCGGGAACCCGATGGGAGCCACGAGACGCCATGTGAGGGTCGCCCCTGCGGCGCGATCGCGCGCCAAGCGCCTGTTTGACCTGGCCTGCGCGGCAACCGCCGGCATCGTTGTTCTCCCTGTGGCCCTGCTGGCGGGTCTGGCGGTTTGGCTTTCCATGGGGCCTCCCGTCCTCTTCCGGCAGGCTAGAGCCGGGATCGGGGGCAGGATCTTCATTCTCTACAAGTTTCGAACGATGACCGAGGCGCGAGATCTGGCAGGAGACCTCACTGCGAGCGCAGAGCGTCTGACGCCCCTCGGGAGGTTCCTCAGGGCCACCTGCATCGACGAGCTGCCGCAGCTCGCAAACATCCTGCGCGGGGAGATGAGCCTGGTCGGCCCGCGGCCGCTGCTTCCCGAGTACGTAGCCCGTTACACGCCGGAGCAGGCCAGGCGCCTGGAGGTCAGGCCCGGCCTGACAGGCTGGGCGCAGGTCAACGGCCGCAACGCCCTGTCGTGGGAGGAGAAGTTCCGGCTGGACGTGTGGTATGTGGACAACTGGTCGCTGGCCCTCGACCTCCGGATAGTCCTGGCCACGCTGCCCAAAGTACTATCCCGCGAAGGGGTCAGCGCGCCCGGGTATGAGACGATGCCCGAGTTCATGGGCTCGCACGCGGAGCCTTCCAAATTAGAGTCCCCTGACAGGACATCTAAGGGATAAGCAACGGGCCGCGCACGGCGGTCCAGACCTTCATCGATCGACACAACACCCAGTTGCTCACAAGACGGCATACGAACAAGACGCTGCGGAAGGCCTACGCGATAGCAGCACATCTGGTAGCATCACGATCAGCGAAGCAGAGAAGGTATCCAACAACCCCCATCTGAGGTGGAATGTGTCTCGGGTCAGCATGGCTCGCATCGGCATCGTAGGGTATGGGCGCGTCGGGCAGGCGATGGAGGCGTTCTTCGGGCGTCGGTATGAGGTGACCATCTACGACCCACCGAAGGGGCACAGCAGCCGGAACGACATCAACGAGTGTGCTATGGTTGCGGTCTGCGTGCCCACGCCCATGCGCCCGGACGGCTCGTGCGATACATCAATTGCTGAAGAGGCCGTCGGATGGATCGGGGCCGACACGATCCTGATCCGCTCGACCATCCCCGTCGGGACAACCGATAGGCTCAAGGCCGAGACGGGTAAGTCGATAGTGTTCTCCCCCGAGTACGTGGGCGAGCCGCACTACTGGGTACCGTACGGCTTCATGCGGGACGAGATCGAATGCCCCTTCTACATCTTCGGTGGCGACGCGGCAGACTGCGAGCGCGTGATTGATCTGTATGCCCCCATAGCCGGTCCCATGAAGCAGTACCGCGTGACGTCGGCCAGCGTCGCTGAGGCGGTGAAGGCGTTCGAGAACGAGTTCATCGCGTGGAAAGTCATGTTTGCCAACGAGATGCGGGAGGCGTGCGCCGCATGGGGCGTGCCGTACTGGGAAACCCGGGATCTGTGGACGCTGGACCCCCGCGTGGGTCCCATGCACACCGCCTCGTGGGGCAACAGCCGTGGGTTCTTTGGGAAGTGCCTCCCTAAGGACACGTTGTCGCTGTTGCGATCCCTGGAGCATGCCGGATACGACAAGCGGGTCCTCAGGGCTATTGTCTCCAAGAACATCGAGTATCGGGGCGAGCAGGACTACCCTGCGGATCTCGACGTGGAGACACCGGAACGCTGAGTCTCAAGTAGGGAAGACCCAAAGCAGTGCATCTACGCTCAACCCGGACCTTTTGGTGGAGGGTGGCCACGGCGGCCTGGATGGTCGTAATGGTCGTCGGGGCGGTCCTGCCCCAGGTGCCGTCACCCAGGCTTGGTTCCCTTCGCCCTCTCGATGGGCCCGGGGGTCATATCGCCGCCAGCGGGATTCTGACAGTTCTCCTCCAGACCCAACTGCCGGCCGCCCGCGCCATGGGACTGGCCTGGACCTACGGCGCCGCGCTTGAAGGTGCGCAGTGGTTCATCTCCTACCGGAGCGCTGAACTCGTAGATCTCCTCATGAACGCGCTTGGTGTCCTGGCCGCATGGGTAGTGGTCCTGGCATGGAGACGCCGTAAGGCTCGCCAAGGCCGACCTCGCCGACCTTGAGGCACTCGCCAGGGAGTTCGCCGAAGTGCTGGCGCCGCTTGGGCACCGCATGGTCGTCGCGCGCATCGACGCTGGGGAACCAGTTCCGTTCCCGTGGCGTACGACCGGGACCGATTTGGACCCATCCCAAAGACTGAACAGCGCAGGTCGGTAAGCGGGCGACCCCCGGAGACGGCACCCACCGTCCTGGGCATCGTCCTCAACATCGGCGCCACGGACGCCTTGCTGGGCGCGGTGGCTGCTCAAGGATATTGAGTGCGTATTTCAGCCGACGCCGACCGCGAGGTGAAGGTGCCCCTATACGTCCGCGCCGGTGTCCTCGAAACCGGGTCAACTCCAATCGCCTTTCTGATCTACGGCGGCCAAGGGCGCGGTGTCAGCCGCTGATGTGAGACGAGACGACAGGGTTGTGGGATAATGATACCGCTTCACAAGGAGAAGGCTTATCCGCAAGAAGGCCGCCATGAAGGTGAAGGACTTCCCAACCGGCTGCCAGGAGGGGAACGTATGAGGCTCCAACAGAATGTGAAGGCTGTAGTGCGAAAAGGCGAGCACTACTATGTAGCCGAGTGCGTGGAGATTGCCGTGGTGACTCAGGGGAAAACGCTGGATGAAACCCTTGCGAACCTTCAGGAGGCTGTCACCCTGCATCTGGAGGGTGAGGACACCGCTGACTTTGCCCAGGCTTAGGCGGCTATCGGGCGACCAGGTCGTCGCTATCCTGGCCAGGTTTGGCTTCATGGTTCACTCCCAGCGCGGCAGTCATGTAAAGCTGCGACGGGTAACCACCACGGGAAGCGTGCCGGTTCATTGCGGAGGACGAGCTACGAAGGGAGTTCTATAGCGAGTAGATCGGCACATGGGTTGTCACGGCGACCCGGACCGCTCAGAGGCGGTGGAAGGAACAGCCTCGATCAGGTGTGCAGGCCGGAGGCTTTCTCGACGTCGAGCACATGGAGGCCCTCGGCTCCAGCCGCCCGGAGCAACCGCTCGTCTGCCGCAGCAAAAGTGATGTCTTCGCCGAGCGCACTCCTCAAGCCCATGGCAGAAGCCAGGTGGATGGCGTCGAAACCCCTGAGCGGGTGCCGTTGAATCAGGTCGCGGGCCAGCAGGAGGACCTCATCCCACAAGTCCACCCGAATGTAGGCCTGCCAATCGCGCTCGAACTGCCTGCACGCCACGACGTACCGACCCTCGGAGAGCTGGCCATCCCGGCGCTTCCGTGTCAGCCCTGCATAGACTTCGGCATAGGCGATCTTGGCCGTCGCGACGGGCCCCTTGCGCGTCACAATGGCGCTCACCAGCGGCGAGCCCTTTTCGGCGACGAAGCGCTTGATGAGCGCGCTGGTATCCAGATAGTTCATCGGCGATCTTCCAGGATGATCCTTGAGACAGGCGGGCCGGAGGCCTCCACTGGCCGCACTCTGCTCAAGGGCTTGTGGGTAGGGAGGGTCAGGAATCCCCGGGCGGCCAGCCTTGCAAGCCGCGCCTCCAGACTAACGATTCGCTCCGCAGACCGAATCGGCTGGATGAGCGCGATCGGCCTTCCCCGCTCGGTGACGATGACTTCCTCGCCTTGCTTGGTCCTGCGAAGGTAATGGGTGAGGCGGTTCTTCAGTTCCTTGACCCCAACGCTTCCCATGGCGGAACCCTCCGTAGTAGCCATTGTAGCCACCCTATCCGTGTTGTCAAGCGAATGTACTGGTCCAGTAGATACGAAACACTTTCCTTCCTGGAGGTGAACGCGCGGTCGCGGACGCGCTCCAGAAACTCGGCTACGATGTGGTGGCGGCTTCAGGAGATCAGGCTGCAGATTCACCCATCCCAACTCGAGCGCTGCCGGGCGGTCGACCCGCGCATCCGTGGGCGTGTGGTCAAGGAGGCCGTGCGTGCCGAGCCGAGGTGCTGCGGCAGCACGCTAACCCTTCGCTCTGTCCGCGCGGAGCGCATGCCCTGGTTCAGATAGATCCGAAACACCCTGACTGAGGATGCCGTACCGGTTGAAGGGGGGCTTCCGGCCCCTTGGAGGCGGCTATACTGGCCGCATGATGATCGAGCAGAGCCTGCTTCCCCAGAGGTTACGGATTCGGATGTCGGCGCCGCTGACCCGCGAGGCGCGGCAGCGGTTGCGGTGGATGGAGTTCTACGAGGCGCATGGGCCCAACGCGCGGCTGACCTGCCGGCGCTTTGGGATCAGCTCGGCGACGTTCTACCGGTGGAGGAAGCGCTACAATCCCCGGCGGCTGAGCAGTTTGGAGGATGATCGTCGCACGCGGCGGCCCCGGCGTGTGAGGCAGCCGCAGACCTCGGTCCTGCTGGTGGGGCGGATCCGGGCGCTGCGGGAGGCATATCCGCGGTGGGGGAAGGTAAAGCTGGCGGTGCTGCTGGCTCGGGAGGGATGGAAGGTCTCAGCCTCGACGGTGGGACGGACGCTGAGACGCTTGCGGGCGTTGGGGCAGCTGCGGGAACCGGCGGTGGTGCGGGCGGCGCAGGCCAAGCGTCACCGGAGGCGCCAGAGGCGTCGCTACGCGCAGCGGAAGCCCTGGGAGTACGTGGTGCACTCCCCCGGGGATCTGGTGCAGATCGATACGACGCCGGTAGAGGTGCGGCCGGGGCTGAGGCGGGTGCACTTCAGCGCTTGCGATGTGGTGAGCCGTAAGGGCGTGGTCGCGGCGCATGATCGAGGGAGCAGCCGGGCAGCGGAGCGGGTGCTCCGGGAGGCGTTTCCCAGGTTTGGGTTCCCGGTGCGGGCGATTCAGATCGACGGGGGCAGTGAGTTCAAGGCGGTGTTCGAGGCGGCCTGCGAGCGGATGGGGATTCGGCTGTTCGTGTTGCCGCCGCGGAGCCCGAAGCTGAACGGGCACGTGGAGCGGGCGCAGCGGACGCACCAGGAAGAGTTTTATGACCTGGTAGAAGTGCCAGACCCGCTGGCGGAGCACAACGCCCTGCTCCAAGAATGGGAGCGGACCTACAACACCGTCCGGCCCCACCAAGCTCTGGGCTACCGGACCCCGCAGGAGTACCTAACCCAGTGGCAAACCCAACACCACGGCCAATGAGAGGAGGAAAGTGTTTCGCATCTACTGGACCAGTACACCCGAGCCTCAGCCCGACCTGGCGCTGCTGCACCCCCGCTCGTGCAGCGACCTTGGGAGTCTCAGGCGAATCTGCCCCGAATAGCCAGCGGTAGCGTCTTCCGGTGCCAGTGGGTCGCCATCCTCGCGCAGTACTGCCAGCATCGCCTCGGCCGCACGCCTTTGACTTTCGGCCCGACTCCGTCTATCGTTTGCACGCGGGGGAAAGCTGCGCTCGAGTCGCGACATCCACTCCCGGGGCGCCTTCCGGCCGCCGCGGGGGCTTGGCCGGGGCACGAGGCCGGGGACCGAGGGGAGGTCGGGGTGAGTCAGACCGGTGAGGTGCGCCGCCGGCGTGGGCGGGGCCGCACGGCCCCGCTCCAGCTCGACCTCACGCTGCGGCCGCGCACTCGCTACGACGCCATCGACGTCACCGAGAGGGTGCGCCAGGCGCACGGCGATGCCCTCACGCCCTACCGCCGGGCCCTGTACTGCTCCTATCACACCACCGCGGGCTACCTGGAGCAGAGCCTGTCGAGGCGACTGCAGCACCGCCGCGAGCAACTCGACCCGTTCATCGCGGCGTTCCGGGCGCTGTTCCCGCCCGACGCCGACTACCGCCACGACCGACTCGACCTGCGCACCGAACTCTCCGAGGAGCAGCGCCGCGTGGAGCCCAGGAACGCCGACTCCCACCTCGCCTTCATCGGCTCCGGGCTGCTCAACTGCGTGACCTACATCAACCGCCCCGGCGAGCCCGTCTACTTCATGGATCTGGACGGGGTCAACGGCGACACCGCGCGCACCCGGCACACCACGGTCCTGGCCTACGACGACGAGGAGACCGTCACGGAGACCCGCTTCGCGGTACCGGTTTCCCGCCATCCCATCGACTCGATCAACCTCGCCGACCCCCGGGTCGGGCTGGTCCCGTTCATCGAGGATCTCGTCGCCCGCCACGGGGTCGCCAAGGGGCGGGTGGACATCACCCTCGACCCTGAGGAGCACAACGCGGGGCTCACGGTCAACGAGCACGAGACGCTCCTGATGCGGCACGACCTGGCCGAGGTCCTGCGCGACCCGCTCAAGTTCGCGATGCGCGCCGGCAAGCGCGCCCTCGCCGACCCCCGCGCCATCCCGGCCAAGAGCCTTGGGTACGCCATGTACGACGTGGTCCACATTGTCAACCAGCTCATGGACGCGCTGCGCATCAGCGAGTCGGCGGTCGAGCGCCTCCTCGCCAGGTTCATGGCGGTGCCCGCGGCGCGCTTCCTCCGCCTCAAGCGCTCGGCGACCTTTCTGGTCTCCGACCACGCCGAGCCCGGGCGCGGGGCCCTCGTCCAGGGGCGCTACCAGAGTCCGATCCTCCTCCAGTGGTCGGCAAGCGCCGAGCGACGCCGCGTCCTGCGCCTCGGTCTGCGCAGCTTCACTTAGTACTCGAGCCGCAAAGACCTCACCAGGGTCCTGGCGCGGCTGGCCGAGCAGGATGTCCTGCGCCCGGCAGCGTGAAGGCTGATGAGAAGAGGAGCCTCGTACTCTACGAGGCGGGGGTTGAGGCTACCGGATCTTCCTCCAGAACTCCTCTTCGAGGATCTGGATTTGATGCTTGAGGATGCTCTTCCACAGATGCCCGGGAATCTCCCGGTGGAGCGCGCGGCTCACCTTGGTGCGGAGTATGCGGCCGTCCGGGAGCACTTTCTCGTAGTACCAATGGTCCGTTGACCGGATGAGCGCCCAACGATCGCGCTCGCAGAACCGCTTGAGGTCACGAAACGTGGGAGGCACTACAGGCCCAGCAGCCCGTGGCGGACCTCTTCTTCATCGCGAGCGAGCACAATCTTGAGCACATGGGGGAAATGAGAACGGCGGTTGGGCGCGCGTAGAAACAGCGATGCCCGCTCAAGATAGTCCTCCGCGTACTGGCGCAGGTCGGAGACGAGGGCGCTCACTGCCTCCTCAACTGACGCAGCGTTGACGGCCCAGTCCAATTCGTCCACCGTTATCGTCACCGAGCCATCTTCTTCGTGCAGGACCTGGGGCCGCAGGGTGAACGACTGCAGAAGCGCATCGAGATTCTCGCGGCTCACGAGCACCGCTTCTTGTCGGGCTCCTCGGCGGACCAACACCGGCCGCAGCTCTTCCACGGCCTCATCGAACAACCGGCTGAACCGGCTGCGGGCTTCTGAGAACCTCGTGGGGACCAGCACGTCCGATCACCTCACAGGCATGATAGCACAAGATGTACATTTTGCACAGATATGGCACGCTGCGAATGCGGGGGCCACCAAGCATGTAAAGCAAGCCTTGCTTTGCCGAACGGCGCTTGGTAAGCTGGTAAAGCGATGGCATTCTCCCGCGTAAGCCGCAAGTTTCAGCTGACGCTGCCCGCGCAGGTCCGGCGGGCCCTCGGCATCAAGGCGGGCGACCGTCTGGAGGTGACGACTGCCGGTGAACACATCGAGCTCCGGAAAGTCAGGCCCGACATAGGGCAGGTGATCGAGGCGCTGCTGCAAGAGTTCGACTTCCGTGCTCTTTCCGAGGAGACGGGCGGAGACGCGACAGGCCACGTGCGGAGACTGCGGTGGGGCGATGATCAGCCTTGACACCAGCGCCATCCTCGCGGCGTTCGACTCCCGGGACGCCCTGCACGAAGAGGCCAGGCGGAGGCTGTCTGTGGCGGGATCGCAGCCGCCGGTCATCTGTCCGGTGGTCTACGCGGAGCTTGTCGCCTCGCGGAGCTGGGAGGGGCTGCGGACCTTCCTGGAGCGGGCCGAGATCGAAGTGCTGTGGTCCATGCCGCCTGAAGTGTGGGAGCGCGCCGGGCGCGCATTCGGTGAGTACGCCCGCAAGCGGCGCGACGGTGCCCTGCCACGCCGCATCGTGGGCGATTTCCTGATCGCCGCCCATGCCGAGCACCACGGCTTGGCGGTGCTCACCCTGGACCCCGCCGTCTTTCGCGCCGTGTTCCCGGACATCAAGCTGATTCCGTAGCCCTGCCGGCCGGACCGTAGCGGCCGGACCGGCCCGCGCGCGTCACCCCAATTCAAGCGCTGCCGATGACGGTGAACTTCCTCTTCTTCAGCGTGAGGAGGGTGCAGCAGAAGATGGCCGGGGTCGTGGGCAGCACCCTCTGTATCCTGGTCGTGACACTGGGGCTGAGCGTGCTGCTCCTCCCGCGCATGGGGCTGTTGGGGGCGGGTCTGGGGTGGTTCGCGGCACAAAGTTCAGTTGCGCTTGTACTGCTTGCCCGTCTTGCCTTCGATCGCCGGCTGCTCTAGGCCCATGGGGACGAGCGCACCGGCCGGCATCCTTCTTGCTTGATGAGTGGAGTTACGCTCTCGTCTTTGCACGCCCGGGATAGTTGACCACGGATACCCTGATGGTATCGTCCACGACCAAGCCGTCTGCTGCAGCGCCAATGTACTCGAGCGAGATGAGGCGTCCATGCTGGTCGAACGCTGCGGTCACCCCCCCACGGATCTCCTCGGTGTCCGCCTCGCGTGCCTCCTCGCGCAGGAGGATGTACAGAACATCCGCTTCCGGATCATAGGTGACCTTCATCTATGGCACTCCCTTTCCAGTACCTATCGACCTTTGTCGTCCAGTTCATCGTAATGATAACACGGCTACCCTTCTCCTCCACGAAGACAATGCGCAGGAGGCCGCCGCCACGTCGCTGCTGGGCCTCTCGGCGCCCCATCTTCGCCTGCACGATGCGTTCAGGGGATCGCAGGATCTCCTCAACATCTGCCAGATCACGCACCCTGCCCGTTTCGACAAGCCTAGGGAGGCGGTCGTGCTGGGCATGACGGGTCCAACGAATTGGTCCTTCGAAATGTGACAGGTGCCCGCTCACCTCCGTGCGGCGAAGACCCCATGTCTCGCGCTTCCCACGCGCTGAGGGTAGCACCGGGGGTGCTACCGCATCAAGCGGGCCAGTCTGCTATCTCCATACGTGGCTGCGATCCTGCGGGGCGCACCAGTGTTCCTGCTGCCGCTGCTGGTGGTCAACTGACGACCTCGATGTCGCTGTTTGCGCACGGCTCTCACGACGAGGCGCGGCTTGTCTGATACGCTCTCGACAGCGCCCGGTCCATCCTGTTGTTGCTGGCCGCGAGCACGCTGCCGATGACGGTGAACTTCCTCTTCTTCAGCGTGAGGAGGGTGCAGCAGCGGATGGCCGGGGTCGTCGCGTCCACGGCCTGGATCCTCGCCGTCACCATGGGGCTGGGCGCGCTGCTGCTCAGGCGCCAGGGCCAGGCCGATCGGCCGCTCGACCACCCGGCGGCGTGATCCTGAAGAGCCTCCGCAGGCGGAAGCTCCGCGCGGCGCGGTTCGCGCCGGGCTTTACAGCTTGCATGGAATTACGCATGATTCAGAATATGGAGCGCCGGATTTCTGCAACCGAATTGGCCCGCAGGCTCGGCGATGCTCTGGGCAGAGTGCGCTACCGGGGGGATTCTTTCATCGTCGAGCGCAACGGCGCTCCTGTGGCCCGTCTCGTCCCGCTGCCCGGAAGGCCCGCCGCCTCCCTCCGCGAAGCGCTCGCTGCGTGGCGCGCCGCCGGGGATCCCGATGGATGAGCCAACGCGGCCCGCTCCACAGCGATAGTGCACCGCATCCCCGGAGTCCGCCGGCAGCCTCTACGGCAAGGCCACCAGCGGGCCGGTGTCGGCCAGGGTGCGCTTCACGGGGAAGTCCTCTTCCGGACGAAGATCTCGCGGAGGATCTCCTCGCTCTGCCGGCGCGCGACCGGAATCCCTCAGATCGGTACCAGCGCCAGGCTGATCTTCAGGACTTCGTCCAGCCTCTTCATCGTCTCTAGGCCGAGAGTTCCTCAGCGCTCGACCATGCGCCGCTTTTGACATCCTCCCCCACCTGAAGCCGGGGGATTCCTACGGCAATCCCTGGCGGGATCGCTTCGGTGGGTTCCTGGGCCGAGTGCCTGATCGGCTGCTCGTATCTCCCCGGCGTTACTTCCCGCATGCCCTGCGGTAGGCGGCGTTGGCCGCATGAACATTGTACCACACCTCGCGCTATCCTTCCCCGGCCTGAAGTCCGGGGCTTGCCGCGCGAATCGGTCAATGGTGCGAATCTGGTTGAGCAGGATCGCAGAATCCCTCTTCAATCCGCCCTCTGGGGCCCGCACCCGCACCTCCGTGGGATATTCCTTGGGGCCGAGCACAGTGGTCACGGCCGCAACGATGACCGCCGGGCTGTACTCGTTCGCCACGTCGTTTTGGACAATGACAACCGGGCGAGTCTTTCCTTGCTCCGAGCCGATGACCGGATCCAGGTTGGCCAGCCAGACGTCGCCGCGCCTGTAGGTGCGCACAGGTCTTTCAGGCTCCGATCCGATCAGTGGTCTCCTGCTCGGCGGCGAAGAACTCTTCGGCCAGTTTGTGGTCTTGAGCCGCCCGCGCCACGTACTGGTCCTTGAGACGCTCTCTTAGGATGGCCCTCTCCTCTTCGGCCAGCCGCGCCGCCGTCGCCTCGGCGACGTACTCGCTGATCTTGCGCTCGGGAACGCGCGCGCGCAGATTGATCCACAAGTTCTCGGGCAGAGTCAAGTTCACCCTGCGCTTTGTCATGGCCTCTCGTCCCTTCTGCAGTGTCGTGTGCACATGACCCTGTATGAATCCTACAGCATAGATCTGGACGGGGTCAACGGCGACACCGTGCGCACCCGGCACACCACGGTCCTGGCCTACGACGACGAGGAGATCGTCACGGAGACCCGCTTCGCGGTACCGGTTTCCCGCCATCCCATAGACTCGATCAACCTTGCCGACCCCCGCGCCATCCCGGCCAAGAGCCTTGGGTACGCCATGTACGACGTGGTCCACATTGTCAACCAGCTCATGGACGCGCTGCGCATCAGCGAGTCGGCGGTCGAGCGCCTCCTCGCCAGGTTCATGGCGGTGCCCGCGGCGCGCTTCCTCCGCCTCAGGCGCTCGGCGACCTTTCTGGTCTCCGACCACGCCGAGTGACGCCGCGTCCTGCGCCTCGGTCTGCGCAGCTTCGCTTAGACCCGGCGGGAGGTGGTGAGCAAGTGGCGCACCGGAGAGAAGCACTACTCCTCAGGGCTACCCCAATGCCGCCGGATTTCGCCGGTCACGCGACGGGAATGCCAATAGCCCGCTGGATCGCTTTTTCGATTTCCCGCATGAGCGCGGGACTGATGGTTCCAGCGAAGGGGCCACGAATCAGGAACGACTTATCCAGGGTGGTTACCTGCTCGCACTTGGCCATCGAAGTTTCCCGCAGGCCACCTTCCCCTGCGGGCAGTTCGACGTGGGTCGGGGCCGCGCGGAGAGTCGTGGACAGCGGCACCACCATCACATCATTCGCCAGGCGGTTACGGACGTCCATTGACACGATCAGGGCGGGTCGCGCCTTAGGATCGGCAGGGTGCCCGGGTAGGGTGACCAGGTAGATCTCACCTCGGCGTGGATACGACACGGAGCGTTACTTGTCCCACAGTTGTCGGGCTGCCTCGGCTGCGAGTGCGGCCCACTCTCTGTCTTGTTCGCGCTCGGCGGGCGATAGAGAGCCGTAGTACTCCTCAGTCTGCTGCTCGATATTCTCCTGGACGCGTTCGTCAAGCCACCGACGCAGAGCCTCTTCCACAAGATGGCTACGAGAGCGAGATTGCGGCGCGCGTGCCAGAGCGTCGAGCTGACATACCACATCAGAGCTCAGCGTCAGGGTTATCTTGGCCTTCGTCGTACGAGCGTAAGTACGCATTTCTCGCCTCCAATTTGCCTTATCATTGGTAAGAGTACTAGTCGGTTGAAAGGTACGTCAAGTATGAAGTTGAAATTGCTGCCTGCTATGGTTACGACGAGCCAAGACCCGAGACGTTCGACTTCGCGGCCGACTCCCTTGCGGGTGCGGCGGAGTGGATCTGCGCCGCAGCTCCGGCGGGGGCGTAATTGCGTTCGGTTGCGGTGGTCTGCCCCCTAAGAGAGCCTCAGGTGTCAGTAGTAGTTCGATCACGCGATACACGATTATGAGTGAGGCAAAGGCCCCAGCGTGGAGGCGGCCGCTGCGCGATCGCAACGCAGGTAGTAGCAGCACCATCAGCGAAGCCGAGAAGGTGTCCAGGGACACCTGACTGAGGTGAGAATATGTCTCGGATCGGCACATCTCGCGTCGGCATCGTAGGCTACGGGCGCGTCGGGCAGGCGATGGAGGCGTTCTTCGGACACCGGTATGAGGTGACCATCTACGATCCACCGAATGGGCACGGTAGCCGGGACGACATCAACGGAAGCGCCCTGGTGGCCGTCTGCGTGCCCACGCCCATGCGCGCGGATGGCTCGTGCGATACAACGATTGTGGAAGAGGCCGTCGGATGGATCGAGGCCGGCACGATACTGCTCCGCTCAACCGTCCCGGTCGGGACGACCGACGAGCTTAAGGCGAAGACGGGCAAGCCGATCGTGTTCTCCCCGGAGTACGTGGGCGAGCCGCAGTACTGGGTTCCGTACGGCTTCATGCGGGACGAGATCGAGTGCCCCTTCTACATCTTCGGCGGAGATCCGGCGGACTGTGAGCGGGTGGTAGATCTATTCGCCCCCATCGCCGGCCCGATGAAGCAGTACCGCGTCACGTCGGCCCGCATCGCCGAGGCGGTGAAGGCGTTCGAGAACGAGTTCATCGCCTGGAAGGTCATGTTCGCCAACGAGATGCGGGAGGCGTGCGCCGCGTGGGGCGTGCCGTACTGGGAAGCCAGGGACCTGTGGATGCTGGACCCCCGCGTGGGCCCCATGCACACCGCCTCGTGGGGCGACAGCCGCGGGTTCTCTGGGAAGTGCCTCCCGAAGGACACGCTGTCCATGCTGCGATCCCTGGAGCGCGCCGGATACGACAAGCGGGTCCTGCGGGCGATCGTCTCCAAGAACGTCGAGTACCGGGGTGAGCAGGACTACCCCGCGGATCTGGACCTGTAGCCCCGCACGTGGGCGCGATGTGTGTCTATTGCCCGCTCGCGGCCAGCACCTCAACCGTGTCGTTGTGGAGCACCAGCCGCTGGATGCGCAGGTTGAACGGCCACTTCGAGAGGTCCAACACGGGGTTCAGCTTGGCCAGCTCCTTCTCAATCATGCCCCGGGGGACGTCGCTGCCCAAAACCTGCGCCTCGGTGACCACCACGCGCACTCGCTGCTCCTGCTCGACCGTCAGGTTCCCCCTCACCAGAGCAGGATAGAGCTTCGCCTCCTGCCTGATCGTCGCCGCCACCTCAAACTGACCCACCTGGAACCTCACCGTCGGCCTGAGGATGTTGGGCGACGTCCTGGCCAGTCCTTCCTGGATATCCCTCGCGGTGCTCTTCCCCACGACGGTCGCCTTCCCCAGTATCACGACCCGGATCTGCCGACCGGCCAGGGCCGGCATGTCGAGATGAAGCCCGGCCGCTTGAACCAGTACCTCTCCGCGGACACCGCGCAGCAGTACGGGCCTGCCTACGACCAGCAGGTCCTCGATTACAAGGACATCGCCTAACAGGACCGTACCTGAGGCAGAGATCTCAAGGACCGACTCGGCGTCGAAGTACTGCAGGAGCGCTCCCCGGATCAGGTTCTTGGCGTTGTCCTCGGAGAACGGCTGACTGGGTTGAGGGGCTGCGGTGGGGGCGGCCGCTGCGATGATCGCCACCACGGCGGCGGTGTATGCAAGGCCGCGCAGAACGGTGCTTGCGGTCCTGGTGCTCATCTTCTCTCCTCAGGGAGTGCTTCGGCAGGACGTTGTTTCCGCTTTCCTGCCCGGCTATCCTGCGGCAGGAAGTTGCAAAGAGGGCCGGGTGGGCCTGGTGAGGGATTGTCTTGCCCCTGAGCCTCTCGGCGGCGACCTGAGCAGACTGTCATCGTCCATCTCGTTGGACACTGGAGCAAGATCTACAGGGCCACCCAATCTGGATAGCCGAAGGCGAAGCGCGGACGAGGTCCAGGGACGGGGACGGGGGAGTTCGGACCAGGAAGGCCGTTTCTAGAGATCGGGCTTCCCGAGAAACACCGTCACGCCCCTGAGCGCGTCCTCTGTGGGAAGTGACGCCAGGAGGTGCTCAAGGGCTCGTGCCTGCCCTCCGATGTCTGCCTGGGCGATCGTTCCAGGGTGCACCAGTACAATCCCAAAGTGCCCGCGTTCACCCATAACCCACGCGCGCGCCAAGGTGACGAAATCGTTGATGTTGTACGTGACCACCGCGCGCCGTTGCTCGGCAGCCGCTGCCAGCAGGTGCTCGTCGCTGCGGCTGCGGAGCAAGGCATCGTCCTGAGCAGCCACGGCGTCAAATCCTCGGGAACGGAGCGCGTAGGCGACGGCTCGTGAGAAGTGAACATCGAGCAGCAGGCGAGGCGGCACCTACGCGGGGATCTTCCGAACGAACGGGTACTCGCGCATTAGGTCCTCCATGGGCCGCTCGTTGCGGCGGATGCGCTCTTCGATCTCGTCCGGATAGGTGCCCCCATACGCCAGGGCCAGCCGCATGTCGGCTTCCGACAATGTGGGCAGCGCCTCGCGGGCCTTCTCAGGGGATCCGTACGCGCGCGCCAGCGCCACAATCTCCCAGATGTCGAGCCCGCTGCCGCTGAGGTGCGCTCTGACCCCGGCCGGCCCATCTACGAAGACGACTCCCGGAAACCGCCGCATTCGCAGCGCACGGTCAAGGAGCTCGTTGATGACCCGGCCGAGGGGCCTGTCGTCCCGGCGGGCAATATCGCGCACCTCGGCGTCGACCTCTCGCTCTAGCCTCACTGAAACCGGCCTAACCACAGGCATTCTTGTCACCTCTACGCTACATTGTAGCACACTTCGCCTGCGGGGTTCTTAACGCAGGAAGACGACGCGGTTCTCCAGCCCCTGATCATCCTGAGTGGCGTCGAGCAGCGCAGCCAGTCTCTGGACCAGCGCGCCGATCTCACCGGGCTGAACCGCCCTGGCGTGGACCAGGATGATGCCTGCGTGCTCCCTGCCGGCTTCGGCCCACTGCTGGGACAGCGGGACGAAGTCCCGCAGGTTGAAGGTGACCAGGGCCCGCCCAACCCGCGTCGCGGCCTGGAGTTGCTCGGCGTCCTCCAGGCCCCACGCCCACCGGTGCTCCGGTTCCTGCGCGGCCTGCACGTCGTACCCGCGCCGGCGCAACTGGCGGGCGACTTCGGCGGGGACCATCTCGTCAAGCCACAGCCGCACAGGCAGCTCCCCGGGGAAACCGGCACCTACGCTGTTGCTACCCACTGAGCGGCGTCAGATGCGGATACAGGCGCTCCCACTCGTCTGGTGAGCGCTCGTTCTCAGCCACCAGCGCCTCGATCTCCTCGGGGTAAGCGCGGGAGTACCGGAGAGCCGCCTCGACCTGCCGCGGGCTGAGGTGCTCCAGGATCTGGAGGGTCCGCTGCGTATCCTCCCCGCAGGCCTTGTGGACGGCGACGATCTCCCACACGTCGAGACCAGCCCCTTCGATGCGGGCGCGGCGTTCCCCCGGAGCGCCGGCGAACGCGATACCGGCATAACGGCGGGTGCGCAGCGCCTCTTCGGTCAGCTCGCTGAGGACCGCGCTGAGCGACCGCGATGTCCGCCGGGCCATCTCGACGGCCATCCGATACGTTTCCGGTCTGAGGCGGATGCTGACGGGCGTGGACTTGAGCATGCTCCGCATCCCTCCCTCCCATGGAGGCCCTGCGGCAATCGGATCAACAACCGGTTCGCGGTCGCCAGCCCCGGGCCGAATACATTGTAACTTCTGTAACCATTCGTGACAAGCGCGCACTCGCCCAGGTCGAGACAGATGCGCGCGCTGGCGGGTTTCCTTGAAGAGCACGCAGGAGCGGCTGATTTCCGGAACCGCCTGGTGTCAAGTGGGTAGCTGGCCGATATAATGGGCGCGAGATGTGTCCGCTCGAGGGCCACTTCGGCATCGCGCACTTGACGGGGGAGGGCGCCATGGTTACCGCAACCGAGCACCGGTATGTCGTACGGGACGACAGCATCCTGGGTGGGGAGCCCATCGTCCGGGGCACACGTACGCCGGTAAGGGCCGTTGTCGAACTGTGGCGGCTCGGGGTCACCCCTGAGGAGATCCCCGGACACCTTCCACACCTCGGGCTTGCGCAGGTGTTTGACGCTCTGAGCTTTTTCGCTGATCACCAGGCGGAGATTCAGGGCCATATCAACCGCAACCAGGTCGGCGACGATCTGATGCATCCAGCAGCACGTCCGGATGCCTAGGCCGCCCGCGCGCCTCTACCTCGACGAAGACGTGTCGGTGGTAGTGGCCGCCATCCTCCAGGCACGAGGATTCGACATCGTAACCGCCAGGGACACAGGACAGCTCGGCTGGTCCGACCACCAGCAACTGGGCTTCGGAGCCGAGCATCGCCGCGCTCTTCTGACTCACAACCGGGCCGATTTCGAACGTCTCCACCGGGAATGGCAAGAGGGTAGAAAAGCCCACGCGGGCATCATTGTTGTCCGCCGGCGCCCGCCTGGGGAGATCGCCACAAGGGTAGGCAGGCTTCTCTCCCGCCTGTCCGTAGATGATCTGGAAAGCCAGCTCTTGTTCGCCTGAGTGAGGTCCGGCAGGATGCCCGCGCGACTGGTACCGATGGGTACACAATGCGCCTAGACAAGTTCCTCCAATCCAGCCGCCTCGTGAAGCGCCGCGCCATGGCGAACCGCCTCTGCGACGCTGGGCGTGTCACGTTGAACGGCCGCCGGGCCAAGCCCGCCGCCGAGGTCGAGGTGGGCGATCTGGTTGAGGTGAACTTCGGCCCCCGGCATCTCGTGGTGAAGGTGCTGCGCCTGCCCGAGGGGCGACCGTCTCCCGAGCCGCCGTTTGAGATCGTTGAGGATCGGCGCACGCTGGAGGCGTGGTGAGGGGCGCTCTGCCCCGCGGTTGACGCGGGCCTGGATCAGGGGTACGCTAACAATAAGGGGTATAATCACCATAATGACTCTTTTAGGGAGAGCAACTGGAGCCAGCGGATGGACAGGGTGAGCATAGTCGAGGCGAAGCGGGATCTCTCCCGAGTAATCAACAGGGCCGCCTACGGCCACGAACCTGTCATTCTCACCTCGCGGGGTCGGCCCAAAGCGGTCCTGATCGGTCACGAGGAGTTCCTGCGCCTCGCCGGAAGCGAGCATCGCAACATCGTGCGCCTCGGCGGGCTTTGGAAAGACACTCCGAGCGTGTCCGCGCGTGAACTGCGCGCGGTTCGCGCTCAGGTGTGGAGAAAGCTGGCCGGTCGCTAGGCCCAAGGGATGTATACCACCGACAGCCACGGGCTCATCTGGCATCTTCAGGAGGCCTCCGGGGAACGGCCCAAGCGGCCTAAGGGACGGTTGGGGCCCCGAGCCAGACGTATCTTCACCCTAGCCGACGATGGCCGAGAGGTCATAGCAATTCCGAGCATCGTGCTGGTTGAACTGGTCTATCTGAGCGAAAGGGGCGTCATTCCAGCAGCTCTCATCGGCCGCCTGCTGGCCGACCTTGCCAAAGGACCCGAGAACTACCGCGTGATTCCGCTCGATCTTGAGGTGGTAGATCAGCTTCGTTCCATTCCGGCCACCATCATCCCAGACATGCCCGATAGGATCATTGCCGCAACGGCGAAGGCTACAAGGTCAAAGCTCCTCTCGCGGGACGCTGTGTTCAGAAGGACCCCGGACGTCGATGTAGTGTGGTAAACCGTACGAGACAGGTCGAACGCCAACATCGGAAAGACAGGAGTGATATTCATGCCCACAATCACCGGCATCACCGCACGCGAAATCATTGACTCCAGGGGCAACCCCACCGTCGAGGCCGACGTCACGCTAAGCGACGGCGCCGTCGGCCGGGCCGCGGTGCCCTCGGGCGCATCGGTAGGCGAGCACGAGGCGCTGGAGCTGCGCGACGGCGACAAGGCACGCTATCTGGGCAAGGGCGTGCGCGCGGCCGTCGCCCTGGTGCGCGAGCAGATCGCTCCCCGGCTGTCCGGCGCCGATCCCTTCGACCAGGCCGCGATAGATCGCGCGATGTTCGAGATGGACGGCACCGAGAACAAGAGCCGGCTCGGCGCCAACGCCATCCTGGCGGTCTCGCTGGCCGTGGCCAAGGCCGCCGCCGCCTCGCGGGGGCAGCCGCTGTGGCGGTCGCTGGGCGGTGAGGCGGCGTGCCTGCTTCCTGTGCCGCTGATGAACATCATCAACGGCGGCGCGCACGCGGACAACAGGATTGACGTCCAGGAGTTCATGATCGCCCCGGCCGGACTGCCCACGTTCGCCGAGGCGCTGCGGGCCGGGGTGGAGGTCTTCCACCACTTGAAGAAGGCGCTGCACGCCCAGGGCATGAGCACCGCGGTGGGCGACGAGGGCGGGTTCGCGCCCGACCTGCCGTCCACCGAGGCCGCGATCGAGGCGGTGCTGGCGGCGATAGAGTCGGCGGGCTACCGGCCGGGTCGCGACATCGCGGTGGCGCTCGACGTGGCGGCGAGCAGCTTCTTCGAGCGCGGCGCGCAGGGCACCGGAGGCGGCGCCTACAACTTCGCGGGCGAGGGCCTGAGGCGCACTGGGCCTGAGGTGATCGAGTTCCTGGCCGCTCTGGCCGAGCGCTATCCCATCGTCTCGATCGAGGACGGCCTGGACGAGAACGCCTGGCCCGACTGGAAGGCGCTGACCGAGCGGCTGGGCAGCACGGTGCAGATCGTGGGCGACGACCTGTTTGTCACGAATCCCCGGTTGCTGCGCCGCGGCATCGCCGAGGGCGTCGGCAACGCGATCCTGGTCAAGCTCAACCAGATCGGCTCGCTGACCGAGACGCTCGAGACGATTGGGATCGCGCGGGCGGCGGGCTACGCCTCGATCATCTCCCACCGCTCCGGCGAGACCGAGGACACCACGATCGCCGACCTGGCCGTGGCCACCGGCGCCGGCCAGATCAAGACCGGCGCGCCGTCGCGCAGCGAGCGCGTGGCCAAGTACAACCAGTTGCTGCGGATCGAGGAGGCGCTGGGCGACCGGGCCCGCTACGCGGGATGGGCTGCGTTCCCGGTGGGCGCGCGGAAGTAGGCAGAAGGCCCTTCACAACCCAGCCGCCTTGAGTTATACTAAGTTATAACGAGGTGGCTGGGATGGGCCGTACAACCAGGGTCATGGGTTTCTCGCTTCCCCCTAAGATCGCCCGTGCGATCGAGCAGACCGCACAGGCGGAGCAGAAGACGAAGAGCGAGCTGCTGCGCGACATGTGGGAGGCGTACCAGATCGTCCGCGAGGAACGGCAGTTCGCCGGTCTCCAGCGGGCGGCCCGGCGGCAGACGCGCGCGGCGGGCCTGGAAATCCAGTCCGAGAATGACGTGGACCGGATTCTCCACCAGGGGTAGGCCTGTTACGAGGTAGGCCTGCGAGGTGAACCCGCTGCGAGCAGTCCTTGATACCAACGTGCTCATTTCGGCGCTCTTCGGAGGCCCGCCCGAACTGGTCTACCGTGCTGCGCTGCGGGGTCAGTTTAGGCTGATCACTTCGCCTGCGCTCCTGGTCGAGCTTGCGCGGGCCCTCCGCGAGAAGTTCCGCCTCCCCGAGGGGGACATCACTGCGTACGTGAAGCAGATCGCGCGCCGGTCCACCGTCGTGCGGCCCGCGGTCAGGCTCACCGTGGTTGAAGATGAGCCTGACAATCGCGTGCTTGAATGCGCGGTTGCAGGAAGGGCCGATCTGATCGTGTCAGGAGACCGGCATCTTCTCGGGTTGGGGACCTACTCCGGAATCCCCATTGTCCGGCCAATTGACTTCGTGCGTACTCTTGGGCTGTGAGACCCCAGCAGGAATCCGGGCCGCGCCCGCGAATCGCGAGGTGGGGCAGCCTGCCGGAGTCGTCCCTTCGTCACAGCATACGTCATGGCACACGCAGAAGCGCGCCGCCCTATCCTGCCCCCGGGCATTCCCCGCCGCGTAATCCCGCGCTGGGCCGGACCGCTCGTGGCCACAGGCGTGCTGCTGGCGGTGGCGGCCGCGTTCGGCGGGGCTTACTGGGATGGGTTCAAGGTGCGGCGCGACTTGGGGGTCATGGTCCAGGAGCGGGACACCCTAAGGAAGCAGATCGCGCAGCTCCGCGAGGAGATTCGGCTGCTGAACACACCGGAGTACATAGAGCGGATGGCCAGGGAGCAGTTGGGGCTCATCCGGCCGGGGGAGATCGCCATCATCCTGGTCCGTCCCACGCCCTCGCCGCGTTGACACTCCTGGCGGGGCGCGGGTATAATCCATCGCGCGCCGGAATCTTGGAAAGAAAGGGGCGTGTCTGTTAGAGCATGGCTTTGGAAACAGGAAGCATCGTCGAGGGCACGGTGGTCAAGATCACCAACTATGGTGCCTTCATTGAACTCCCCGAAGGCAAGAGCGGTCTGGTGCACATCTCCGAGATCGCCGACACCTATGTCAAGGACGTCAAGGACTACCTGAAGGAACGGGAGAAGGTCAGGGTCAAGATCCTCGGCCTCAACGACAAGGGCAAACTCGACCTTTCGGTCAAGCAGGCGCTCTCGCCCGAGGAGCGTCAGGTGCGGGGTCGGGCGCGCACCTCGTTCGACGACAAGCTGAAAGCCTTCTTGAAGGAAAGCGAGGAACGGCTGCTCGACCTGAAGCGCAACACCGAGGCGAAGCGCGGCGGCCGGCGCCGGAAGTAGTTCCTACTCAATCCCCAGAAGGACGACCACCTCTTCAAACGCCCTCCAGATGATGTCGTCGCGCTCGAGCTGGCGCGACCGGTCCGAGATCTCCTCCCGCGCATCCAGCTCGGCCAGCTTCCCATCCATTTGCCGCAGCCGGTCCTGGATCTGCTGGATCTCAAGTAAGACCGAGGCATCCGGCAGCGCGGACCGGATCTGTTCCAGCGCCTCCTGCTCGACCTTGCGGGCCAGCCGGTCCATCTCGTAGGCATCCATCTTTGAGTAGGCTACCAGCCCGCGACGCTCTTCCAATGCCTCGATCGCAGTCTCGCGCAACTTCTTCAACAGCGGTTTGACTTCAGGCGTCATGTCGCAGCTCCTGGTCTCTGTACTGCAAGTGGTAGAGCTTGGTGTAGATGCCACCGCGCGATAGCAGCTCGCGGTGCGTGCCTTCCTCGGCGATGCGGCCCTTATGAATCACCAGGATGCGGTCCACGTGCTGGATCGTCGAGAGCCGGTGGGCGATGATAATCGAGGTCCGGTTCTGCATCACGCGGCTCAACGCGTCCTGGATCAGGATCTCGGTATCAGTATCCACGCTGCTGGTCGCCTCGTCGAGCACCAGCAGGACCTCCGGGTTATGGGCGATCGCCCGGGCAAACGCGATCAACTGCTTCTGGCCGCCCGAGAGCGTGGAGCCTCTTTCCTGCACCTGGGCCTGATACCCTCCTGGGATCCGCTCGATGAACCGGGCGGCGTTGACGAACTCGGCCGCGCGTCGCACCTGCTCTGAGGTAATCGAGGAGGTCCCCAGCCGGATGTTATCTTCTATCGTCCCGGCGAACAAGAAGACATCCTGGAGGACCAGCCCGATGTGCCGGCGCAGGTCGCGCTGATCCCACCCCCGGACGTCGCTGCCGTCCACCAGCACGCATCCCTGCTGCGGGTCGTAGAACCGCGTGATCAGGTTGATTATCGAGGACTTACCGGCGCCGGTGTGCCCCACGAACGCCACGCTCTCGCCCGCCCGGATGTGGAACGACACGTCCCGCAGCACCCAGTCATGCTCCGGGAGGGACTCGTAGGCGAACCAGACGTTGCGAAACTCGATCTCCCCCCGCACGCGATCCACGCGCAGCGGCGCCGGTGGATCCTCCACCTCGACCGGCTCGTCGAGCAGGCGGAAGAGCCGCTCAGCTGAGGCCATGGCTGCCTGCAGGATATTGTACTTCTCGGCCAGGTCCTCGATCGGTTCGAAAAACCGCTGGGCGTACTGGACGAACGCCACCACCAGCCCCACGCTGATCGTTCCTGCCAGCGCCTGCGCGCCGCCGTAGCCGATGATGATCGCCACCGCCACCGCGCTCATCGCGCCCACCACGGGGTGGAAGACCGCGAACGACCGAAGCGATACCATGGTGGCCGCCAGGTGGTCGCGGTTCAGCTCCTCGAAACGCGCCTGTTCCCGTGCCTCGCGGCCGAAGAGCTGGACGATCCCCATTCCCATGATGTGCTCGTTGAGGAAGGCGTTGATGCGGGCCAGGCGCACCCGGATCGCGCGGTAGGCCTCGCGCGCCACCGCCCGGAACCGCGCGGTGAAGAGGATGATGGCCGGCAGCACCAGCATGGTGGCCAGCGCCAGGCGCCAGTCGAGGTACAGCAGGATGGCGACGATGCCCACCAGCGTCACCAGGTCGCCGAAGATGGCCACGACGCCCTGGGTGATCATCTCGTTGAGGGCCTCGATGTCGTTTGTGACGCGGGTGACCAGTCGGCCGACCGGCTGGCGCGTGTAGAAGCCGACCGAGAGCCGCTGGAGGTGGGTGAGCAGCTCCATCCTCAGGTCGTACATCGCGTGCTGCCCGACGCGCGCCATCATGTAGGTCTGGGCGTATCGGAGGATGAAGGCGGCGGTCAGCGCCACCAGGTAGGCGAGAATGACCACCCCGAGCCCTTCCAGCCGTCCGGGCGTGATGTGATCGTCAATGGCGATCCGCACGATGTAGGGACCCACCAGACTGGCGGCGGAGGTGAGCAGCAGCAGCACAACCGCCAGGACGACGGCGGCGCGGTACGGGCGCACGTAGCCCAACAGCCGCCGCATCAGGCGCGCATCGTACGCCGCGCCGATGATCTCGTCTTCGTGGAACGCGGTGCTCATTGGGACGAATCCTCGTCGGCCTCCAGGGCCTCCTTCAGGAGCTGCTTCTGGTAGAGGTCGGCGTAGAGCCCGCCGGAGGCCAGCAGCGCGTCGTGCGTGCCCTGCTCGACGATCCTCCCGTCGCCCAGCACCACGATCAGGTCGGCGCCGCGCACCGTCGAGATGCGGTGCGAGATGATCAGACTTGTGCGCGTCGCCATGAACCGGCGCAGCGCATGGAGGATCTCCTCCTCGGTGCGCGTGTCTACGCTGCTGAGCGCGTCGTCCAGGATCAGGATCTCGGGGTCACGCGCCAGCGCCCTGGCGATCGTCGCGCGTTGCTTCTGGCCGCCCGAGAGGGTGACGCCGCGCTCCCCGACCACGGTCTGGTATCCCATCGGGAATCCGGCTACCTCCGGTGCCAGCCGCGCGGTCTCCGCCGCCTCCCGCACGCGGCTGCCGTCGCCGCCTTCCACCCCAAGGGCGAGGTTGCCCTCCAGGGTGTCGGAGAACAGGAAAGATTCCTGGGGCACCAACCCGATGCCTCCCCGGAGCGCCGCCAGACTCAGACGGCGCACGTCAATCCCGTCCACCAGCACCGTCCCGCCGGTCGGGTCGAACAGGCGTGGAATGAGCGAGACCATCGTGGTCTTCCCTGAGCCGGTCGGGCCTACGATCGCCACGGTGGCTCCCGCGGGAATGCGGAGGTTGATGCCGCGCAACACCGGCACGCCATTGTAGGCGAACGAAACGTCGCGGAACTCGATCTCACCGCGCAACCGCTCTGGCCGCGCCGGCTCCGGGGGTTCGGCGATGACCGGCCGGCTGTCCAGTATCGTCTCGATCCGCCGCATCGAGGCAAGCCCCTGCTGAACGATGGTCGCCACCCAACCCAGCGCGATCATCGGCCACGACAGCATCATCAGGTAGCCGAAGAACTGCACGAGCTGGCCCAGCGTAATGCGGCCGGCGACCACGGCCTGGCCTCCCTGCCACAGCACCGCGGCGGCCGCGCCGCCGAGGATGAGCGTCATCGCGGGCCAGAGCGCGCCGGAGGTGCGGGCCAACCGCAGCGAGCGCTCCATGTACTCGCGGTTGATCACGCCGAAGGTGGCGATCTCGGCCGACTCCTGCGCGAATGCCTTCACGACGCGGATCCCTGAGAAGTTCTCCTGCGCGCGGGCCGAGAGCGTGCTGAACTGCTCCTGAACCTGCTCGTACTGCCGGTGGATCCGCCGGCCCAGCAGCACGAAGACCAGACTGACCATGGGCAGGATCACCATTACCACCAGCGCCAGCGGCGGGTCTATGGTGAACATCAGCGTGCCGGCCGCGGTGAACATGAAGATGGTGTTGAACGAGTGCATGATGCCCACGCCCACAAGGCGGCTGATGGTGTTGAGGTCGTTGATCGCGCGGGCCATCAGGTCGCCGGTGCGGGTGTGCTGGAAGAAGGCCTGGTGCATCCGCTGCAGGTGGGCGAAGTAGTCGTTGCGGATCTCGTACTCGATCCGCCGGCCGGCCCCCAGCATCTTCATGCGCCAGTGGTACCGTATGAATCCGCCGGTCAACGCGATCCCCACGTACGCCATGGCCAGCCCCACCAGCAGGCGCGGCGCGGCGCCGGAGCGGATGCCGTCCACGGCCAGCCGCAGCACCCACGGGTTGGTCACGGACAGCCCGGTGCTGAGGAGGCTGAGGCTGAACCCCACCAGGTAGGCGCGGCGGTGCCCCAGTACATAGCCCAGCAGGCGCCGGCTCACGCGCCCTCCTCGATCGCCGCACGAGGCGGGATCACACGAGATGAGGTCACACGAGGTGGGATCACGGAGCGCTCCAAGGCGGGGCCACGCGCACCCCGGCTGCCTCCAGCGCGGCGCGGGCCGCGGCCGCGAGGGCGCCGGCGCCCGGGGTATCGCTGTGGACGCACAGGGTGTGCGGCCGCAACAGGATCCTGGCGCCGTCCGTCGCGGTGATCGTCCCTCCTGTCGCCAGCGCCACCGCGCGCGCGGCCACCTGTTCCGGATCGGTCAGCAGGGCTCCCGGCTCGGTGCGCGGCACCAGCGTGCCGTCGTGGAGGTAACCCCGGTCGAGGAACGCCTCACACGCCACCGCAATCCCGCGGGATTCGGCGGCGGCGGCCATCGCCGAACTGGGCGGCGCGTACAGCCACAGCCCCTCGAACGCGGCCGCGGCCTCTGCGATGGCTCCGGCCAGCGCCGCGTCGGCGACCGCCATGTTGTAGAGCGCGCCGTGGGCCTTCACGTGCCGCAGCCGCGCGCCCTCGGACGCGGCCAGCGCCGCGACCGCGCCGATCTGGTAGATCAGCATCGCCACTAGATCCGCAGGGGCGATGTGCATCGCCCGGCGGCCGAACCCCTGGAGATCGGGGAAGCCGGGGTGCGCGCCCACCGCGACCCCTGCCGCGACGGCCGCGCGGATCGTTCGGCGGATAACCACGGGGTCACCGGCGTGGGCGCCACACGCCACGTTGAGCGAGGTCACCGAGCGCAGCAGTTCGGCATCTGCGCCGATGGCGTAGGCTCCGAACCCCTCACCTCCGTCCGCGTTGAGATCAACCGTCGCGCGCATCCCCCACCTCCCGGTCTGGTGCCTCGCGGCGTGGTGCCTGGCGGTGTGGTGCCTGGTGGCCGGGTGCGCCACGGTCGAGTCGCTCCAGGAACGCCCCCATCGCGAGGTTCACCGCAGCCGGCTGCTCTAGCATGACCATGTGCCCGGCCCGCTCGATGACCACCATTTCGGATCCGGCTATCCGCTCGTGGAGGTAGCGGCCGTACTTCACCGGGGTGAGCCGGTCCTCGGCGCCGCAGATGATGAGCACCGGCAGCGCCAGATGATCCAGCTCGGACATCACGTCGAACCCGTCGGAGGCCTCCAGGTCCGCTGCAAGCACGGCCGGGGGCGCAGCGTGCAGAAGCGCCAGCGACTTCTCGCGCAGGCGCGGCTTCGGGCTCGTCCCCAGCCACATCGCGCCGAACTGCTCGATTGCCGCGGGGTCCGCAACACGTATCCCCTCGAGGATCTGCGGCGCGACCCTCAACCGCGCCCCGGTGCAGAGGAGCACGAGCGCGCGGACTTCCTCGGGGTAGACAAGTGCCCACCGCAGCGCGATCGCGCCGCCGAGCGAGTGACCGGCCAAAATCAGCGGGCCGCTCTGTCCCAGCACCCCGCGCAGCGCCCCTAGGAATCCGTCCACGCTTGTCGGGGTCCCGTCGGCGCGGCCCGGCAGATCCTCTGCCCGCGCGCGGGGAAACGCCAGGAGCTGGTTCTGCCAGGCAAGCGCCCGGCCTCCGGCACCGTGGAGCAGGAGCAGGCCGTCGCCCAAAGCCGCCGTGCCCAGCGCCGCCGTGCCCAAGGTCAGCTACCTGCCGCCGGAGCGAGCCCAACCAGGAAGGGATTGGTGCGGCGCTCGCGGCCGACCGTGGTCTCCGGACCGTGGCCGCTGTAGAGAACGGTCTCGTCGGGCAGCGTCAGGATGTGTCGGGCGATCGAACGCATCAGGGTGTCGTAATCTCCCCCCGGCAGGTCGGTGCGGCCGATGCTGCCCGGGAAGACCACGTCTCCCACGAAGGCCACCCCATCTCCCAGCAGGCAGATATGGCCGGGGCTGTGCCCGGGCGTGTGCGCGACCCTGAACAGGGCGCCCCCCAGCGTCAGCTCATCGCCGTCGCGCAGGAGGCGATCCGGCGCAGGCGGCGGCGACACGGAGATGCCGAAGAACATCAGGGCCTGCTCGACCGCGGTCGCCAGCACCGGGGCCTCGGCCTCGCCGGCCAGGAAGGGCGCGCCGGTCGCAAGCACGAGATCGCGCACGGCGCCGATGTGATCGAAGTGGGCGTGGGTGGCGACAATCGCTTCCACCGTGAGGTTGCCGCGCTTCAACACCGCCATCAGGCGAGGGGCGTCGCCCCCGGGGTCAATGACCGTCGCTCTTCCGGTGGTTTCGTCGCGGACAATGTAGCAGTTGGTCGCTATGGGACCGAGTTGCAGTGTCTCGACTATCACGTTGGGGGGCCTCCCGCGCAAAGATGCCCGACCACAGGGAAACGCAGCCGCGCCACGGAATACGTCCCCGGAAAGGCCTTACCGCGCCGGGCGCGGGAAACCGAGCAGGTAACGGCGGGCGGCCTCGATGCGGCCGGGCAGGCGGTCGGCCCAATCCGGTCCGGCGATGTAGCCGGAGGGCATGAACATGAGGGCGTGCGCCCCGCCCAGCGCCAGGCCGAACAGCACCCCGGGTACCGGGGTGTCGCGCCACCGCACCGAGCCGCGATCAACCGCGAGCGCCCGATCGATGCCGTTCGCGGTATCGCGCAGGCGCTTGTAGGCCTCGCGTGTGGTCAGGGTAGTCACCCTTTCATTGTAGCGCATAAGGAGGAGTCGCGCATGGACGGAACCGCGGCGCACCACTCCCTCACCGTCCACCCGGCGCTGGCGGCGATGCGCGGGGGGCTGATCGTGTCGTGTCAGGCGCGGCCGGATAACCCCCTCCACGGAGCGGTTTTCATGGCGGCGATGGCGCGGGCCGCATCCGGCGCCGGCGCGCTGGGGCTGCGCATGAACGGACCCGAGGACATACGCGCCGCGCGCGCCGCGGTGGACCTGCCCATCATCGGCCTGTACAAGCGGCCCTACGACGACTGCCAGGTCCTCATCACGCCCACCTTCGCCGAGGCCGAGGTGGTGGCCGCTTCCGGCGCGGCGATCATCGCGCTGGACGCCACCAGCCGCCGGAGGCCCGACGGTGTGCGACTGGAGGAGCTGATCGCTAGAATCCACGACGAACTGGGCCTGCCGGTACTGGCGGATGTCTCCGGCATCGAGGACGGGCTGGCCGCCGCATCCGCGGGGGCCGACGCGGTGGCGACCACGCTGTCGGGCTATGTGGACCCGGGGGCGCCTCCGCCCGAGAATCCCGACTTCGATCTGGTAGCGGCCCTTGCCGCGCGTGTGCGCGTGCCGGTCATCGCCGAAGGCCGGATCAAGACCCCTGCGCAGGCGCGCGAGGCATTGGACCGCGGGGCGTTCGCCGTGGTGGTGGGCACCGCGATTACCAACCCCAGGGAGATCGCGCGGGGGTTCGTGCAGGCGCTGGCCCCGCACGCCGGGGGGCGGACGACGCAGGGATGGTAGCGCCGGGGCGGTAGTATTCCAGGGTGGCAAGATCAAAGGAGGTGCAGGAAGTGATGCGACGGTTGTGCACGGCGATGATCGCGGTGGCCCTCATTGCCACCTTCTTCCCCGCGAGTGTCCTCGGGCAGGAGCCCGCGAAGCTCTCCTTCTGGAGCTGGCGGACCGAGGACAAGTGGGTGTACGACCGGATGATCCGGTTGTTCCAGCAGCGGAATCCCGGGATCAAGATAGAGTTCATCCCGTTCCGTGCGCCCGAGTACAACACGATCCTCTCGACCGGGCTGACCGCGGGACGCGGGCCCGACATCATACACCTGCGGGCGTACGGCGGCCTCGAGACGTTCGCGGCGCCCGGGTTCATCGCGCCCCTGGATTTCGCGCAGGTTCCCGAGCTCAAGCGGTTCCCGCTGCAAACGATCGCGGGCGCGCGCAGCCGCAAGGACGGCCGCATCTACGGCGTGCCGTTTGCCACGCAGACCCTGGTGATCTTCTACAACAAGAAGATCTTCGCCCAGCACAACCTGGCGGTGCCCAAGACCTGGGAGCAGTTCATCACCGTCATGCGGACCCTCAAGGAAAAGGGCGTCGTCCCGCTGGCCAACGGCGGCAAGGAGGGCTGGACGCTCGAGGTGCTCTCGGGCGTGATCGCGCCCAACTTCTACGGCGGGACCACATTCTTTGAGGCGGTCACGCGCGGGCAGACCACGTTCCGCGAATCGGCCTACACGAGCGCCCTGGCGAAGATGCTGGAGCTGCGGCCGTACATGCCCACCGGATTCATGGGCGTGGACTACGCCACGATGCAGCAGATGTTCATCAACGAGCAGGCGGCGATGTTCATCGGCGGGTCGTGGGAGATCGGATTCTTCAAGGCGCAGAACAAGAACCTCGATTTCGGCGTCTTCCCCGGACCGACGGAGCGGGCCGATCAGATTCCCTGGGTCTCGACCTACGCCGACGGCAACTACGGCATAAACGCTAAGACAGCGAACATGGAGGCGGCGCTCAAGTTCATCCGTTTCACCGCCACCCTGGAGTTCGGGCAGATGTTCACCGACCTGCTGGCGCAGATGTCGGCTGTGCCCGGCGTGGTGGTCAAGAACCCCCAGTTGCAGCAGGTGCAGGCGATGAACCGGAAGGCGACGCCCTACATCATGCTGGTGGGATTCCGCTGGCAGGCGCCGACCGGATCCACGCTGCTGCAGAGCGCGCTGCAGGGGATGATGGCCGGCACGATGACGCCGGCGCAGGTGGGCGAAGAGGTAACGCGCGGGTTGAGCTCCTGGGTTGACGCTTTCCGCGGACGGTAGCCGGGCGGGGCGCAGCCCCCGCCGCGGCCTGAGCATGCGCGCCGGCCGGCGCCTGTGGCTGGCAATCTTTCTGGCGCCGGCCGTCGTGCTATTTGCCGCGTTCGTCACCTATCCCATCCTCTCGGCGCTGGCCTACAGTCTCTACTCCTGGGAGGGTATCGGGCGGCGCGGCTTCGCCGGACTGGGCAACTTCATCCGGCTGTTCACCACGTTCCCCTACCCCCGCCTGCTGGCGAACGCCTTCGGGAATAACGTGATCGTCTTCATCCTGACGATGCTGGTCCAGAACCTGACAGGCCTGGGGCTGGCGCTGATCCTGGCGCGCAACCCGTGGGGCGCGCGGGCGTACCGGGCGATATTCTTCCTGCCGGTGACGCTCTCGTTGGTGATCGTAGGGTTCCTATGGGCGCTCTTCCTCAACCCGGTCTTCGGGGTGGTCAACAAGACGATGGGGATCATGGGGCTCGGCGCGCTCGCGCGGCCGTGGCTGGGCGAGCCGGGCATCGCGCTCATTACCCTGACGCTCATCAATGCGTGGCGATGGCTGGGCTTCCCGACCATTGTGTTCCTGGCGGGCATCAACGCGGTGCCCGAGGACTACCTGGAGGCGGCGCGCCTGGACGGCGCCAGCGAGTGGGACGTGACCCGGCGGATCATCTTCCCATTGCTGGCGCCCGCGGTGACGATCATCGTGATCCTCACCTTCATAGGGTCGTTCAACTGGTTCGAGCTGCCCTACGTCGTGCAGGGCGTCTCGGGCGCGCCCAACAGGGCGACCGACGTGCTCGGATTGCTCTTCTACCGCACCGCGTTCGGCGAGGTGGACACCGGGCTGCAGGACATCGGCGTGGGATCGGCGATCGCGGTCCTCATGTTCATCATGCTGGTGACCGTCTCGACCGTGGGCGCGGTCTTCCTGCGGCGGCGTGAGGTTGAGATGGGATGAGCGGACGCTCGCGGTGGATGCCGCTGATACAGGCGATCCTGATCGCCAACGCCGTCCTCGTGCTCGCGCCGATGGTCTTCATGGGACTCTCGGCGTTCAAGACCACGCGCGAGATCTTCCAGCATCCCCTGGGGCTTCCGGCGGTCTGGAGCCTCGACAACTTCAGCCGGGTCTGGGTGGAGGCGCGCTTCGCCCGCTACATCCAGAACAGCGTGATGGTAACCGCGGCCTCGCTGGCCCTCATCCTGGCCTTTGGGGCGATGGCGGGCTATGCGCTCGGACGGTTCCGGTTCCGCGGCAACGACTTCCTGTACCTGTACTTCCTCAGCGGCTTGATGCTGCCGATCCGGCTGGCCATCATCCCGCTGTTCATCCAGATGCGCAATCTGAACCTGCTGGACACGTTGTGGTCGCTGATCCTGATATACGCGGCCTCGGGGCTGCCCAGCGCGATCTTCATTCTCACCGGGTTCTTCCGCACGCTGCCGGCCGACCTCGACAGCGCCGCCCGCATTGACGGCGCCGGCGAATGGACGATCTTCGCGCGGGTGATGCTCCCGTTGGTGCGCCCGGCGCTGGTCATCGTGACCGTGTACAACCTGATCCCGATCTGGAACGACTTCTTCTTCCCGCTGGTCTTCATACAGTCGGACCACCTCAAGACGCTCCCGCTGGGCATGACCGCCTTCTTCGGACAGTACTACACCGACTGGGCGACGCTGTTCGCCGGCCTCACGCTGGCGGCGATTCCGGTGGTGGCGCTGTACGTAGTGCTCTCGCAGCACTTCATTCGCGGCCTGACCGCCGGAGCGGTCAAGGGGTGATGGTGAAGGGGTGATGGGGATGAAGTTTGGCGTCTGCGCGTGGATCTACGGGGATGCGCCCCTCGAAGACACGCTGGGTAGAATCGCGGCTGCGGGCTACGACGGCGTCGAGCTGCCGGGCGAGCCCGACCGCTGGGCGCCGGAGGAGGTGCGGCGGGCGCTTTCCCGCCGCAGCCTGGCACCGCTGGCGCTTACCGCGTCGTGCATGTTCCCGCAGACGCCGCGCGATCTCGCCAACCCCGATCGCGCAATCCGGGAGCAGGCGGTGCGCTACATCGTGGATTGCCTGCGGTTCGCCAGGGAGGTGGGCGCGCCGCTCGTCCAGATGCTGCCGTCGGGCGAGACGCGCCTGCGTCCCAAGGCATCGCGCGACGACGAGTGGTGGTGGTCCATCGAAGGGATGCGGGCCGCCGCGGTCGAGGCCGAACGGACGGGCGTGCGGATCGCCATCGAACCGCTCAACCGGTACGAAGCATATCTCGTCACGAACGTGAGCGATGCGCTCGCGTACCTGACCGAGGTGGATTCGCGGTGGGTCGGGCTCACACTCGACACCTTCCACGCCAGCATCGAGGAGCCGGACATAGCAGGGGCGATCAGGGCGGCTGGAAGGCATCTCTTTCACTTCCACCTGGGCGACACGAACCGGCAGGCACTGGGACGCGGGCACCTCGATCTGCCCTCGGTCATGGAGGCGCTGCGCGCGATCGGCTACACGGGTGCGGCCGTGCTGGAAGTCATGCCACCGGGACCCGATCCCTTCCAGTCAATTAAGGACAACCGGTCACCGCAGGTGTTGGACGGGTATCTGGCCGAGTCGCTCGCGCGGCTGCGGGCATACGCCTGAACCACCCTGCGTCTGAACCATCAAAGGAGGAGTTGGCAGTGCGCATCTACGTTTCCGTGGACATGGAAGGCATCACCGGCGTCGCCGCCGGCAAGCACGTTCAGCCGGGCGAGAAGGACTACGACCGCTTCCGGCGCCTGATGACCCAGGACGCCAACGCCGCGATAGAGGGCGCGTTGGAGGCAGGCGCGACCGAGGCCGTGGTCAGCGACGGGCACGGCCCGATGACCAATCTGCTCGTGGAGGAACTCCATCCGGATGCGCGGCTGATAAGCGGCAGTAACAAGCTGCTCTGCCAGATGGAGGGCATAGACGGTGGATTCGACGCCGCGTTCTTCGTCGGGTATCACCAGCGCGAGGGCGGCGGTGACGGGATCCTGAACCACACCCTCGTCGGCAAGATCGTCTACGAGGTGCGGCTGAACGGGGAGCCCGCGGACGAGGCCGCGATCAACGCCGCCACGGCCGGCGCGTTCGGCGTGCCGGTCGCCTTGGTGACCGGCGACAGCGCGGTCTGCGCCGATGCCGTGCGCCGCCTGCCCGGCGTGGTGGTTGCGCCGGTGAAGGAGGCGGTTGACCGAACGGTCGGGCTGAGCCTGACCCCAAGCCGGGCGCACGCGCTGATCCGCGCGCGCGCGGCAGATGCGGTGCGCGCGGTTCGAGACGGCGGCGTGAAACCGTACCGGCCTGCGACGCCGGTGACCTTCGAGGTGGACTTCAAGCGCACGGCCCCGGCGCACATGGCCACGCTGTTCCCGGGCGTGGAGCGCCGCGGGCCACGGACGATAGCCATCACCGATTCCGACTATGTGCGGGCGTTCAAGCTGTTTTGGGGATGCCTGATAGTCGGGATGGCGGCCTCGGAAGGGCTGTTCTAGGCCGGGGCATGCGCGGACCCGGCGACGGCAGTAAGCAGCGTATGAGACGTTACCGGATCGCCGTCATCCCCGGCGACGGCATCGGAACCGAGGTGGTACCCGAGGGACTCAAGGTGCTCGAGGCCGCCTCTGACCGCTTCGGCTTCCAGATCGAGCCCTCGGCCTTCCCCTGGGGCTGCGAGCACTACCTGCGGCACGGCGTGATGATGCCCGACGATGCCCTGGAGACGCTGCGGGAGTTCGACGCGATCCTGCTGGGCGCCATCGGCGACCCGCGGGTGCCGGACCACGTCTCGTTGTGGGGGTTGCTGCTGCGGATACGCAAGGCGTTCGACCTCTACGCCAACGTCCGGCCGATCCGGCTGCTCGATGGCATCGCCTCGCCGCTGGCAGGGCGGCGGCCCGAGGACGTGGACATCCTGTTTGTGCGCGAGAACACCGAGGGCGAGTACTCCGGGATCGGGGGCCGCGTCGCCACCGGTACCCCCGACGAGTTGGCGGTGCAGACGACGGTCTTCACACACCGGGCCACCGACCGCATCCTCCGCTATGCCTTCGACCTGGCACGGCGACGGCGCAGGAAGCTGGCGCACGTCACCAAGTCCAACGCGATGCAGTACACCGCGGTCATGTGGGACGAGGTGGCCGAGCGGGTAGCGCGCGACTATCCTGACGTCGTTATGTGGAAGCTACACGTGGACGCCGCCGCCTACCAGATGGTGCTGCACCCCGACCGGTTTGACGTAATGGTCGGCTCGAATCTGTTTGCCGACATCCTCACCGATCTGGGCGCCGCGCTGCAGGGCAGCCTGGGCCTGGCCGCCAGCGCCAACCTGGACCCCAGCCGCACTTTCCCCTCGATGTTCGAGCCGGTCCACGGCTCGGCTCCCGACATCGCCGGGCGCGGAATCGCCAACCCAATGGCCACGATCTGGACCGCTTCTCTGCTGCTCGAGCACCTGGGCGAAGCCGAGGCCGCGCGCGCGGTGTTCGAGGCGCTGTGCGAGGTAGTCCGCCGGGGCGAGGTGCGAACGCCCGACCTGGGCGGGGGCAGCCGCACCGCGGAGGTGGGCGACGCCGTGGCCGCGGCGATCCGCTCCTAGCCGTGGTGCCAGAACGCGTCCCAGGCCTGCCAGAATGTCTCGCCGGTGGCGCGCACCGTACGCGGGCCGGCCACCTCGACGCCGGCCCGGCCACGATACGCCTCCGCGCGGTCCGGGGTGGTCAGCTCTACCTGAAACGTCACGGGCGCGGTGAACCTGAGCGGAGCCGGCCAGCCCGACCGGCCGGTCAGGGCTCCCCGGGCCACGGCTTCCCGAGCCCCTGATTCTATAAGCGCGCGGGCCTCGGCTGGGGCCAGGTGCCGCGCGGAGTACCGGCTCAACCCCTGCTTCACCGGCGCGGTCACGAGTCCGGGGCCGAGCAGGGTTCGGGCCTCGCGGCACACCGCCTCGTCCCCGGACAGAAACACGACCGGAGTGTTCCAGCAGCCGGCGATCGCGGCGACGATGCCGGTCTCCCCAACCGGTGTGCCGTTGATCGTAGCGGCGTACCAGGATTCCGAAGAGACGGTATGGGACAGGACGCCACCTGGCGTGCCGGACATCGCGTGCGCAGCCACCAGCAGGGCGGCATCGCATCCGCGCTCGAACGGCTCGATGTGGCGCGTCCAGGTATGGCCGAGCACGTAGCGGGCGCCGGGCTCGAGGCGCTCAGGAATCAGACTCAGGAAGCCGCGCGCCCCGGGATGGCTTCCCCCGTGCCCGTCAATCACCACGACCTCGGTGGCCCCTGCCGCCAGAGTGCCGCGGACCGCTGCGTTGATCTCCTCGGTGTAGAGGCGGCGCCCCTCCTCGTAGAGCGGCAGGCTGCCGGCTACCTGCTCCCAGGTGGAGATACCGGCAACGCCTTCCATGTCGGCCCAGATCAGTACGCGCATGAGGTCTCACCTCGTCCGGGAATATGCGATCCTTGCTGGATTCGGGCGGAGGGGGAGCATTCCTGGTGGCCCCAGGGGGATTCGACGGCACCGCGCGTTTGCTCGAAGTCACGTTCGCCGGGGTCGCGCTAGCCGCCTGAGTCTACCTGCGGCATGGGCACCGTCAGGCTGGCGCGGGAAGCACGGCAAGGAATCCAACAACGACAGAATAGGCTAATTTTCACTCGACATAATAAGCTAAGAATGATACATATGGTCAGGACGGAGGGGGGACTGTAATTGACAGAAAGGGCTAATGGCCGCACGGCACAATGAGCGAAGGACGGGACGATCGTGGCAACACCGCAGGGAAAACTGGCCGACTCCCTTGAGGCTCTGAAGGGGCTTCAGGACCGCGGGTTGGTCGCCATTCGCTCCGCTAACCTGACTCGCACCCATCGGGAGCGGCTCGTACGCAACGGCTTCTTGAAGCAGGTCATGAAGGGCTGGTACATCCCAGCCCGGCCGGACGGAGCTGGCGGGGAAAGTACAGCTTGGTACTCCGCCTTCTGGGGCTTCTGCGCAGCCTATTTGAATGAGCGGTTCAGAACGGAGTGGTCCTTGTCTCCAGAGCAATCTGTGTCTCTGCATGCTGGCAACCGAGCCGTGCCGCACCAATTGGTCGTCCGCTCGCCGAAGGCACGCAACCGCGCCACGCCGCTGCCACACGAGACCTCTCTGCTCGAATTGCGGGCCGCCCTGCCGACGGAAGGACAAAGGGAAGAGAAAGAAGGTCTGCGGCTGTTCTCTCTGCCCGCTGCGCTGATTGCCTGTTCCCCAAGCTACTTCCCCAAAAAGGCCACCGATGCGCGCGCCGCGCTTGCGATGGTGCGTGATGCTTCGGACCTCCTAGCCTTGCTCCTGGCCGGCGGCCACAGCGCGCTGGCGGGCCGCCTCGCCGGCGCATTCCGCAATATCGGCCGCGCGCGCATTGCCGACGACGTCCTCAAGACAATGCGGGCAGCCGGCTATCATGTGCGCGAGAATGATCCGTTCAGCGACCGACCCGTGCCGGCTCTACCCGTGCGCGAACAATCTCCTCATGCGAACCGCATTCGCATGATGTGGCAGCACATGCGGAAGGCAGTGATGGAGATGTTCGCCGCCGCACCGGGGCCAGTCGCCGACATCAAAGCGTATATCAAGGCCGTTGACGACGTCTATGTCACCGACGCCTACCATTCACTGTCGATCGAAGGATACCGGGTCAGTCCGGCCCTCATCGAGCGTGTGCGCACCGGCGCGTGGAACCCTGATCATGACTACAATGACCAAGAACATCGCAACGCGCTGGCGGCGCGCGGGTATTGGCAGGCCTATCAGGCTGTCAGGGGAAGCGTGCGGAAGGTGCTCGGCGGGGACAACCCGGGCGCAGTCGTTGATGCCGACCATGCCGACTGGTACCGGGAGCTCTTTGCGCCGAGTGTAACTGCCGGAATTGTCAGTGCGGCCGACCTCGCAGGGTACCGCAGCGACCAAGTGTATATCCGGCACTCAAAACACATACCGCCTCGCCGTGAAGCAGTACGCGATCTTATGCCAACGTTCTTCGATCTTCTGCGCGAAGAGGAAGAACCCAGCGTACGTGTCGTGCTGGGGCATTTCGTATTTGTGTACATCCATCCCTATATGGATGGCAATGGCCGTATTGCCCGATTCCTGATGAATGTCATGCTCGCCGCCGGTGGGTATCCGTGGACGGTGCTGCCGGTCGAGGAACGCAGCGAGTATATGGCGGCGCTCGAAGCGGCGAGCGTCGAACAGAACATCGAGCAGTTCGCGGCCTTCCTAGCCCGTCTGGTGCAGGCGCGCCTCGAGGGCCGCCCCATGCCCAGAGTACCCGCCGATTAGGGGAGGCTTCGTCTAATCCAGACTCACTGGCGCAGCATGACGCGATCAGAGTCGGCCAAAGTCACCTCGACGGCTTGGAGCGGCGGGCTACGGCTCGGCGGGGTGCTGACTTGCGAAGCTCTCAAAACGCAGCAGGATTTTGGTGGCCCCAGGGGGATTCGAACCCCCGTTTCGGCCTTGAGAGGGCCGCGTCCTGGTCCCCTAGACGATGGGGCCACGCGTGCGATGGTGCGCCGGGGGACCTACCGGCCGGTTCATTATACGGGCGAGGCTTGAGGGAGGCAACTGCCGGCATGCGCGCAGATCCGCAGCGCTGCCCGCACATATACCCGGAACGCCGCGTTGATCTCCTCCGTCGAGATAGATTCGTCGGCGGCGTGCGCGGCATCGAGCGACCCCGGCCCGCAGATCACCGCCGGCGTCCCGTGGACCTGGAGAACTGCGGCGTCGGTGAAGGCCGGCCAGCCGATCAGCGCCGGAGGGCGACCGGTCACCTCCGCGACGGCCGCCGAGAGAGCGCGTACCCCCGGATGCTCGCCAGCGATGTCCAGCGGCGGGTGCGTGATGCGGTCGAAGTCATCCTCGCGGACGATCTCCGCGCCGCCGGGCCCGAGCGTCCTCTCCACGATCGCTTCGAGTTCGGCGCGGATCAACTCGGAGCTGTCGCCGGGCAGGTAGCGCTTCTCGATCTGAAACATGCACCGGTCGGGCACGGTGTTGCGGCTCACGCCGCCGATTATGGTTCCGATGTTGTACGACGGCTGCCCTAGCAGGGGATGCATCTGCACGCTCACGACCCGGGCCAGATCCTCGTCCAGCGCCGCGATCAGCCGGGACGCCCGCACGATGGCGTTGACGCCGCGCTCAGGCGCGGCGGCGTGCGCGGCCCGGCCGAACACCGTGATCCGGTAGCGGTCCACGCCCTTGTGCGCCGTGACCAGGTCGAGCCCCGTGGGTTCGCCGACGATGGCAAACGACGCCGGCGTCCCAGCACCGGCCATCTCGCGCGCCAGGGCGAAGGTGCCGGAGTTGCCCATCTCTTCCATGACGACCGCGGCCAGCATGATCGGCCGGGGCGGGCGCACCCGGGCGCGGTGCAGCGCGATCAAGGCCATGACCATAGCCGCCAAGCCGCCCTTCATGTCCGCGGCGCCGCGGCCCCAGAGCCGGCCGTCGGCAATCTCCGCGGCGAACGGCGGTCGGCGCATGGCCGAAGACGGCGGCACCGTGTCCATGTGCCCGTTGAGCATCAGCAGCGGCGGGCCGTGCTCGTCGCCGGGAAGCGCGGCGATCAGGTTCGCGCGATCGCCGGTCACGACCTGACGGCGCACGGGAATGCCCTCGGCGGCCAGCGCGGCTTCGAGCGCCGAGGCGACGCCCGATTCCCAGCCGTGATCGGGGCCGTAACTCGGGATGGTTACCAGCCGCCTGGCAAGCTCCTCGACCTCGCCGGGCGCTACCAGCGCCTCGATCTGCGCCGGGTCGGTCCCCGTGGCGGTCTTCCGCTCGCTCACCGCCGGTACGCCTCCGGGATCACCTTGGGACAGAGGGCCGCGAAGTTGGCAGGCATCGCCAGACCGCGGATCGCCTCGATCGCGCGGTTGATGTGCTCCTGCCCGAATCGCAGCACGAAGATTCCGTGCCCGGGCAGCAGCACGTCCACGCGCAGGCCTTCGAGCTTCGGCAGGTCACGGCGGTAATCGTCCATGCGGCACTCGGCGATGTTCTGCAGCAGCAGGCTCCCGCCGGCAGATCATGCACCCGCGCGATGACCATGCCTTCGACGGTGACCTCGATCGGCGTGCCTTTGGAAGGGTCGCGCCCTGCCAGTATCTGTTGCGTCATCGCACGCCCACACGCTCCAACTGCCCACGAACAAAGGCGTGTCCTTCCCGGTACTGCGCGTCCAGATCGGGCACGCCGCCGATGTCTATGCCTATGTAGCCGTCGAATCCTTGCCGCTTCAGCCCGGCGATCACCGCCTCCCAGTCCACGGTGCCGCGGCCCGGCGCCAGATGCTCGTTGTCGCGCGAGTCGTTGTCGGAAGCATGCACATAGAAGATGCGCGAACCCAACTTCTCCACCGAAAGCGGCAGGATCTCCTTCTGCGCGTGCAGGTGCCCCGTGTCGAGCACCGCGCCGAAGATCGGATTGTTGACGTGCTCGATGAGACGCAGCAGCGCATCCGTGTTGCTGACCAACTCGCCCACCCGCGGCTCCAGGCACAGGCGCAGGCCCGCGTCTTCGGCTATTGCGGCGCAGGCCCGAACCGTTTCCACCAGGGTGTCCCACGTGCGCTGCCATGAAAACCCATCGGGGATTCGCACGTCGAACTGCCGCTTGAACTCGACGGCATCGGCGTACGGCTGGTGCTTCACGTACTCCACAGGAGCGGCGTAGCTGTCCACCTGCACCGTGGGCGCGTCGAAGTATACGGCCGCCTCGACGGCGAGGCGGAAGAGATCGAGCGCCCTCTGGCGCTTCGCCGCCTCAGGGCTGAACAGATCGGGCAGCACCGGACAGAAGTTCATCATCCGCAGCCCGAGGTCGTCGCATCGGCGCTTGAAGTCGGCACGCGCTGCGTGGACCGCCCGCAGGTTTTCCTCGCGCACGCCTTCAAGCTCGACCGCGTCGAACCCGAGCGCGGCCATCTCACCGAGCACCTTGTGAGTATCGGCGATCGACGGCGGGTACCCGTACTTGCTTATCGCGTACAACCAGCAGCAGTTGATCTTCACGTCGTGGCCTCCTTATACCAACCGCACGATCTCCGGATTACCAGCTCTGGGGTCAGCGTCACGGTTCTAGGCGAGGGCGGGGATGAGGTCTTGATCATCTCCAGCAGCCGGTCCGCGGCCAGCCGGCCCATCGCCGCCTTGGGCTGCGCGATCGTGGTAAGCGGAGGATCGACGTGCGCGGCCAGGTCGATATCGTCGAACCCGACCACGGCGACGTCGTCCGGCACACGGCGTCCCATGCGGCGGATCTCCTCCAGCGCGCCGATCGCCATTAGGTCATCGAAGGCGAAGACCGCGCTGGGAGGTCGCCTGAGGCTCTGCAGCGCGGCCATGGCGCCGCGGCCGGCGGCGATCGAAGCGGTGCCACCGGCCACAAGCGCGGGGTCGAAACCGATACCCGCGTCCAAGAGGGCTTTCTTGTATCCTCGGAGGCGACTGCGATGGGAAAACGACCTCGACGGCCCGGCCAGATACGCGATGCGCCGGTGCCCGAGCCCAATCAGGTGAGCGGTCGCGAGGCGGCCACCCCGCTCTCCGTCGGCCACCACCGCAGCGGCGGCCGGGTGCCTCAACACGCGGTTGATCAAGACGAGAGGAATCCCCTCGTCCACCAGACCGGTCAGGTATCCCGACGGGACACGAGACGCGCACAGGATCAGCCCGTCAACCTGCTTTTCCAGCAGCACCGAGATCACAGCCCGCTCTCTGACCGGGTTCTCGTCCGTGTCGCAGAGTACGACGTTGTAACCCCTTGCCGCGGTGGCATCCTCGACCGCCCGAACCAGTGGTGGAAAGAACGGGTTGACGATATCGGCGATGACGAGCCCGATCGTGCGCGATCTCCGCGTGACCAACCCCCGCGCCAGCGCGTTGGGCCGGTAGTTCAGCCTCTCGATCGCCGTCGTGACCCTGCGGAGGGTATCACCGCTGACGTAGGGCGCTCCGTTGACGACGCGGGAGACCGTCTTGATGGATACCCCCGACAGGGAGGCCACCTGCTTGATGGTGGGTGGAGATGCCCGGGTAGGCCGGGGCACAGTGCCCTCCGCAATCTGACAATAATCCTGACAACGTTTACCGACGATTTGGGTATTTCCCCGGCGTCACGGCCACTTCCTGCCAGGAGGAGTTGAGGATTGACCGACGAAATCAGTGTTGGGTACTGTCAACGTTGTCATACGCGTACGGTTGCCCGTTTCCGGGCCAACCGGAACAATACAACGGGAGGTGATTGTCCGTGAGATTCGCCGTTCGAGGCTCGCCCTTGATGGTCTTAGCCGGTGTGGTTGCAATCGCACTGGCAGCGCCCGTGAAGGCTCAGGCACCGCAAACGCTGAGCCTCTGGCACATGGAGGCGCGCCCCACCCGCGTGAAGGCGATCGAGGATCTCGTCGACGCCTTCAACCGGAGCCAGGGCAGCGTTCGCGTCAGGGTCGAGGTGCAGAGCTGGGCCGACGTGTACATGAAGATATCCGCCGCGGTCATGGCAAGGCGGCCGCCGGACATGATGTTCACAACCCCCGATCTGACCATGGACGTACGCCTGACCGGAACGGTACAGGATGTGACCGCAGAGGTGGCGGAGGCCAGGCGCAGCTCCAAGATCTACGACGCGGCGCTGCAGCCGTTCCTCTCGGAGGACAAGCACTGGTCCGTTCCCCTGTACAACATGGCAGAGGTGCTATGGTACCGCACCGATCTGTTTCGAAAGGCGGGGCTCGATCCCAGGAGGCCGCCCAGGACGTGGTCGGAGCTGCTGAACGCGGCAGCCACGATCACCAGGACCGGGGCCGCAAAGTACGCCATCGGCGTCGCGGGGGACTGGCACCTGGCGGCGGTCCAGCAGATCTATCCTCTCATGGTGGCGGCTAGAGCCGAGCACCTACTGGACGCCAGGGGCGCCGTGGTCTTCGACAATCCAAACACCGTCCGGGCCTTCGAGATGTATCAGAGGCTGTTCAGGTTGTCGCCTCCGGGGTCCGAGGCCTGGCAGTGGGACCAGGCGATCGCCGCCCTCGTGGCGGGCGAGATCGCCATGGTCATCGAGAAGGGACAGTACAACGAGCAGTGGGATCTGCGCACGAAGCTCCCGGCCGAGAACCTCGGGGCCGCACCCGTGCCCGTTCCCGATGCCGACGGGCAGCGAGGGACGGCCACGTGGATGAACGGGATCATGCTGCTGAACCCGGATCCCAAGGTACGCCCGGGCTTCAGGCAGTTCGTCAACTACCTGTACAAGCCGGCGAACATGGCCCTCCTGCTGACGGTGGCGCCCGGTTTCTTCCTCCCGGTGACCGAGGAAGCGGCCAAGGCGCGGGAGTTACTCGAAAACCCGACCGTGAAGGCCCACTGGCCTAAGTACGAGACGATGATCGAGGAGTCCAAGCACGGCCGCCAGCTCGGCTTCACCCGCGAGCCCTACAACCGCTACATCGGGCGGATTACCGGCCAGAACCTCGTAGCCTGGCCCGCCCAGCTCATGATCCACGAAGGTCTGTCCCCTGCCGAGGCCGTCAGGAGGGGCGCGGACAGGATGCGTGAGGCCCTCCGCTGACGTAGATCCCGATCAAGCTGCCGCACCCTCTCGGGGCCCCCTCGCCCCGGGAGGGCTACGGCCGGGGGCGTCAGATTGAGAAACCTGACCGAGCGGCTTCAGCGCGACCCGTACTTCGGGTACCTGCTGATCATGCCCCTCCTAGTGTGGGCCCTGCTCACGCTGGTTTATCCCCTGGCCGACGCGATCAGGCTGAGCTTCCAGAACGTCGGGTACGTGGGGACTCCGGGGCAGTACGTCGGCTTCGACAACTACTCGAGAATACTGGCCGGGCGTGAGTTCTGGTTCAGCCTGGGCGTCAGCGTGTGGTGGACGGTCCTCAACGTCGTCTTTCAGCTGATGCTGGCACTGGTCTCTGCGCTCGTGCTCAACCAGGAGTTCCGGGGGCGCGAAGTAGTGCGGAACTGGATCATCCTGCCCTGGCTCTTCCCCTCGATAGTGCTGGCCACGATGGGGAAGTGGATCCTGGATCCCACGCTCGGCGTGGTCAACTACCTGTTGCTGGCATCGGGCGCAGTCGACAAGCCCGTATCGTTCCTGGGTTCCCCGCAGATCGCGCTCTACGCCGTCACGGCAGTAAACGTCTGGCGCTGGTTCCCGTTCTTCACGGTCATAATCCTTGCCGCGCTCCAGACGATTCCCAGAGAGCTGCGAGAGGCGGCGGACATGGACGGCGCCGGGTACCTGACCCGCCTGTGGTACGTCGATCTGCCGTCCATAGGCCAGGTCCTGAAGGTCGTCGTCCTGATCGCCTCGCTGTGGGCGGTCAACATCTTCGACGCCATCTGGCTGCTCACGCGCGGCGGCCCCGTGTACAGGACGACAACGCTCTCGATCCTCATCTACTTCAAGGGGTTCCAGGAGTACCGCATAAGCCAGGCGGCCGCGATCTCGCTGCTGATGTTCCTGGTTCTTCTCGCCTACGGCGTCGTCTACATGCGCAGGGTGATGCGGGAAGAGGCGGGCGTGCCCGTATGAAGGCCGTCAAGCTGATCGCGCGCTATATCTCTGTGGCCGCTGTGCTCGCGGTGGTCCTGCTGCCGATGTACTGGGTGGTCATCAGCTCGTTCAAGACGGTGCCCGAACTGACGAGCCCCACGCCGACGTTCTGGCCGCGCACCTTCACGCTCGAGCACTACGTGCGTCTCTTCGAGCAGGTGCCGTTCTTTACGTACTTCCTGAACAGCGTTTATGTGGCGCTCGCCTCGACCGCCATCACGCTCGTGCTGGCCAGCCTGGCGGCGTACAGCGTATACAGGTGCAAGTACCGGGGGCGCGAGTTGCTGTTCCGGACCTTCATCTCGATCTACATCTTCCCGCGGGTGCTGCTGATCATCCCGCTCTACGTGACCTTCACCAAGCTCGGGATCATAGACACGCTGCTCGCGCTCGTGATCGTCAACGTCACGGTCGTGGCACCATTCAGCATCTGGATGCTGAGGGCGTTCTTCACCGGCGTGCCGCTGGATCTCGAGGACGCGGCAATGGTGGATGGGGCGTCCAGACTACAGGTCCTCGTGCGCATCTTCCTGCCGTTGAGCGCTCCCGGGCTCGCGGCGCTGGCCCTCAACTCGTTCCTGATGTCCTGGACGGAGTACTTGTTTGCCGTCGCATTCATCATCAGCGACCGGTACAAGACCCTGCCGGTCGGCATTGCTCACTTCCTCCAGCAGTACTTCATCGACTGGGGGCTGCTGATGTCCAGCTCGGTCATCATAGCGATCCCGCCCATCCTGCTCTTCGCTCTTGCTGGCCGGTGGTTCATCACGGGCCTGACGGCGGGAGCCATCAAGTAGAATTGATCTGGCAGACCGCGCCTCGATCTACCACTCACACAACAGGAGGACCGAAACCATGAGCCAGGTTGCGAGGTACCATCAGATAGTGGCCGCGCTCCTCGACCGGGTGGTCCAGGAGGAGGGCGAGAGCATCAGGAAGGCGGCAGAGGTGCTGGCCGAAGCCCTTGCCACAGACCACCTCATATTCGTGTTCGGCACCGGCGGGCACTCCTACATCGCCGCGGAGGAGATGAGCTGTAGGGCAGGCGGACTGGCGGCCGTCTACCCGATACTCGACCCGGGTGTATCGGTCGCCTTTGGCGCCAGGCGCTCCAGCGCGGTGGAACGGACGCCCGGTTATGCGGGGGCTGTGCTGGGTACTTACCCCATTACGCCGGACGATGTGCTGGTGGTGATCAACGCCTACGGGATCAACTCCTGCACGATAGACGCGGCGCTGTGGGCGCGTGAGCGGGGCATCAAGACCGTCGGGATCACCTCGCCGTTGTTCTCGAAGAGCGTACCGGCGGACCATCCGGCGCGCCATCCTTCGCGGAAGAATCTCTTTGAGGTGGTTGACTACCTGGTAGACAACAAGATGCCCGAGCGCGACGCGGTCCTGGAGTTTCCGGGCATGCAGGCGTGGGTTGCTCCGGTCTCCACGATACTGAACGCCTTCGTCATCCAGGCCATGGTCGGAGAGACCGTCAAGACCCTTCTGGATCGCGGGGTGGCTCCGGCCGTATGGACCAGCGCCAACATACCGGGCGGCGACGTAGCCAACCGGGCACTCTTCGAGAAGTACGCGCCGCGAATAAGGTGGCTGTAGGTGTAGCAGCTGGAATAGAGGTGGCAGTCGGATGAGCGCGCAGGATCTGGCGGTCCGGGGGACCGATACGTGGGGCCAGGCGGTGAGCATTACCATCTCCCAGGGAAAGGTCGGCGCCGTCAGACCGGACGCTACTGGGGACGCAGGCCAGGGCCTGAGGGTGCTGCCCGGCCTGATCGACATCCAGGTCAACGGGTTTAACGGGCACGACTTCAACGCGGCAGGAGCCTCGGTCGCTGACGTAGCGGGCGTTGTCCGGGCTCTCTGGAGGCACGGGGTCACGCGGCTGTGCCCGACCGTCTGCACCCAGAGCCACGAGCACATGCTTGACTCCCTGCGGACGATTGCCAGGGCGTGCGATGAGGAGCCTTGGATCGAGCGGGCCGTGGTCGGGGTTCACGTCGAGGGACCGTACATCTCGCCCGAGGACGGCCCTCGCGGTGCTCATCCAAGAGAGCATGTGCGGCCTCCCAATTGGGATGAGGTGCAGGCCTTTCAGGATGCCGCAGGTGGAAGGATCCGCCTGCTGACCCTTGCGCCGGAACTCCCCGGGGCCATCGATCTGATCGAGCGGCTCTCCCTCGCCGGGATTGTGCCGGCGATCGGGCACACAGGCGCAGGGCGCGCGGACATCCTCGCCGCCGCGAGCGCGGGCGCCCGGCTGTCCACGCACCTGGGAAATGGCTCACACGCCATGATACCCAGGCACCACAACTACATCTGGGAGCAGCTCGCGGCAGATGGCCTCTGGGCGAGCCTGATCGCAGACGGCCACCACCTTCCTCCGTCCGTGATCAAGGTGTTTGTGCGGGCCAAGGGCGTCGAACGTTGCCTGTTGACCAGCGACGCGGTGTGGCTGGCCGGAGGGTCTCCAGGGACCTATCGGTTCCTGGACAGGGAGGTGGAACTCACGCCCGATCGCAGGGTGCGGCTGGTCGGAACAGAGTACCTGGCGGGATCGGCGCTCGATCTGGCAACCGCCGTGGGGAACGTTGTCGCCTTTGCGGGGATAGGCCTGGGCGAGGCTGTCGAGATGGCCTCGCTGCGGCCGGCGCTGCTCCTCGGCCGGACTGATCTGGGACGGCTCGCGCCTGGATGCGCTGGTGATGTCGTCCTGGCGCGCTGGTTGGCTGATGAGGCGCGGCTCGAGGTTGTGCAGACCGTCGCGGGCGGGGAGATCGTCTACCGCGCATAACAGCGGGTCGCGGCGCCGTGCGGGGCGCCGGAACAAATGACCTAGGAGGAGACCGGCGCGTGCGAATCGACCTGCCCTACGGGAGCGGACATCTGCCGCTGGAGGTCGGAGACGACCTCTTGGTTGAGGTCCTCAGGCCCAACACCGTGGAGCTGCGCGAGGACGAAGGGGCGCATCTCGAAGAGGCTCTCGACAACCCGACAGGCTCGCCGCGGCTCGAGCAGATGGCCAGAGCGGGCCAGCAGGTCGCGATCCTTTGCGACGACATCTCCCGCACAACCCCCACAGACCGGATCCTTCCCCTGGTGGTCGACCGCCTGAACCGCGCCGGGGTGCGGGACGGCGACATCCAGATCGTCATGGCGCTGGGAAGCCACCGGCCCATGACGGCCGCGGAGATGGCCCGCAAGGTAGGTAAGAGCCTGCTCAGCCGGATCTCCGTCGTCAACTCTGAGTTCCGCGACAGGTCCCTGATGGTGCGCCTGCCAGGGATCCCGGGAGCGCCTGAGATCTGGATCGACCGGCGCGTCGTGGAGGCCGACTTGCGAGTGGGCGTTGGCGGAATCCTTCCCCATCCCGCGGCCGGGTGGTCGGGGGGAGGTAAGATCATCTTCCCGGGAGTCGCCGGGGAGGAGACCGTGGCGGCCTTCCACCTGATGCACGGCCGCACCCCCCAGAACATGTTCGGGCAGGTCGAGAACCCGGTCCGTAGGGCCATGGAGTCCTGGGTTGCCGAACGGGCGGGGCTGGGGTTCATCGTCAACGTCGCCTTCACTCCGGAGGGCAGGATCTACCGGGCCGTGGCAGGTCACTTCGTCGAGGCTCACCGGCAGGGCGTGGCCCATGCAAGAGAGATCTTCTGTGTGCAGGCCAGACGCAGGGCCGAGATAGTCGTCACCACCTCCCACCCTGCCGACGGCGATCTCTGGCAGGCTGGCAAGGGCTTGCTGGCGGCTGACCTCGCCGCCGCCGCGGGTGGAACCGTCATACTCGTCACGCCCTGCCCCGAAGGGGTGGGCCCGCACCCCCGGTACATCGAGTACCTGTCGGCGGGCGGCCCGGAGGAACTACTCGCGCAGGCCGAAAGGATGCCCGCCTCCGAGCTGCTGCCGCTCTCGGTGGCCGCTGCCAGCCTGCGCATTCGGCAGCGGCTCGACATCGCGCTCGTCTCAGGGGGCATATCGCCACAGCAGGCCCGCCTGTCCAGGATGAGGCCGTTTTCGAGCCCTCAGGCCGCTCTGGATGAGGCGCTGGACCGCCGGGGCCGCGGCGCCCGCATTACCGTGATCACCCACGGCGCCGAGACGATACCGGCGGCGGTTTGAAGCGCCCCGGGCCGGTTGTGGATGGCACGCGGCGCGGCGCAGGGAGAACGGGGGGAATTGCTTGACAGGTCGTCTCAGCAGCGGTTCAATGGTACGGGAATCCTATATGCTATAGGATTCCCGTACGGACGGTGTGCCTGCGTGCAGGTAGTCTCTGAACAGGTCACGGATATCCTCCGGCAACGGATCCTCGAACAGGTCTGGAGGCCGGGCGAGAAGGTACCGATTGATCAGTTCGCCCGGGATCTGGGGGTGAGCCACACCCCCATCCGCGAGGCCCTTGGCCGGCTACAGGGTGAGGGTCTCGTGGTCTACCGCAGGAATCAAGGTTACTACGTCATGTCTCTCTCCGCGCGCGACCTCCACGAGATGCTGGACTGCCGGCTGATTCTTGAGGTCTTCGCCGCGCGGCAGATCAATTCGGTTCCCGACAGGCTCGTCGGCAGGTTGGAAGAGATCCACTCGCGCTTCTGCAGCGCGATGGCCGCGAGAGAGTACATGGAAAACAACGCGGCCGACCGCGAGTTCCACGATACGATCGTCGCGGCGTCCGGGAACTCGCTCCTGCTGCGGCTCTTCAGGTCGATGAACTCGCACATGCACACCCTGCGCCTTTTCTACTTTCAGAAGCAAACGCGGCTCCAGGAACTCGATCAGACGTTCCGGGAGCACGACGGGATCCTATCCGCCTTCCAGAGGCGAAACAGCTCCGAGGCTGCGGACGCCCTGGCCGATCACCTGCGCAGCGTGAAGAGGCGCGCCGAGGTTCTGACACCGCTGGTTTCACTGCCCGCCGAAGGCAATCTGCGAACAGATAGGGGTGGAAGCGATGAGCGCCGCTGAACGCTACTTCCAGACCGTGACCGAGATCATGCAGGCCGTCATGGAATGCGAACAGGACGCGATGAGCGCGGCTGCGGACTTACTGATCGAGAAGATCCAGGAAGACCGCGTGATCCACGTCTTCGGCACCGGAGGGCATTCCATAATGGGTGCCATGGAGATGTTCCAGCGCGCCGGAGGCCTGTATCCGATAAACGGCATCTTCCCGCCAGGCATCTCGGTGACAGACAGCCGCCCAAGCACGGAGCGACTGGTCGGGTACGTTCCGGCGATCTTCAACCACTACGGCGTTGGCGCTGGCGACGTCATTATCATCATCAACGTCAACGGCATCAACGCGGTGACCATAGACTCCGCCATTGAGGCAAGAGCCCGGGGGGCTAAGGTAATCGCGGTCACATCCCGGGAGTTCGCCGAGGGTGTGCCGCCGGACACGCTGGCCCGCCACCCCAGCAAGCAGAACCTGTGTGACCTGGCGGACGTGGTCATCGATTGCCACATCCCTCCCGGAGACGCGCTACTGGACATACCCGGGGTGGAGCACAAGGTCGCCTCCGGCTCGACTTTTCCGGTCGTGCTGATCGTCAACTGCCTGGTGGCGCTCGTTGTCGAGCGCATGGCAGAAAGGGGGATCGAGCCGCTGGTTCGTTACAGCGCGAACCTGTCCGGCGGAAGAGAGCGGAGCCTTCGGATACAGGAACGGTACCGGGGGAGGGTCATCCATCAGTACTAGCAAGGAGAGTTCCGTTTCCACAACGCCTCCGACCCATCGGGGCAGGTGGCCCTGGGGCAGGCGCCTGAGCCCCGAGGTGGCCACGGCTTACGCGTTTGTGGCACCCGCGGTGGTGCTGCTCCTCGTGCTCGTCGGGTACCCGTTCCTGCTCGCCCTCTACCTGGCCACCAGTGATGCTGTGATCGGTGACATGGGCCGGTTTGTGGGCCTGGGGCAGTTCGCGAGGCTGATCCATCAGGAGATCTTCCAGCAGGCTCTGAAGAACACGGCGATCTACACCACGACGGCCGTGGTGGCCAAGGTCGTCCTGGGAATGGCCCTGGCGCTCGTGCTGGCAGGATTGGGCCGCCACCGCCTGCCCGGGAGTCGCCTGATAAGAGCGGCGATACTCCTGCCTTGGATAGTGCCCACGGCCCTCAGCACCGTGGCCTGGAAGTGGATGTTCGAGCCCCAGTTCAGCGTCATCAACTGGGTCCTGGTCCGGCTGGGCGCCATCGCCTATGTATCGGACCTGCAGTGGCTCGGCGAGGCCCACCTGGCGCGGGTCGCGGTGATTATCGTCAACGTCTGGCGTGGGATCCCGTTCTTCGCGATAAACCTGCTTGCTGGCCTGCTGTCCATCCCGGACGAGCTCTACGAAGCGGCGGAGACGGACGGGGCCAACGTGTTCACGCGGTTCTGGCTGATCACCGTTCCCCTGCTCCGGCCCGTGCTGGCAACCGTCGTCCTGTTCTCGCTCATCATGACGATCAGCGACTTCAACATCGTGTACGTGCTCACGCGCGGAGGCCCAATCAACAGCACGCACCTGCTGGCCACCCTGGCGCACCAAACCGGGTTGATCACCGGCGAGATCGGGCGCGGGGCCGCGACCTCGCTGTTTATGCTGCCCTTCCTCATGGTCATCGTGTTCTACCAGATGCGGCTGATGAGGAGAAAGTGGGAATGGTAGGCCGCCAGGCACGCCGGCCCGCGGCTTACTACCTAGCCGTCCTTCCCTTTGTAGTCCTCCTGCTGTTCCCGTTCTACTGGATGGTCGTGACCTCGCTGAAGCAGAACGCCGAGCTATACGACCTCAAGGCCATCCCGTTCTGGTTCCGATCCAGCCCCACGTTGGAGCACTACCGGTTCCTGTTCGAGCGGACCGCGTTTGCCACGTGGATGGTCAACACCGCCGTGGTCGCGGTGCTGTCAACGGCGATCGCGGTCGTCATAAGCATCCTGGCGGGCTACGCGCTGGCTAGGTTGCGGTTCCGCGGGGGCGAGACCTTGGGGGGGGTGATCTTCGCGGTATACCTTGTCCCCACGACGCTGCTGTTCATCCCGCTGTCGCAGGTCATCCGAATCCTAAACCTGGGGGACACGCGGTGGTCGCTGGTTGTCTCGTACCCAACGTTCCTGGTTCCGTTCGCGACGTGGCTGCTGATGAGCTACTTCCGCACAATCCCAAAGGAGCTGGAGGAGAGCGCGCTGATCGACGGGTGCAGCTACCTTGGCGCCCTTATCCGTATCATCCTGCCCACGGCGATCCCAGGCGTCCTCACGGCCACGCTGTTCGCATTCACGCTGTCGTGGAATGAGTTCATCTACGCCGTGACCTTCGTGAGCTCAACGGCGCAGAAGACGCTCGGGCCGGGGGTCGTCACCGAGTTGATCCGCGGCGACGTGTATTACTGGGGAGAGCTTATGGCCGGCGCGGTCCTCGGCTCGGTTCCGATAGCCGTCATCTACGCGTTCCTATTAGACTACTACATATCGGGCCTGACCGCTGGTGCTATCAAGTGAGACAGTGGGATGGAACATCACGGAAGTCCAGTATGAAGCCTGAACTGTGCCTCGGGACTAAGAAGGATCAAGAGCACAAAGGGAGGAGATGCAAATGGCAACGAGATTGACCAGACGGCAGTTAGTGGGGACGGCTGCCGCGGCAGGGGCCGCATACGGCCTTGGGCTAGCCAGCCGTTTCCCGCAGATAGCCCTAGGGCAGGAGCGGGAGATGAGCATCCTGATGTTCAGCTCCTTCGTCTCGGCAAACGATGAGGAGCTTCGCCGGCAGGCGGCCGAGTTCGGCAGGCGTGCCGGCGTCAAGATCACGGTTGACTTCGTCTCAATCCCAGAGATGGCGGCCAAGCACGCCGCAGAGGTGTCTGCCCAGCGTGGCCACGACATAGTCAGCCTCGAGAACCTCCAGACGGCGATGATCGAGCCTCAGCTCGTCGACCTCGACGACATCAACGACGAGATCATCAAGCGCTGGGGGGCGTGGCATCCCGTCGCGAAGCAGGCGTGCTTCCTCAACGGCCGATGGAAGGCGGTGCCCAGGATGACCGTCGCCTTCCACGGCACCTACAGGGAGGACTACTTCAAGCAGGTCGGGGAGCCGCACCCGGCAAGCTGGGCCGACGTCATGCGCGCCGCTAAGAAGCTGCGCGGGATCGACCGGCCCATCGGATTCCCTATCAGCCAGTGCGGCGATGCAAACAACACGCTTTATCAGCTGCACTGGTCGTACGGAGGGAAGATAGCCACGCCGGACGGCCAGATTGCCATCGAGTCGCCGGAAACCGAGCAGGCGATAGCCTACGTCCAGGAGATCTTCCCGCAGATGGACCGCGAGATCCTGGCGTGGGACAACGCGGGCAACAACCGCTTCATACTCTCGGGCCGCGGCTCCTGGACGCTGAATCCCAGTAGCGTCTACGTAACGGCCAAGCGCACGAACCCCGATATCGCGGTGAACATCAACCACCACGGCGCGCTTCTCGGCCCCAAGGGACGGTTCGGCATGGGCGACTTCTATAGCTTCGGAATCTGGAAGTTCGCCAGGAACAAGGAAGCGGCGAAGGACTTCCTGCGCTTCTTCTACGAAGAGGAGAACCAGAACCGCTACATCGAGACCGGAGGCGGGTTCAACATGCCGGCGCACCCGAAGTTCGACCGCCATCCTGTGTGGCGGATCGACCCCAAGCTCCAGGGCATCATCGGGTATACGAAGTGGCAGAAGCTGACCGGCTGGCCAGCACCGGCGGACCGGCGCGCCCAGGCCGCGTACGCAACGTTCGTGCTGCCGAACATGTTCGCGCAGGTAGTCACCGGGAAGATGAAGCCAAAGGAAGCCATGCAGTGGGCCACCCGGCAGCTGCGTGACATCGGCTACAAATAGGAGGACAGAGGCGTGGCAGCAACTGCACCGATGGACCGTTTCTACGAATCATGCATCACTATTCTCGAGCGCGTCAGAAGCGAGGAGCGCGGCAACCTCGGCCGCGCAGCCGACTTGATCGCGGAGAAGATGCTCAAGGGCGAGCTTGTGCACGTCTTCGGCACCGGCGGGCACTCGGTCATGGGCGCCATGGAGCTCTTCTGGAGAGCGGGCGGGCTTGCAGCATGGAACCCCCTGTTCCCGCCCGGGATCGCAAACCTGGAGGGCCACCCGAATACCGAAAGGGTGGTTGGCTTCGCGCAACACGTCCTTGACTACTACCGCGTCAAGCAGGGGGACCTGCTGGTGCTGATCAACGTGAACGGCATCAACGCGGTCACGATCGACACGGCACTGGAGTGCCGGAAGCGGGGCGTGACGGTAATCGCCGTGACTTCACGTGAGTTCGCCGAGGGGGTCACGCCGGGTATCCCGGCAAGGCACCCGAGCAACCAGAACCTCTGTGACCTCGCGGACGTCGTAATCGACGCCCACGTTCCACCCGGAGACGCCGTGGTGGACATAGACGGCTTCGACCGGAAGGTGGCCTCGGTCTCCACCGTGATAAACGTCTACATCGTCCAGTCGCTCGTCGCCGAGGTGGTGGACCGGATCGTTAAGACCGGGGAAGCCCCGGAGGTCTGGTACAGCGGGAACATGGCCGGCGCCGACAAGATCAACGCGCCGTTCCACGCTAAGTACTACTCAAGGGTCAAGCATCTCTAGCGTCCGCGGTGAGTGAAGGGCCGCAGAGGGGGCGTCTGCCCGGCGCCCCTTCTGCATGGCCTCCAAGGGGACACAGCGATGAACACACAGGTCATGGCCGTGGTCGGAGGGCGGGTGTTGACTCCCTTCCGGGAGATCCCCGAGGGTGTGGTGATCGTGAGGAACGGACGCATCGAGGCGGTAGGGCCGGCAACGAGCCTGGCCATCCCTCCGGACGCCCACCGCGTCATCGCCGCCGGGCATACCGTCGTCCCGGGGTTCGTGGACATCCACGTTCACGGGGGAGCAGGGGCCGACTTCATGGATGCATCAGTTGAGTCGGCCGAGATCATCTGCGCCTTTCACGCCAGGGGCGGCACGACATCGCTGCTGGCGACGCTGCGCACCGCCCCAGTTGACGAGATCATCCGGGCCTTGGCCGTGCTGCGCCAGTTGGCCGACCAGACGCGTGCAGACGCAGATGTTGCCGGCGTGCACATAGAGGGGCCGTACTTCGCGCCGACAGAGGCCGGGGCCCAGCCCCCCAGTGCCATGAAGGACCCCAATCCGGAGGAGTGGTCGCGCCTGCTGGATTACGCTGACATCGTGCGGCGCATGTCGGTGGCCCCTGAACTGTCTCGTGCCCTTGAGCTCGGGCGGGAGCTCGTGGCCCGGGGGATTGTGGCTTCCATCGGGCACACGGCCGCCACCTTTGATGAGGTGGTCGCGGCCGTCGAGGCGGGCTTCACCCATGTCACCCATATGTACTCCAGCATGTCGGGCCTCCGGCGGGTGCAGGCCTTTCGGATTCCTGGCGTCATCGAGGCCACACTTCTGCTGGACGAGCTCTCCACGGAGATGATCGCGGACGGCAGGCATCTTCCGGCAAGTCTGATGCGGCTCATCATCAAGGCTAAGGGGCTCGACCGCCTGTGCGTCTGTACGGACGCCGTACGGGTGGCGGGCTTCCCGCCCGGGGAGCACACATGGGCTGGCCGCAAAGTGCTCGTCGAGGATGACGTGGCCAAACTGCCCGATCGCAGCTTCTTTGCCGGGAGTATCGCCACCATGGACCGGTGTGTCCGGACCATGGTGCACGAGGTCGGCCTTCCCCTCTTGGACGCAGTGAAACTGGCAACCATCAACCCTGCCCGGTTCGTGCACCTTGATGGCGATCGCGGCAGTCTTGCGCCAGGCAAGCGCGCAGACCTGGTCGTGCTGGACGGAGAATTGACCGTCCGGTGGACGATCGTGGGAGGACGCGTGGTCCATGGTCCTGAGGCCCCACCTCCAGAAACCGTCGCAAGGTCGTCCTGACAGCAAGGCGGCCAGTAGTAGTCCCTCTGTGGCACTGCTGGCCGGGACACGCGGAATCGCCGTCATCGAGGATGCGGCGCAGGCTCACGGCTCCGAGTGGCGAAGAGTGTGGGTTGGGACGATCGGCGATCGCTGCAATGCCTCAACGACCAGATTGCCCTGCGCGCCGAGAACGCCGCCCGCCTAGACGCACTGCTGCGAGAGGTTGAGGGCATCGAGCCTTTGACAACCCCACCGCAGGCCACCCGACACGCGCGCTACCTGTACGTCTTCAAGCACAGGGCCGAGGCGTTCGGAGGTTTACCAAAGCCGCGGTTCACAGAGCGCGCCGGTGTAAAGATCGCCTGCGACCACGAGGGACTCCTGTAGGAGATCCTGCCCAGTGCGCCTGGGTTGCGCAACAACCGTCATCACCCCACCTCCGGGAACCCCCCTCGCGGGTTTCGACGCCAGGAAGAAAGGCGCACGCGGGGTCCACGACGACCTCTGCGCGCGGGCGCTCGTCCTGGAAGATGCCGGGCAGCGCATCGCCCTTGTGGTCTGCGATCTCTGCGACCTCGACGCCGGGTTCGTCAGAGAGGCCCGGCGCCGCATCCAGAAGAGGACCGGAATTCCCGCGGCATCGGCCGTGCTCGCGGCCACGCACACCCACGCCGCACCCGCGACCTTCGCCCTCTACAGCCTTCCACCCGACCCGGGGTGGCTCGATGATCTGGCCGACAGGGTGGCCGATGCAGTGGCGTCCGCGGTCCGGGACCTGACGCCTGCGACGCTCGCCCTGGCGTTGGGCAGCGAGAACTCGGTCGGCCGGAACCGAAGGCGCCACGACGGCCTGGTTGACCCCACGGTGACCGTGCTGCGGGCCGAGCGGACCGGTGTGCCTCCGGCGTTCCTCCTCCACTACGCCTGCCACCCCACTGTGCTGGGACCCGACAACCTGATGATCTCGCGCGATTATGTCGGGTTCGCCGTTGACGCGGTGGAACACGGCACCGGTGGCTGGGTGATGTTTGCCAACGGAGCGTGCGGCGACATCAACGTGGGACACTCGGCCGACCGTTCGGCGCTAGGGCTACCGATCCCCGGCCGGACGTTCGAGCGGGCCGAGGAGCTGGGTCTGCGGCTTGCCGGGGAGGCCGCTCGAGCCTTAACCGACGCAAGGCCAGTCGCAGGCCGGCGCACGCCGGACCACGGGATGCTCGCGGCGGGCCGGCGATCCCTGTTAGTCCCGCTACGGCCGACACCCCCTCTTGAACAGGCGCGCGCGCAGGTGCTTGCCTGTCGACGCCGCCTGGAGGCGCTGGAGGCAGCCGGCGCCGGCGAGGAGACCGTGACCTCCGCCCGCCTCGAGCTTCTCTACGCGGAGCTGGCCCTAAGTTGGGTCGAGCAGCGCGCGGGGGCCGGGGGCGCGAGGGCCGCGGGCGCAGGAGCGGAGGAGGAAACCACCGAGGTGGCGGCGTTCGCCGTCGGCGAAGTCGCCCTCATAGGGCTCCCGGGAGAGTTCTTCGCCGAATCGGGCCTGCGCCTCCAGAACCGGTCGCCTTTCAAGCACACCATCGTCATCGGATACGCCAACGGCGGCATCGGCTATGTGCCCCCGGTCTCGGCCTTTGCCGAGGGCGGCTACGAGACCCGCCTGGCGCCGTGGAGCAGGGTGGCTCCGGAGGCGGAGGGCCTGATCCTCGACGCCGCCGAAAACCTGCTCGATGACCTCTGGGACCGGCAGGACGAGCGTCCGGGTTGATGAAGACCTGTATCAGGAGGGAGGGATCATGAAGATGAACCGATTGCCTATGGCCTGGCTTTGCGGGTGCGTGGTTGTCGTCGTCTTGGCGGCGATGGCCCCGGCCACCGTGGCCCAGGAGCCCCGAGTGGTCGTCTACTCATCGGCAGGCGCAGAGATCGGCGAAGAACTCGCCGCCGCGTTCATGAAGCGGAACCCCGGAATCAAGGTCGAGTCTATCTACGCCGGCACCGGCGTCGTCTGGACGCGCGTGCGGGCTGAGGCAGCCCGGCCCCAGGGCGACGTCTGCATGTGCGGCGGCAGCGAGAACTTCGACATCAACTACGAGTTCCTCGAGACGTACCGGAGCAACCAAGATGCCGACATCCCCGCGGAGTACAAGGATCCCCGCGGGCCGCGCTACTACGGAATGAGCCTGCCCATACAGGTCATCATCATCAACAGCAAGCTGGTCCCTCGCAAAGACTACCCCCGGGGCTGGAGGGACCTGGCCGATCCCAAGTGGAAGGGCAAGATCATCTGGGCCAACCCGCGGATCTCCGCCTCGGCCTATGCCCAGCTATTCCAGTTGATCAAGATAGGCGGCTGGGACCTGGTGAAGGCAGTACTTGCCAACGCGGTCATCACCCCGTCGTCCGGTTTGGCCTACCAGGGCGTCGCCGACGGCGAGTTCCTCATCGGCATGACCGGTGAGGGCAACGTCTATGACCTGAAGAAGAAGGGTTACCCGGTGGACGGGGTCTACCCCGTCGAGGGCACCGGGCTTCGCTTTGACGCGACCGGGCTTATCAAGGGATGCCCGAATCCCGGCTCGGCGCGCCTCTTCTATGACTTCGCCAACAGCCGCGATGCGCACCTCATCTATACACGTGTCGGTAGCCGGCGCAGCGTGCGGCCCGACGTACCTACGCCGCAGGGCATGCCCCCGACCTCGAGGATCAATCTGGTCCCGTACGATGCGGTGAAGGCCGGGAAGGACCGGGGGATCAATCTCATCATCTTCGACGAGATGATGGCCAAACGGTGAAGGTGCCATCCACCAAGCTGGGCGTTGAGGGAGTCCGCAAGGTCTTCGGCGACGGCCCGTCTCAAGTGGTCGCCGCCGACGACGTCGGATTCGATGTGCGCGACGGCGAGCTGTTCACGCTCCTGGGACCCAGCGGCTGCGGCAAGACCACAACGCTGCGGCTGGTCGCCGGACTGGAGCGGCCGGATGCCGGCCGGATCGTCTTCGAGGGGCTGGACTGGACGCCGCTGCCGCCCTTCCGGCGCAGCATCGGCATGGTGTTCCAGAGCTACGCGCTCTTCCCTCACATGAGCGTATTCGAGAACGTGGCCTACGGGCTGCGGGTGAGGAAGACCTCCAGGCGGGAGATCGGACGGCTCGTGGACGAGGCCATCGAAATGGTCGGGCTGGCCGGTACCCGGGCCCGCAGGCCCGGGCAGCTCTCTGGCGGGCAGCAGCAGCGTGTCGCGCTCGCCCGGGCGCTGGTCTACCACCCCAAACTGCTGCTGCTGGACGAGCCGCTCTCAAACTTGGACGCCAAGCTCCGCGTCTATATGCGCGGCGAGATCAAGCGCATCCAGCGGCAGGCCGGAATCTGCGCGGTCTACGTCACGCACGATCAGGAGGAAGCCCTTTCCATCTCCGACCGCATCGCCGTGATGCAGGCCGGGCGCATCGCACAGGTGGGCACGCCCGCGGAGATCTACGAGCAGCCCGCCTCCACCTTCGTCGCCGACTTCGTGGGCAAGGCGAATTTCCTGGAGTGCACGGTGCTGGAGCGCGACGGCGAGGCCTGCATCATCCGCTGCGGCGACGCGCGCCTCCGCGCCATGACGGCGACAGGCAGCCCGCCCATGCCCGCAGGGACAGAGGGACTGCTCTTCTTCCGGCCCGAGCGCGCGGTGATCTCCCCTGTTCGAGAGGGCGCCGCCGGCCTGCCGGCGCGCGTTAGGGATATTGAGTACCTGGGCAGCCTGGTCCGCTACACCCTCTCCGGCGCGGGGGGCTGGACGGTGCTGGTGGACGCACCGCCCATCGGCGGCATCCGGCAGGTGGGGGAGGAAGTTCTCATCACCCTGGCCGCGGATCACGCCCAGGTGTTTCCGAAGGGATCGCGCTGATGGCGACGATTGCGGCTCCGAGGGTGCGGCCCCGCCGCGCCTTTGATCTGAGCACGGCGGCGATCCTCCTGCTGGTGGTGGGTATCCTGGGGCTGCTGATCGTCTACCCGCTGTCGCGCGTGTTGCTGCTCAGCTTCATCAAGCCGGGCGATCCGGTCTCGCCGGCCCATCTCACGCTGGCCAACTTCTCACGGTTCTTCACAAGCGGCCTCTACCAGAAAGCCCTGGTGAACTCGCTGGTGGCCAGCGGCACGACCGTGCTGGCGAGCCTTGTGCTGGGCATTCCGCTCGCCTACATCCTGGCCCGCGTAAAGGTTCCATTCCGGGAAGCGCTCATCTCGCTGGCAACGCTGCCGCTGATCCTCCCGCCCTTCGTGGGCGCCTACTCCTGGATACTCCTCCTGGGCCGGCAGGGCGCGCTGACCTCCTTGATTCGAGAGGGTCTGGGAATCCATCTGCCGAGCATCATCGGGCCGTTCGGGGTCATCGTGACGATGTCGCTCTCCTATTACCCGTTCGTTTTGCTGCCGCTGCTCGGAGCTCTTTCCTCCGCGGACCCGCACGTGGAGGAGAGCGCGCTGACGCTTGGCGCCTCCCCGTTGCGGCGGATCCTGACCGTCACGCTGCCCCTGGCACTGCCGACCATTGGTGCCGGCGCAATCATCGTGTTCATGCGGGCGATCGGGAACTTTGGGGTCCCGGCGCTGCTGGGCGGGGAGTTCTACGTCCTGCCAACACTGGTCTACTTTGAGGTCACCGGCAGCTTCAATCTGCACGGCGCGGGCGCGATCGCGTTGGTGAGCACCCTGTTTTCGATCGGCTCGCTGCTGGCGCTGCGCTACATCACCGGGAAGGGCGGGTTCGTCACGATCACCTCGCAGGCACGCCAGATGACGCAGAGCAGCCACCCGGCGGCCCGGTGGCTGGGCTTTGGTTTCTGCGCCGCGGTGATCGGCATCTCGCTCCTGCCGCATCTCACAGTGCTGCTGGCGTCGTTCGCCGAGCGGTGGGCCGGAACACCCCTGCCCACCGCCTACTCGTTGATCAATTACCGCAAGGCGTTCACTCTCTCGATGGACGCGATACGCAACAGTCTGGTGCTGGCCGTCGGGACGACCGTAATCTGCATGATCGTAGGGTCGCTGATGGCCCATGTGGCCGCGCGCAAGCGGATCCCGGGCAGGTGGTTGATGGACATCACGATCATGCTGCCGTTCGTGCTTCCTGGGATCATGGTGGGCGTGGCGATCCTCGTGGCGTTCATCGTTCCTCCCTTCGAGCTCGCGGGCACCGGAACGATCTTGATGATCGCCTACTTCATCCGGCGTCTGCCGTACACGTTCCGGTCCACCTACGCCTCGCTCACCCAGACCGACATCGCGCTCGAAGAGGCGTCGCTGACCTGCGGCGCCAACCAGACCACCACCTTCCGCCGGGTCACGCTACCGTTGATCACGCCGGCAATCGCCGCCGGGGCCACGATCACCTTTGCCACGCTGCTCGGGGAACTGACCACCACGCTCCTGCTGTACTCGGCCCGGTGGAAGACGATCTCGGTCAAGATATTCGAGTTTGTCAGCTACGACCAGACAGGGCCGGCCTCGGCACTGGGCGCCCTCCTGGTCGCCGCCGTCCTGGTCACCGTCTACGTCGCCAACCGCCTCTCCGGCAGAAACCTCACTTCGGCGCTGGGATAGCCATCGTGCCCATGAAGGTGAAATTCCTCCTCTCCTCATCCGCGTTCCGGCAGGCGCCGGGAGAGGTCGCGGCGTATGCCCGCGCGCACAACTACGGCGGGGTCGAGTGGTACCTCGACCTGCTGCGTCTGCCGGTCGCTCCAACGGCCCGGGCGAAGTTGTTCGAACGCATGCAGGGGGACGGCCTGGGCGCGCGCTTCCACGCGCCAGCCGCCGACATGGAGATGGGGCACCGCGACCCGGCCATCGCGGAGGCATCGCTGCGCTACCTGCTGATGTACATTGAGTTCCTGGCCGAAATGGCCCCAACGACCCTAACCGTCCACGTGGGCTCGCGCGCGATCCCGATGGAGTTGCTGCAGTGGGAGCGCACGCTGGATCACCTGCGCCGGGCCGCCGAGGCCGGCCGGAGCCGCGGCGTGACGGTCTGTCTGGAGAACCTCAAGGGCGGATGGACCAGCGACCCCAACCGGCTGCTGTCCATGGCCGAGGCAGCCGGGTGCGCGATCACATTTGACCTGGGGCATGCGGGCGCCAGCCCGTTTGTCCGGGAGGGCGGCACGCTGGAAGCCTTCCATGCCGTGGTCGGACCGCGGATCGCCAACGTGCATGTCTACAAGATTGAGACGCCCGACGGCCGACACCTCCCCCTGGAGGACACCGCCGGTCATGGACCGACGCTCGACGCGCTGCTGGCCGGCGGGCTTCACACCTGGGTTCTGGAGCTCTCGACCCGCGAGGATCTAGAGCAGACACGCCGCGCCCTGCACGCCTACGAGTAGGGTTAGGCCCCGCGCGACCCCCGCCTCCCCCGGCCCCCCGCCGGCAGGACCTCGCCGACCGGCAGAGAACCTAACCCTCCACACCGGAGCCATCGTAGCAGACCTTGTAGCACAACCTCCCGGAGTGCCTTATGCGGGCGACCTGGCTCAGTTCGTTCATAACCGATACCGTCTACCTGGCCGTGGGAGCGTGGTCCTCGCGGCTCGTGGGCTCGCCGCTGCAACGGGCGATAGCCCGCAGCCGGTACGGCGCGCTGGCGGCCAGCTACGATGACGAGGTGATCCTCCAGGACGGCTATCTCGCGCCGATCGAGGCCGCCCTGGACCGGCTGCCGGCAACTCCCACGGAGGTCCTGGACGTCAGCACGGGCACCGGCGCGGTGGTGGGCGTCCTGATGCAGCGGTTCCCTGGGTGCCGCGGCGCCGCGGTGGATCTCTCGCCGGTGATGCTCGCCCACGCCTCCCGGCACGCGCGCGAGCGCGGGTGGTCGGTCCGGCTTGCCGTGGCCGACGCCGGATGCCTTCCCTTCCGGGCGGGGACATTCGACCTGGTCACGGTGCAGAACGCCTTCCCGGTACCCGGTGAATTGGTCCGGGTGGTGCGTCCGGGAGGGTGGGTGGTGATGAGCTACTCCGCCGGCGGATCGGTCCTGCCTTGGATCGTCCGCTCGCTGACCGAGCAGTTACGCGCGCTGGGCTGCCAGGAGGTAGAAACCTGCCGAGTAGGCTCGGGGCGGTACTTCCTTGCGCGGCGCCCGGGCGGGACGGTTCATGCATGACCACGTCATGCGTCATCGCCGCCTACAACGAGGAACGCACGGTGGCCTGGGTGGTCGAGGCCGTACGGCGCACGGGCGAGGTGGCCGAGATCATCGTGGTCTCGGATGGATCCACCGATGCGACCGCGGAGGAGGCGGCCGCATCCGGCGCCGACGTCGTCATCCAGCTTCCCAAGAACATGGGCAAGGGTGGAGCGATCCTGGCCGGAGCACGGCGGGCATCCGGGGAGATCCTGCTCCTGCTCGACGCCGACCTGGAGAACCTCAAGCCCGCGGAGATCCGCGCGCTGGTCCAACCGGTGCAGCAGGGCCGCGCGGACATGGCGGTAGGTGTCCTGGCCGCGGACCTCGTCCAGACGGTGCTGCCGCATCTCTCCGGCATCCGCGCCGTCCGGAGGAACGCGCTGCTCGACCGACCCAATCTGGCCGGAACCCGGTTCGGGTTCGAGCGCGCGCTGACGGAACTGGCTTGGCGGGAGCGGTGGAAGATCGAGAAGTTGCCGTTCACCGGCGTGACCCACCTTCGAAAGGAAGAGAAGTACGGCCTGATCCAGGGATGGCACGGGAAGACACGCATGCTGGTCGAGGTGCTGGGTCTGCGCGGGCGGCGGCGCAACGCCACCCCACGGCAGAAGACCCCCCTGCTGGCCCTGACCTGCCTGACCGTGGTGGCCGCGTACCTTAGCATGGGTCTCTTCTCTGCGCCACGCGCGGTGGGCAGCGCGCTCGAGGTGCTCCCCGAGCCCGAACAGTCCGACCGAGTGCTGATAGTTGCCGCACACGCCGACGACGAGCTGCTCGCAGCGGGCGGGCTGATACAGCGGGCGCTGGCCGCGGACGCCGAGGTGTGGATGGTCTTCGCCACAAACGGCGATGCCAACCGCCTGGCTGCGTCGCTGGGCGGCAAGCGGCTGCTGGCGCGGCCGGCCGACTTCATCGCCGAAGGCGAGGTGCGACAACAGGAGGCCCGCCGTGTGATGGGCCGGCTCGGGGTGCCACATGGCAACACAATCTTCCTCGGGTATCCTGACCGCGGTTTGACGGCCCTGGCCACGCACCGTCGGGGGACTGAGAAGCCCTACGTTTCGCCATTCACCAAGGTGTCGGCCTCCCCTTACCGGGATACGTTCCGCCCGCGTGCCGGGTATACGGGCACCGATCTGCTGCGCGATCTCAAGGCCGTCATCGGACAGGTACGGCCCACGGTGATCCTGACACATCACGAGGCAGACAAGCACGGCGACCACAGAGCGGTCAACGGGTTCGTGCGGGAAGCGATCCGGTCGCTGGAGAAGAAGGGTGCGCTGCAGCGCCCGCGCCTCTACACCTTCCTGGTCCATGCCTGGGATTACCCGCGACCGCTGCGGTACGCGCCCGATGCGGCCCTGCTGCCCCCGAAGTCACTCCGGGACGGCTACCGTTGGCTGCGGCTCGATCTCCAGCCCGAGGAGCTTGCCCTCAAGCACGCCGCGCTGCGCGACTATCGCAGCCAGCTAGACAGCCCATACCTGCGGCTGCTGCTGAGCAGCTTCCTGCGCCAGAACGAGCTCTTCGCCGAAACAGAACCCTAACCCGGCGCTTTGGTGCGCTCAACCCTCCATGGATACCTCCAGGTGGCCGCCGCGGCCGTGCTGTGGGGAACGCTGGGCGTGGCGGTCCGCAGTCTGCTTGCCTCCGGACTGAGCCCGCTGCAGGCCGCTGTATGGCGCGCCGGCGGCGCGTTCGCCGTCCTGCTGATCTACTGCCTGCTTGTGAATCGCCCGGCGCTACGGGTCCGGCGGGGGGACCTCCCGCTCCTGGCCGCCTACGGCGCGGTCAGCGTCGCCGGGTTCATGACCGTCTACTTCACGGCAATTGAACTCACCACCGTGGCGACCGCGGCGGTGCTGCTGTACACCGCGCCGGCGTGGGTCGTGATCCTGGCGCGCGCGCTATACGGCGAGGCGATGACGCCGATGAAGGGGGCGGCGGTGGCGCTCACCTTCGCGGGCTGCGCGCTGGTCGTCGGGGCGTTCGGGGCAGGTGCCGTGCGTCTCACCCCATCCGGGCTCATGGCCGGCCTGGGGGCAGGGTTAACCTACGCGCTCTACAGCATCTTCGGCAAAGCCGCGCTGCGCCGGCACTCGCCGCTGACAACCGTGGTTTACACCCTGGGGTTCGGGGCGATCTTCCTGGTGGCCGCATCCGGCGGGCTGCCCCCGGTGCGCGTTGCTACTCTCCCTGTGATCGCCTACGTGATCGCGGCCCCGACCTGCGCCGCCTACCTCCTGTACATCGCCGGACTGCGCCAGATAGAAGCCGGCCGCGCCAGCGTGGTCGCCACGCTGGAGCCGGTGGTAGCTGCGCTGGGCGGCACACTGCTGCTGCATGAGCCCATGGCCGCCGCGCAGTGGGCCGGCGCGGCGCTGGTTATGGGAGGCGTGGTCCTGGTGCAGAGCGAGTCGATGCTGCGGCGGCCGGGAAAGCACTAACGCCGCCGGATCCTCAGCGCCGCCTGATCCTCAAGGCCGCCACGGCGATGCCGGTCCCGGCGGTCATCACGATCGCGCTGGCGACAAACGGCGCCCGCGGGCCCACCGCGTCCCACAGGATGCCGCCCAGCAGCGGACCCAGGACCAAGCCCAAGCCCTGCGCGGTCTCGGAAGCGCCCATGGCCAGCCCGAGCCGGCCCGGTGGGGCCATCTCGCTTACCAGGGCCAGCCACGCCGGCACCGAGAGCGCGTAGCTGGCTCCCAGCAGGGCACCTGCCACCACCATCTCGGCGAGGCGGCCACTGAAGGACATCAGCCACATCCCCAGCGCCCCCAGGAGCATGCCCACGGCGACCAGGCGGCGCTTGCCGATGCGGTCGGCCAACCGGCCGGCCGGGACCGTGGCTATCGCCACCGCGAGCACGATCGCCATGAACAGCCCGCCAATGGCATGCTCGCTGAGCCCCACCACCTGCTTGGCGAAGATGGCGGCGATGGGCACCAGCAGTCCCACCCCGAACATCTGCACGAACGCCACCAGGTAGAGCGCGAACAGAATGGGAGAGATACGGAAGCTGCCGACCAGGGTTATCAGGCGTGCCGGGGATACCGTCGTGTGATATCCGACGAAGGCATCGGCATGTTCTGAGCCGTCGTTCCGGCGGGGGAAGAAGAGCACCGCCATCAGGACTGCCAGGGCCATTAGGCCGCTGGAAAGGTAGAAGCCTGCCCGCACCTGGCCGGTGAACCCGGCTACGAACAGTCCCAGCGCAGGCCCCACGGCCAGGCCTCCGAGGAAGGCCAGGTTGAGCATGCCCATACCGGTGGCGCGGCGGTCCGGGGTGGTCGTGTCGGCTATGGCCGCGGCGGCCGCCGGCCACAGCGCCGCCGAGCCCAGGCCGTCCACCAGCCGCAGCGGCACAAACAGCACCGGCACCCGCAGCACCGCCATGACAAGCGGCGCCATGGCGCTGAGCACAAGACCGGTGATCAGCACCGGCTTGCGGCCGATCCGGTCTGTCACGCCGCCCCAGGCGGTCTTGAAGAAGGTCTCCACCAGGGCGAAGGTGGCGATCACCACGCCCACGAGCTTCACGCTGGCGTCCAGCTGCTCGGTGAGATAGAGCGGCAGCAGGGGCAGCACCGTGGCGAACCCCAGTTGGGCCACTCCGATGATGAAGGCGATGCGGCGCGGCGCGCGTTCGTTGTTCACGCCCGATGCTCCGGCCTCTACGCGTGGGCCTAGTGCCATGAGAGGCCTCGTGCACCGGCGCGCCCGGCAGCCGCGGCAGCGGCGCGATTCTCCTCGACATCCGGTAGCGGCTCCAGCGCCACCCCGCCTGCAGTGTTGCCGTACCGCCTGCGCAGCGCGGCCGCGACAAGCTCGTCGGCCAGCCACGGGTTCTTGGGCAGCAGCGGGCCGTGCAGGTAGGTCCCGTAGACCGACCGCCAGACCGCGCCCTCTCCGCGATCCTGCCCGTTGTTACCGGACCCGACGATCGCCGTTCCGATGGGACGCGCGCCGGGCCCGAGGTGAGTGCGCCCTCCGTGGTTCTCAAAACCCACGAGGATGCGGCCGGCGCCAGCTTCTCTGACCACGATGTTGCCGATTATCCGGCGGCTCCCGGGTCCCGGATGCACGGTGTGCAGGTCGAGCACCCCCAATCCCACGAGGTCCGGGCCGTCCGCGGGCCTGTAGTAGTGGCCCAGCAACTGGTAGCCGCCGCATACCGCCAGGATCGCGGCGCCCGCCTGCGCGGCCTCGCGCAGCGCCGGCCCCTTGACGTCACGGAGATCCGGCGCGGCCAGCCGCTGCTGGCGATCCTCGCCGCCGCCGATGAAGAAGAGGTCGCTGGCATCGGGATCCACCGGGTCGTCCAGGCGTGCCTCGATCACACGCACCGAGATGCCGCGCCACTGCGCGCGCCTGACCAGCGTGGTGACGTTGCCGCGGTCTCCGTAGAGGTTCAACAGATCCGGGTACAGGTGACAGATGCGAAGTTCCATCGCCCTAATCCTTCCAGAACCCACGCACGGCCCCACGGCGCGCCAGTATCCTCCTCAAGTGCAGCATCGCCGTATAAGTGGGCAGGATGTAGAGGCGCTCGCCCTCTCGCAGCAGGCTGCGCGCGCGGTCGAGCGCCCCTCCGCCGTCACGCTCCACGATGACCCGCTCCGCGCCGAGGCCCGCGTACTTGAGGCGCAGCGCCATATCCTCCGCCCGCAACCCCGTGACCACCACCGCGCGTGCGCTGTCGCGCAACATCTCGAAGTCCACGTCCCACAGCCACGAGATGTCCCGCCCGTCGGCGATCAGATCGTTGATGGCAATGAGCACCACCGGGGAAGCCTCCGCCAGCAGAACGGTGCGTAACACCTCGTTGAACCCGGCGGGATTCTTGGCAAGCAACAGGAGCGCCTCGCGTCCACCGAGGTCAACGCGCTCGCCACGCCCGAACGCCGGCGCGGTGGCGGCTATGCCGCGCCCCACGGCCGCCGGGGCGATGCCCAGCGCCAGCGCCGCGGAGGCGGCCGCCGTGACGTCGTAGACGTTGTAGAGCCCTGGCAGCACCGTGCTCACCGGAATCGCGGTGCCGTCCGCGACGATCGTGGCGCTGGCGCCGTCCGCTCCGTGGAGGTGCACTCCGCGCGCGCACACCTGTGGCGTCGCCCGCGCTGCGCCGCACCCCGGACAGCGGTAGTGCCCCATGTGGCCCAGGGTGACCAAGGTGTACTCGTAGGGGCGGCCGCAGCGGTAGCAGTAGCGCGCGTCGGCTGCGTGCTCCAGGGTACGGCCCTCACTGAGCGGGGCCTCCTCCAGGCCGAACGCCCGAACCGGTCCCGCGTGGTCACGGCAGAGGTCGGCCACCAGCGGGTCGTCGGCGTTGTAGACGAGGGTGCTCTCGGGCGGCAGCACGGCCAGCGCGCGCCGCCACCGTTCGGCGACCAAGTCTATCTCGCCGTACCTGTCGAGCTGGTCGCGGAAGAGGTTGAGCAGGACGACCACGCGGGGCCGCGTTGCCGCAACCGCGGCCGGGAGGGTCGCCTCGTCCACCTCAAAGAGCCCCACCTCGCCCCGCATCCGGCCGCGCAGCGTCGCGTGAGTGGCCAGCGCGGTGGCGATGCCCGAGAGCAGGTTGGCGCCGGCGCGGTTGTGCACGACCGCAAGCCCGGCGGCCTCCAGGATCTCGGCCAGAGACCGCGCCGTGGTCGTCTTGCCGTTGGTGCCCGAGATCAGCACCACACCGCGCGCCAGTCGCGACGAGAGGCCGGCAACCAGGCCGGGCGAGATCGCAGCGGCGATCCGGCCGGGCAGCGTGGTCCCGCCTCCCATGCGCGTCAGACGGCTCAGCGATGCCGCGAGTCGGGCGGCGGCGATCGCCGCGGCCTCACGCATGCGGCCCCAGGCCCGCACCGGATCCACCCCGGCGGCTAGAAGCGGCGGGCACCCAGGTAGCGCGGGCCGTAGTAGCGGTGTCCCATCGGCGTGATGGTGACGCGGCCGGAGCCCGAGGAAGAATGGACGAACCGGCCGTCGCCCAGGTAGATGCCGGCGTGCGACGGCCCGGGCCGCAGCGTCTGGAAGAAGACGACATCACCAGTCTGAATCTGATCAAGCGGCACCGGCACCCCGGCCCTGAACATCGAGAACGTGGTGCGCGGCAGCGCAACCCCGTTCCGTCCAAACACATAGTACAGGAACCCCGAGCAGTCGAAGCCCGAGGGGCTGGTGCCTCCCCACCGGTACCGGACGCCCACGTGGCGAGTGGCGAGCGCTGTCAGTGCCGTGGCCCACCGCTGCCCGCGCGAAGGGAGCACTGCCAGACGCGCAGGGCGCGCCGGTGTGCCGGCCTGCGCCCCCGCTCCTCGGGCTGCGGCACTGTTGGCCGCGGCGGTTTGGGCCACCGCGCCGCGAACCACCGGCACCCTGATCCGCTGTCCGATCTGAAGGGTGGCCTCGAGCGCGATGCCGTTCATCGTCGCCAGGCGCTCGGCCGTGGTCCGGTGGCGTCGGGCCAGGCCCCACAGCGTGTCGCCTGCCCGGATGCGGTAGACCGCAACGGCGACCGGCTGTACGGCGGCGCCCTGCGGGGCCCGACGCACACCCTGCGATGCCGCTGCCGGGGTGACGGCGGTTGCGATCACGATCATGGCAACGGCCCATGTGGCCGCCCTGATACCGCGCACGCACGCCTCCCCCTGAGCAGTTTCAACCCGCCGGATGAAGCCCTGCCTCTCTTCGCCCGGCAGCCGCGCCTTCCTTCCTGGGCCAGGCCTGCGCATCACATGGCGCGAAGCCGCTGGACGCGGTCTTCGACCGGGGGATGCGTGTTGAACAGTCCGTTGACCCACCCACCCCACTCGCGCAGCGGGTTGATGATGTAGAGGTGCGCTGTGGCCTTGTTGGCCACCTCCAGGGGATCGGGGTCGGCGCTGATCTTCTCCAGCGCGCAGGCCAGACCCTCGGGATAGCGCGTCAGCATCGCGCCCGAGGCATCGGCCAGATACTCACGGCGGCGGGAGAGCGCCATGCGCATCAACTGCGCAAACAGCGGCGCGAGAACCGCCAGCACGATGCCCACCAGCACGAGCACTCCCTGGACGCCCCCGCCATCGCGGCTTCCGCGGCTGCGGCCCAAGCGCATGCTGCGGAGCAGCCAGTCGCTCATCAGGGCCACCAGGCCGACCAGGACCGCCGTGATCGTGGCTACCCGGATGTCGTAGTTCTGGACATGCGCCGTCTCGTGCGCCAGCACGCCCTCCAGCTCGAGCCGGTCGAGCTTGTCGAGCAGGCCGGTGGTGACCACGACCGCGGAGTGCTGGGGATCGCGGCCGGTAGCGAAGGCGTTGGGCGCGGAGTCCTCGATCAGATAGAGGCGCGGGACCGGGATGCCTGCGGCGATGGCCAGGCCTTCGACCGAGTTGTACAGGTACTGGTACCGCTCGCGCGGCGCCTCACGGGCGCCGCTGATGGAGAGCACTATCCGATCGCTGTAGTAGTAGCTGCCCAAGGCACCGGCGATGGCAAGGAGCGCCGCCACGGCGACGCCCGCGTACCCGAATCCGGTCAGCTCTCCGAAGACATACCCCAGCGCCGCCACGATGACGATGAACCCGGCGAAGAGCAGCCAGGTCCGGCGGACATTGCTCTCAATGGCCTCGTACATCCCAACGGCCCGCTCAAGCAGCCTTGTGCGTGCCGCCTAGAACGCTACCTTGACCGGCTGCCGCGCCGCGTCCTCCATCTCGAAGTAGTCGCGCGGGCCGAAGCCCAGCGGCCCGGCCAGGAGCACCGCGGGGAACGCCTGGCGGGTGTTGTTGTAGCGCAGCACCGTGTCGTTGTAGAACTGGCGGGAGAACGCGATCTTGCTCTCCGTGCCGCTCAGCTCCTCTTGAAGCTGCATGAAGTTCTCGCTGGCGCGGAGCTGCGGGTAGTTCTCCGCAACCGCGAAGACGCTGCGCAGCGCCTGGGTCAGCATGTTCTCCGCCTGCCCCTGTTCACCCACGCTCCCCGCGGCGATGGCCCGGGAACGCGCCTCGGTCACGCGCTCAAACACCTCGCGCTCATGGGTTGCGTACCCCTTCACGGTCTCCACCAGGTTGGGGATCAGGTCGTAGCGCCGGCGTAGCTGGACGTCAATCTGAGACCAAGCGTTGTCAATCCGGTTGCGGAAGACCACCAACCGGTTGTAGAGCAGCACGACGTAAAGCGCGAGCAGCACCAGAATCCCGATGACGTATATCACGCGCGCACCTCCATGCCGGCCGCTGCTTGGCCGTTGTGTGGGAGGGCTTCGGCGCGAAGGCGCGAATCCCCTAGCGGGCGTAGCCCCGGAGGGGGCGGCGGTCAACCGTTTCCCACAGGAGGGGTCCCGATGCGAGTATTCGTGATCGGAATCATCGCCGCCGCCGTGATAGCCACAGCGGCGCCGGCCATCTCACAGGTGTCGCTGCTGTTTCCCCACGGCGTGGCCTCTGGGGACGTGCGCGAAACGTCCGCGGTGCTGTGGACCCGTCCCAGCCGGAGCGCTCCGGTCACCGTTGAGGTGTCGGCGGATCCGCAGTTCGGGTCGCTCGTCTTCCAGCGTACGGTGACGCCGAACCCAGAGCGGGACCTCACGGTGAAGGTCCTGGCGTCCGGGCTGGCACCGGCCACCCGGTACTACTACCGCTTCCGCGCCGGAGTGGGAGCCTACTCCCAGAAAGGGGCTTTCGTCACTCCTCCGGCAGCGGACGCCTCCGCCGACCTGACCTTCGCGTACTCGGCGTGCTCCGACGGCGGGTACGTGGGCGGCGTCCCGGCGCTTTCACTGAGCCTGCTGGACGCCGTGGTGGCCGATCGGCCAGATTTCTTCGCCCACCTGGGCGACAACATGTATCCAGACTCGTCACTTGTGCCCAATCCCGTCTTCACGCTGGAGGCCTACCGCGGGAAGTACAAGGAGCTCCGGACCATACCCGCGTTCCGCAACTTCACAGCCAGCACCTCAATGATCGTCACCTGGGACGACCATGAGGTCGAGAACGACTACGACCGGGAAACGGTGGACGCGAGGCGGTGGGCAGAGGGGCACCGGGCATTCATGGAGTGCTCGCCGATCGCAGAGCAACCCGGCGGTCGGATCTACCGTAAGTTCCGCTGGGGTCGCGACATAGAGGTGTTCGTGCTCGACGGGCGGTCCTACCGGAGCCGGCACGTTAGCAAGACGGCGGTCTGTGACAATCCCCCGGGCGGCCGGGTACCCGACCTGGCGCCGACGCTGCCGCTTCCTATCAGGGCGGCCTTCGCCCCCCTCGTTCCCCAGATGCGCCTGCCTGTGCCCCCCGGGTGCCTTGAGGCAATCGCCGATCCCAACCGCACGATGCTGGGGTTGAGCCAGAAGATCTGGCTGAAGCGCGAGCTGGCCCGCAGCACCGCCACCTGGAAGCTGATCTTCAACCAGACACCAATCCAGGAGTTCTTCGCCAGCCCCTACGATAGGTGGGAGGGCTACGCGGCCGAGCGCGCGGAGATCCTCACGTTCATACGTGACAGCGGTATCAAGAACGTGGTGTGGTTGACCGGCGACACCCACGCTACGCTCGTCAACGATGTACGCCTGTCCACGTTCGCGCCGCCGTTTGCCACCACCGGCATGAAGGAGGTCGTCACCGGGCCCATCGCGGCCACGCCCTATGCCGAATCGGTCGCCGGGGTAGGCGGGCGGGCCGTCGTTCCCGCGCTGCTCGCGTTCTTCACCGCCCCGATCCCGCAGGGCGTCGGCATGAGCTGCGCGGTCGTGGACCGCTACACCTACGCAAAGGTGGAGGTGAGCAGCCGCGCCCGCACGGTGACCATCACGCCGAAGGACGCGGCGGGCCGCCCGATCTGCCGGGCGCCGCTGGTGATCACGGCGACCCCCTGAGGTCCGGGGTTTGCTATAATTACGGAGAGGGGGCGCCGGTCGGCGCCCCCTCCGGAAGGGGGAGCTTGGAGTGCGGCTCATGAAGGTCCGCCGGGTCGCCCTCGACCAGCAGAACAACCCCCTGGTGCTGTTGGTTGACCAGGAAGAGACGATCGCGCTGCCCATCTGGATCGGCCAGGCGGAGGCGATGGCGATCGCGATGCGGCTCCAGGGCGTCCAGCCGCCCCGTCCCATGACGCACGACCTGCTCGCAACGGTGCTCGAGCAGCTCTGTGCAAAGGTGACGCGCGTCGTCGTGAGCGACGTCCGCGATGCCACCTACTTCGCCGAGATCCACCTGGCACGCGACGGAGGGGTGCTGGTAGTAGACTCTCGCCCCAGCGACGCGATAGCGATCGCCCTACGGGCCGACGCCCCGATCTTCGTCGAGGAAAGGGTGGCGCTGCAGGGCATCCCGCTGCGGAAGTCCACGGAAGGCGGGGAACACCCGGAAGCGCTGAGCGACGAGCTGGATCCCCAGGAGTTTCGAAAGTTCCTCGAGCGGGTGAAGCCCGGAGACTTCAAGGGCCCGGTGCACTAGGTAGGGTATTCTAACTGGAGAGGGCCATCGAACGCAACGCCGAACGCCTCGAATAGCTTCCTTACATCCTCCGAGAATGTCGTCAGGTATTCCCTGGCTCCTCCGAAACCATCATCGGAGAGAGCGAAGCCCAGTTCACTACTGCGCAGCATCATGTTGACTCTTCCGGCACATCGGCGGAGTTCCGATTCCAGAACTGACCTCGTCGTGGTGCGCCCCTTCAAGTTCTCAATACACTCCCAGATGTCGTAGAGAGCTTTGAACACCAGAGCCCAGTCGGTCCATACCACTTCCTTCGACAGCCCAAAGAACCTCTGCCATCTTGGCCTGTCAATACGGTACTCAACCTCCTTGCCAAAGCGACTCGCGGAGACGAGGCCTGAGAGCGCCATCTGCTTGAGTGCAGCAGAAATCGAAGCGTAGGCGTAGTGCGTTTGTCTTGCCAGGAGTCTCGCGTAGCAGGATTCATGCGCCAGGAGATACAGGACTATCTCGGCCCGCGAGTTGACCCCGAAGAAGGCGCGGAGTCTCACCCGCAGGTTTCCATACCGATCTAGGGGCACGCTCTCGGACATCCGTCGGGGCTCCATCTTCGGTCGCAGGAACCCGAGTCGCAGGAAAGTGGGATCCGGAGCACCAACTTGAGGCAGCGGCTTCCCGTCTCGAAGCAAGAAGAAAGTCTCCGGATCGATTGGCGTTGGCTCTTCGTGTCCCTTCGCGACAAGTCTCTTCCACTTCCCCGGCCCTTCCTGCAGCAAGACGGCTTCCATGCCCGCGGCCAGAGCACGGCGCTCTCGTGGCATCAGGCCCATTTGCAGCCTTTGTAGCCGTGTGCTGCTCAGCCACTCGCTGTTCTTCAACCACCATTCTGCGGCGCCGTCGTAGAGCCGCGGATCATAACGCCCAAACCAGGTCGTCGCAATGATTAATGCTTCGGGATCAATTGGCGCGGGGGCTGAGTATCCTTCTTGCCCGAAGACCCCAAGAGTCGTCCATTGACGCCAGAGGAGCTCCTGGATCGCTTCCAGATAGGCTGATCTAAAGCTCTGCAGCCACATCTTCGAAACCCATTTGAGTCAGCAGCGAAAGGAGTTCCTCACGGAAGCCCGGCGATGGATCATGCGTCATCGTCCATGCGGCCGCCTTCAGCAGGTCCCCGGACGAAGGCTGTAAGCTCAAGAGGTCGGCCAGGTGCCGACCTCCTCCTTGATCAACTGCCGCATACAGCTTCAGGTGTATCTGGTCAAGCCTGTCGATGAAGCACACGACGAGGCGTGCGCCGTACTGCATGCGCAACGACCGTTCCAGACATCCTGAGGGGAGACCGAAGTCCAACAAAGAGGCTGGCCCGGCGTTGATCCAACCCGCCGGCAAACCGAAGTCCATTGCAACCTTGTTTGCGGCCTCCGTGAGATGGTCCGGAAACGGATCTGCCTTCTCCAACGTTCGGGGGTCCCCATTCTCCCTCACAAGCGCGATGACATCCACATCCTTCGTGATCTGCTTCGCGAAACCCCTGATGGCGAGTGCTGAACCTCCCCCCACGAGCAGCGTGATGGGCGGAGCTTCGGCGAACTCGAGATACTCGGCCAAACGAACCAGTGCCCCCTCGATGTCTTCGCTGCCCGCGAACATTCTCACAGCGGTCACGCCTCCCCACGTTCATGGCAGACCACGAGTGAAGTCTTCGGGGACACTATACGTTGACCGAATAAACCTGTCAATATGATCGAACCAACCGGCCATACTGGCCGCATAGGCCGCCCTGAGGCCGATGGCCCGGCTCGGCTGTACGGTGAGGGCGATCAGGCCGCCTGGCAGTTACTCAAGGAGCGGCCGATTTGGTGGCCGCCCGGGCAGTCCCAACCGTGCGGAGGCGGCCGAGTCGGTCCACCAGGTCACGCTTCCGTTAATCGGGCGGACCCCCGCCGCCGGGCACCGCTGCGGTTGCGGCGACTCCATAAGCACACTGCGCAGGGCAGAGGCCTTCTCTGTTCCGGAGACCAGGAACCACACATTTCGCGCGCGGTTGATTGCGGGCAGTGTAAGCGTCAGTCGCCGCGATGGTTTGACCGGTGCCCGAACGGCCATTACCCATCGTTCCTTCTCCGCGACCGCCCGCGAGCCGGGGAAGAGAGACGCGGTGTGCCCATCGCTCCCCAGGCCCAGCAGCACCAGATCGAAGCGCGGCCAGGGCCCGGAGAAGTGCGCCCGCAGGGTCTCGGCATAGGCCTCCGCGGCATCTTCTGAATCATGGAGATCGGTGGGCATGGGGTGGACGTTATGCCGCGGGACCGGCACGTGGTCCAGCAGTGCCTCCCGCGCCAGACGGTAGTTGCTGCGCGGATCATCCTCAGGCACATAGCGTTCGTCGGTCCAGAAGAGGTGCATCCTGTCCCAGGGGATCTCTTCCCGGAAGTCGGCCGCCAGTGCTCGGTAGAGTTCGCGCGGGGCCCTGCCTCCGGAGAGAACAATGTGGCAGTGGGGGCGGATCGCCAGCGCAGACGCGACCACACGGCACAGCTCATGCGCCGCAGCCCGGCCGAGCGACACCACGTCCGGGAAAGGGTGCACGGTAGGCGCCGGCCGTGCAACCACCGCATTTCTCCTCCCCGGCAATCGTCCCGTCATGCCGGCGCCCGCCCGCCCAGGAGATCCGCCAGGCGCGCGAACCCACCGGCAACGTCCCGGCCCAGATCCACCCGCACGACCCGGCGGCCGCGCTGCCGCAAGGCCTGCAGGTCTCCCATGGCCTGGGCCCTGATCAATCCGCCGAACGTATGCCCTGCCTCCGGGACATCCAGGTCTTCATCTGGATCGTCAACGATCTGCATGAAGGCCCCGGTATTCGGCCCGCCCTTGTGCAGTTGCCCGGTCGAGTGCAGGAAGCGCGGACCGTACCCCAGGGTCGTGGCCACGCCCCACCGTTCAGAGACGGCGCGCCGCAATCCCGCCAGAGCGACGGTGGTGGCCTCATCCGGGGCCAGGTACGCCTGCAGCCCCACGTAGTCGCCCGGACGCAGCTGCGCCGCCCACCCGTTGACCGCACCGGCCAGCGCTTCCGGACTGGATGCCGGAGCATCCTCGGCGTAGGCCTGCTCCGAACCGGCAGCCCGCGCCATGACCTGCCCTGCCAGCTCCTTGGCCAACTGCACGTCAGGCTGATTGAACGGGTGGATGCCCAACACAGCCCCGGAGGCGGCCACCGCCACCTCCCACCTGAAGAACTCGGCCCCAAGGTCCGCCGTCTCTGCCAGGTGCAGGCGGGCAACGGGATGGCCGGCAGCCTCGATAGCGTCGGCCACGGCATCCAGATCGCGCGCGTCGTCGCCGGCGAGGCGCAGGTATACGAAGACCCGGTCGGCGCCGCATCTCTCCGGCACATCGAGCACGTCCAGCGGTTCGTCCACCACCGGAACGATGCCCTTCCCATCCTTGCCGGTGCTCTCGGCGACGAGTTGCTCGATCCAGGCCGGCAGCCCTGCCAGCGAGGGTGAAACAAGGAAGGTCACCTTGTCGCGTCCGGCCAGCGCCATCTCCCCCAGCGCGGCCCCCAGTACCAGGCTCGGGTTGTCGGTCTCGGGCACGGCGGGCCCACAGTCCGCGGCCATCCCCTGTGCCCGGTCGAGCACCCGGCGCACGTCAACACCGATCAGCGCCGCCGGTACCAACCCGAACACGGAGAGCGCGGAATACCGCCCTCCCACGTCAACCTGGCCCAGGAACGTGCGACGGAACTCGCGCTCCTGGGCCAGGCGCTCCAGGTGCGTCCCAGGATCAGTAATGGCAACGAACCTGTCTCCAGGCCGTGCCTCCATCTGGCTGACGCGGTGCCAGAAGTACCTGAAGAGCGAGAGCGTCTCGGTCGTGGTCCCCGATTTGCTGGACACCAGGAAGAGCGTCCGCCCGAGATCAACCTGAGACTCGACCCGGCGAACGGCCGCCGGGTGGGTGCTGTCGAGGACGATCAACCTGGGAGCGCCCGCTGCCGGCCCGAACGTGTGCTGGAGCACCTCCGGGGCCATGCTCGATCCACCCATCCCGAGCAGCACGACGTGGCGCGTACCGGCCTCCGCCACATCGCGGGCGAAATCCACCAGGTCGTCGAGCCTGCCGTGCATCGCCTCTGGAAGGGTCAGCCATCCCAGGCGGTCGGCCAGCTCGGGTACCGGACCGCCCGATCGCCCGGCCGACCACCCGGCCGACCACAGGGTTGGATCTCGGGCCCACAGCCTCCGCGAGAATCCCATCTCCTGCCAGTCCCGCAGCCGGTCCTCGACGTGGCCCTGATACCCAGCAAACCATGGACGGCGATCGCCCATCTGCACTACGGCACCCCGCTTGAGCGCGCGCCCTGCGCCGGCTCCGCGCAACGGGCGCAGGAGGCATCGCACGGCTCCACGTGGATCGTCACGTCAACGCCGGGCAGCTCCTCCTGCAGGTGGTGCTCCAGGTCGTCGCAGATCAAGTGCGCCTGGCCGACCGAGAATGATCTGTGCAGCACCAGGTGCACGTCGAGGAACCGGTCGGCGCCGGCCTGACGGGTGCGCAACGCGTGGTACTCAACGATCTCGCCCTGGTGTTCTTCGAGTACCGTCCGGATCTTGGCCTCTTCCTCGGGAGGAAACCGGGCGTCCAGCAGGCCGCTGATCGAGCGCCGGAGCAGCACCAACCCCATCCAGCCGATGTTGGCGCCGACGACAATGGCCGCGATCGAGTCCAGGGGCGCCCAGCCGGTGATGTCCACGAGGCCCAGCCCAACGAAGACGCCCGCGGAGGTGATGACGTCCGAAAGAAGGTGCTTGGCCGACGCCTCGAGCGCGATTGAACGCCCGGCCCGCGATACGCGCAGCAGGTAGAGCGCGACGGCCAGGTTCAATGCCGCGCCGGCCGCCAGCAGAAAGAGGCCGACAGAAATGTTAACCAGTGGTTGCGGGTTGAGCAGCCGGTTGGCCGCGGTCAGCACGATCCAAACCCCAGCCGCCGTGATCATCGCCCCCTCGGTGGCGCTGCTCACGTACTCGGCCTTCGCGTGGCCGTACTGATGGCCCTCGTCCGGGGGGCGAACCGCGACCAGCAGGCTCACCAGCGCGACGTTCGCCGCCAGGATGTTGACCACCGACTCCGCGGCGTCGGAGAGCAGCGCCACCGAACCGGTGACCATGTAGGCGGCCACCTTGAGTCCGAGGATCGCCACGCCGGCTGCCAGCGAGATGCCGGCTGCGCGAAGCTTGCGGGAACCGGTTGGCCCCTCCGGTGTCAGCATAAGTCCCCCCACCGTAACTTCGGCCCTATCTTATCTGCCACCACCCGCAGACGCCAGAGGAGGATCGGCCCACAGGGCGAACACAGCGGCGACCACGCTTCACCGACGAGGTGCCTTATGCGCCGCCTGCTGCTCGTCCTGCTGGTGCTGGTCCTGATCGTGGCCGCCGTCGCCGGGGGAGCCGGCGTCTATGTGGCGCGCCGCCCGTTCCCTCAGATCTCTGGAACGATGCATGTCGCCGGCCTCGGCGACCCCGTCGAGGTCGTGCGCGACCGGTGGGGAATCCCCCACCTCTTCGCGCGATCCGCCCGGTCGCTGTTCTTCGCGCAGGGCTTCGTGCACGCACAGGATCGCCTCTGGCACATGGAACTCAACCGCCGCACCGCCTCCGGCCGTCTGGCCGAGATCTTCGGCGAGGCGGCGCTGCCGACCGACCGGTTCCTGCGCACGATAGGCCTGCGGCGCGTCGCCGAGGCGCACCTGGGCGCCGTCAGCCCTCAGACGAAGCAGAACCTTGAGGCCTACGCCGCCGGGGTGAACGCCTTCATCGCGGGCGCGCGCGGCCGGCTTCCCATCGAGTTCACGCTGCTGCGCTTCACCCCTGAGCCATGGACCCCAGCGGACAGCATGGCCTACGGCAAGCTGATGGCGTGGGTGCTGGGCGGCGACTGGCGGGTGGAGATACTGCGCCAGCAGCTCCTCGAACGGTTCGGCGACGGCGCGCTGGAGCGGCTGCTGCCCGGGTACCCCTCCGACGCGCCGGTCATCACCGGTGGGTGGCACCTGCCGGGGATGGGCCTGCGGAGCTTGCCCGGCATAGGCAGCAACAACTGGAGCGCCGCCGGGAGCCGCACGAACACCGGCAGCCCTCTGCTGGCCAACGATCCACACCTGGAATCCCAGATGCCGTCGATCTGGTACCTGATGCACCTAAACGGCGGGCCCTACGACGTCGTCGGGGCCACGTTCCCAGGCGTGCCCGGCGTCATCATCGGGCACAACCGGGACATCGCGTGGGGCGTGACCAACGCCAACCCCGACGTGCAGGACCTATACATTGAGCGTTTTCACCCCGAGGATCCCGCACGTTATCTGCACAAGGGGCAGTGGATACCGGCGACCGTGGTCCGCGAGACGATCAAGGTCAAGGGCCGGACCGAACCGGCCGTTGAGATAGTGCGCATAACGCGCCACGGCCCGATCCTGAACAACGTGGTGCGCGGGCTGCAGGCCCCGCTGGCGATGCGGTGGACGGCGCTGGAATCCAGCACCATCATCGAGTCGGTGGACGGCATCAACCGCGCGTCCACCTGGGAGGAGTTCCGGCAGGCCCTGCGCGCGTGGGACGCGCCGTCTCAGAACTTCGTCTTCGCCCACCGCAACGGCGAGATCGGCTACCAGATGCCGGGGCGCATCCCGGTGCGGGCCAAGGGAACAGGAGAGGTGCCGGTGCCCGGGTGGACCGGCGAGTACGAGTGGACCGGATGGCTGCCGTTCGAGGCGCTCCCCAGCGTGCACCGTCGCGGTGGGTTTGTGGTTACCGCCAACAACCGCGTCGTGCCGCCGGGCTATCCGCACTTCCTGGGCCGCGACTGGGACGTGGGGTACCGCGCGCGGCGCATCACCGCCCTCCTGTCTGAGGGCACCCAGTCGGTCGAGACCTTCAAGCGCATCCACAGCGACGTGGCCTCGCTCCCGGGCATGGCGATGGTCGAGGCGCTGCGGTCGGTGCGAATCCTGGACCCGGCGCTCCAGCCGCTCTTTGCCGAACTGCTCCAGTGGGACGGCGTGCTCTCTGCTTCCAGCCGGCCTGCCGCAGTGTACCAGGCGCTCCTGGACGCCCTGATCAAGGAGGTGTTCAGGACGCCGCTCGACGAGGCGGCCTTCGACCGCTACCTGCGCGAGTACGAAGGGGCGGTGCAGACGCTGCTCGCGCTGCTGCGCGACCCTTCCTCTGGTTGGTGGCGGGGCAGCCGCGACCGGCTGGTGGAGACCGCGCTGCGCGACGCGGTGCGTACCCTGGAAGGGCAGCTCGGATCCAACCGCGAGAAGTGGCGGTGGGGAAGGCTGCACCAGACCACCTTCGTCCATCCCATCGGGCGCATCAAGGCCCTGTCCTGGATCTTCAACACGACGACCCCAGAGGTTGGCGGCGACGCGTTCACGGTCAACAACGGTGCCTTCTACCCGGAGGCGCCGTTCCGGCAGGCGGTGGTGGCCTCGTACAGGCAGATCCTTGACACTGCGGACTGGGACCGGTCGCTGGTGATTCATACGACGGGGCAGAGCGGCCTGCCGTTCCACCGACACTACCGAGACTTCGCGGCATTGTGGGCGCATGGGGAGTACGTGCCGCTGCTGTTCTCGCGCCCCCGAATCGAGGAGGTTGCGGCCGGACGGCTGGTGCTGACGCCAAAGTGAAGAATACATGACGATCTCGGGGTGGATCCGCAAGGAACCCGCGTCCTGCCTGACGAAGTCCATACGGCAAGTCACCTGAGAACAGGAAGGTGACCTCCTCGATGACCCCATCAGCTACATCCACAGCCAATCGCAAGCCACGTCTCACCCGTGCCGCCGTGTTGGGTGCGGGCGTAATGGGCAGCACAATCGCCGCGCACCTGGCCAACGTCGGCGTACCCACGGTGCTCCTGGACATCGTCCCAAAGGAGCCGAACGACGACGAGCGCCGGAAGGGCCTGGGGATTGATTCCCCCGAGGTGCGCAACCGGTTCGCCCGCACCGGGCTGGAGCGCGCGGTCAAGGCTCAGCCGGCCGCGTTCTACTCTCCGGATCGGGCCGCCCTGGTAACCACCGGCAACTTCGAGGACCACCTGGATCTGATCCGCGATGCGGACTGGGTCATCGAGGTGGTGGTGGAGGACCTGGCCATCAAGCGCGACCTGCTGGCTCGGGTCGAGGCCCGCTGGAAGCCCGGCATGATCGTCAGTACCAACACGAGCGGCCTGCCCGTCGCCGCGGTGGCCGAGCAGTCGGGCGAGGAGTTCCGCGCCCACTTCCTGGGAACGCACTTCTTCAACCCGCCGCGGTACATGAAGCTGCTGGAGCTCATCCCCACCCCCCAGACGCACGCGTGGGTGACCGAAGCGGTTGCCGGCTGGGGCGAACGGCTGCTGGGCAAGGGGATCGTCTACGCGAAGGACACACCCAACTTCATCGCCAACCGCATCGGAACGTACGGGATGCTGAAGGCGATCCACCTGATGGTTGACCTCGGCCTGGAGATTGACGAGGTGGACGAGCTGACCGGCCCGATCCTCGGCCGCCCCAGGAGCGCCACCTTCCGGACCGGCGACCTGGTCGGCCTGGACACGCTTATGCACGTGGCCTCCAACTCGCACCGCAACCTGCCCGAGGACGAGGAGCGCGGCATTTACGTTCCCCCGGCGATCCTCACCGAGATGGCCAAGCGCGGGTGGCTGGGCGAGAAGACCGGCGGCGGGTTCTACAAGCGGCAGGACGGGGACATTCTTACCCTGGACTACCGGACCTTCGAGTACCGCCCGCGCAAGCGGCTGTCTACCGGTGCGCTGGAGGCGGCCAAGACGATCGCCGAGCCCAACAAGCGCGTGGCGGCGCTGTTGGCCATGGACGACAAGTACGGCGAGTTCCTGCGCCGGCTCACGGGAGCGGTGCTGGTCTACGCCGCCCGCCGCATACCTGAGATCAGCGACGACGTGGTCAACGTGGACCGCGCCCTGCGCTGGGGGTTCGGGTGGGATCAGGGACCGTTCGAGCAGTGGGACGCCCTCGCTTCCGTCGGGGCGGCCGACCGGCTACTGCCGCCCGGCGAGGAGATGCCGGAAGTCCTGCGCCGGGTCCGCGGGAGCGGTGCCGGAGCGTGGTATCGCGACGGGGCAGACGGGCGAACCTACTTCGATCTCCAATCGGCGACCTATCTGCCGGAGCCCGGACTGGAAGGCCGCATCCTGCTCCCACACCTCAAGTCGCTCGGCCGCGCCGTGGAGGGGAACGCCGGCGCCAGCCTGGTAGACCTGGGCGACGGCGTCGCCTGCCTGGAGTTCCACTCCAAGATGAACGCCATCGGCGAGGACATCATCGTCATGACCCGCCGGGCGCTGGAGCGGGTCAGGTCCGACTTTGACGCCCTGGTCATCGGCAACCAGGGATCGGACTTCTGCGTGGGCGCCAACCTGATGCTCATCCTCATGGAGGCCCAGGAGGGCAACTGGGAGGATCTGGACTTCGTGGTCCGGCAGTTCCAAGGCGTCACCATGGAACTGCGGCGCTCGGTCGCGCCGGTAGTCGGTGCGCCGTTCGGCCGTACCCTGGGCGGCGGCGTGGAGTTCTGCCTGGGCTGCGCGCACGTACAGGCCGCCGCGGAGACCTACATGGGGCTTGTCGAAGCTGGGGTCGGCCTCATCCCGGCCGGCGGCGGCACGATGGAGATGACCAAGCGGGTGTCGGCGACTGCGCCGGAGGATTCTTCCGTTGATCTGCTCCCGCTCCTTCGGAAGGCGTTTGAGAACATCGCCATGGCCAAGGTTTCCATCTCGGGAGAGGACGCCCGGCGATTGGGCTACCTGCGCCCCTCCGACGGGGTCACGGTCAACGGCGACCTGCTGCTCTCCGACGCCAAGGCCGCGGCGCTGGCGCTGGTGCGCGGTAACTATCGGCCGCCACAGCCCGGTTTGATCCGCGTGATCGGCTCCCGTGGTTTCGCGGCGATCGAATCATTGCTCTACATGATGCGCACCGGCGGATACATAACCGAGCACGACATCGTGGTGTCCAGGAAACTGGGATACATCATGTGCGGAGGGGACGTGCCGGAGGGCACGCGCGTGTCCGAGGAGTACCTGCTGGACCTCGAGCGCGAGGCGTTCTTGAGCTTGCTCGGGATGCCGGCGACCCTGGACCGCATCCGGCACATGCTGCAGACCGGAAAGCCGCTGCGCAACTAGCGGCCGCTGCGCAACTAGCTATGCGGGTTCTGGCGGCGCGATAGGCGCCGGTCTAAAGAAGGGAGCCTTGTGATGAGAGAAGCAGTCATCGTTTCGTCCGTGCGCACCGCGGTGGGCAAGGCGCCGCGCGGGGTTCTGAAAGACACCCGGCCCGACGAGCTGGCCGCAATCGCCGTCCGGGAAGCGGTGAGGAGGGTTGCGGGACTTGACCCCCAGGAGGTCGAGGACTGCATCCTCGGCTGCGCCTTCCCTGAAGCGGAGCAAGGGATGAACGTGGCCAGGGTGGTGGCGCTGCGCGCCGGTCTGCCCATCACCACCTCCGGGATGACGATCAACCGGTACTGCTCATCAGGCCTGCAGGCGATCGCCATAGCCGTCCACCAGGTTATGACCGGGCAGCACGAGGTTGTTGTGGCCGGCGGCACCGAGAGCATGAGCATGGTGCCGATGACCGGGAACAAGTACGCTCCAAATCCCTACTTTGCCGAGCACTGGCCGGAAGTCCACCTTTCCATGGGCCTGACCGCGGAGATCGTGGCCGAGCGCTACGGCATCTCCCGCGAGGACCAGGATCAGTTGGCCCTGCGCAGCCACGTGAACGCGGCCGCCGCCCAGAAGGCGGGAAAGTTCGACGAAGAGATCGTGCCGGTCGCCACCACGCGGTGGACCACTGACAACGGCCGGCCTCGGCGCGAGGAGATCAACCTGGTGGCGGACGAGGGCATTCGTGCCGACACCTCTCTGGCGGCCCTTGCCAAGCTCAGGCCGGCCTTTTCCACCAAAGGGACGATCACCGCGGGCAACTCCTCGCAGACCAGCGACGGCGCGGCCGCGGCGGTGATCATGTCCGCCGGGCGCGCCAGGAAGCTGCGGGCAAAGCCGCTGGGCGTCCTCCGCTCGTTCGCGGTGGCCGGGGTGGCCCCGGAGGAGATGGGAATAGGCCCGGTCAAGGCCATCCCTAAGGCCCTGAAGTTGGCCGGGTTGAAGCTCGATGACATCGGGGTGATCGAGCTGAACGAGGCCTTCGCGGCGCAGGGGGTCGCGGTGATCCGGCTGGCAGGGCTGGATCCGGACCGAGTCAACGTCAACGGCGGAGCCATCGCGCTGGGCCACCCGCTGGGTTGCACCGGCGCAAAGCTCACCGCGACTTTGCTATACGAGATGCGCCGACGCAAGGCACGTTACGGAATGGTGACGATGTGCATCGGCGGCGGTATGGGCGCGGCGGGTATCTTCGAGACGGCATAGGAGGAGCGAACCCATGGATGCTAAGTCGGCGCAGGTCACGATCCCCGGTGGCGGATTCGTCGTCGGGTCCACGCTCCCGGAGGCGGTCTTCACCCCGGAGGATCTGACGGACGACCACCGCATGGTCCAGCGCACGGTGGAGCAGTTCGTCGAGCAGGAGGTTCTCCCGCACATCAAGGAAACCGAGGAGCACAACTGGGATCAGGCGATCAAGCAGTTCCGCGCGTTTGGGGAACTGGGCTTCCTGGGAGCCGACGTGCCCGAAGCCTACGGCGGCAGCGGCTTGGACAAGATCTCCGCGCTGGTAGTAAAGGACGCCATGAGCTCGGCGGCCTCGTTCGCGGTCATGGTGAGCGCGCACACCGGCATCGGGACGCTGCCCATCGTGTTCTTCGGCACCGAGGAGCAGAAGCAGAAGTACCTGCCCAAGCTGGCATCGGGGGAGTGGATCGGTAGCTACGCCCTGACCGAGCCCACCGCCGGCTCCGACGCGATGGCCATACGCGCGCGCGCGACGCGCAGCCCGGACGGCTCTTACTACATGATAACAGGCGTCAAGCAGTTCATCACGAACGCGATGATGGCGGACCTCTACATCGTCTACGCCAAAGTGGACGGCGAGCACCACTCCTGCTTCATCGTGGAACGCGGCACCGAAGGGGTCACGATAGGCGAAGAAGAGCACAAGCTGGGGATCAAGGGCACCTCGACCGCCTCGATCTTCCTCGAGAACGCGCGGGTGCCGGCCGCCAACCTGCTGGGCGAGATCGGCCAGGGACACAAGATCGCCTTCAACATCCTCAACGTCGGTCGCTTCTACCTGGCGGCCGGGTGCGTGGGGGGGGCGCGCTTCGCGATTCGCGAGGCCGTCGTCTACGCGAACGAGCGCAAACAGTTCGGCAAGGCCATCGCCGAGTTCGGGTTGATCCAGCAGAAGCTGGCGCGGATGGCCGCGGCGACATTTGCCGCCGAGAGCATGCTCTATCGAACCGGGGGGCTGATCAGCGAGGCGCTCGGCGGCGACGCCCATGAAAGCGGCCAGGTGGTCGCGGCGCTGGAAGAGTATGCGATCGAGTGCTCGGCTAACAAGGTCTTCTGCTCCGAGGTGCTCGACGCGGTAGTGGACGAGGCGCTGCAGATCCACGGCGGCTACGGCTACGTGGAGGAGTACCCGGTGGCGCGTGCCTACCGCGACGCGCGCATCAATAGAATCTTCGAGGGCACGAACGAGGTCAACCGGCTGCTCATCCCCGCCATGCTGCTGCGGCGGGCGCAGAAGGGCCGGTTGGGGCTGTTCGCAGCCGCGCAGAAGGTGGCGGGCGAGATGCTCTCTCCGACGGTCGGGGGAGATGGCGCGACCTCCGGACCGCTCGCCGAAGAGCGTCGCCTGGTGGAAGCCGCGCGCCGGGCAGTTCTGTTTGCGGCCGGCGCCGCCACCCAGAAGTACCTCACCGAGCTGGAGAACCAACAGGAGATTCTGGGCGGCATAGCCGACATGGCGATCGACCTGTTCGCCATCGAGAGTGCGGTGCTGCGGGCCGCCAAGACCGCTTCCCGCGGCGGGGCCTCCGCGGGGCTGCAGGCCGCGATGGCCGCATACTTCCTCGACGACGCGCTGCCGCGCATCGAGACCAACGCACGGAGGGTGCTGGCCGCCACGGAGGATGGCGACACGCTGCGCACCATGCTGTCCGGTCTGCGCCGGTTCCTCAAGATCCCCCCGGTGAACACGGTGAGCCTCGGGCGCCAGATTGCCCGGGCGGTGATCAACGCAGGCAAGTACGTCACGTAGAGGAGCTTAAGGCGCCCGCGGGGTGGGCATGGACGACCAGGCACTGCTTGAGTTGCGGCCGTGGCTGCGGCACTACGAGCCCGGTGTGCCCAAGACTATCGTCTACCCGGCCCGGCCGCTACAGCACCTGCTGGACGATGCCGCCGAGCGATATCCCGACCGCCCGGCGGTCACGTTCTTCGGCCGCGATCTAACCTACAAGGCACTACGCGACCTGGCCGACCGGTTTGCCGGAGGCCTCCAGGCGATGGGCCTGGAGCCCGGCGAACGGGTGTCGCTCCACCTGCCCAACTGCCCCCAGTTCGTGATCGCCTACTATGGGACCCTGAAGGCCGGCGGCGTCGTCGTGCCCTTCAACCCACTCTACGTGGAACGGGAGATCGCCGGGCAGCTCGCCGACTGTGGGGCCTCAATCGCCGTGACGCTCGACCTGTTCGCAGGGCGCGTAATGGCCGCGAAGGCCGGCAGCCGCCTCGCGCACGTCATCGTGACGCGCATCAACGAGTTCTTCCCGGCACCGTTGCGCATGCTGTATCCCCTGCGCGCCAGACACCGCGGGGAGTGGCCCAGAATCATCCCCGACGCCACAACGCACCCATTCAATGCCGTGATTGCCGGGCCCCCACTTGCGGTGCAGGCGGATCAGGGGGGCGCCGACACAGCCGTGCTGCTCTACACCGGCGGCACAACCGGCACGCCCAAGGCCGCCATGCTTACCCACGGCAACCTGGTGGCCAACGCCTACCAGAGCGCCCACTGGTACGTTACGCCGCCGGACGCGACCGGCACAACCGTGGGAGTGCTGCCGCTCTTCCACTCCTACGCGATGACGGTCGTGATGAACGGCACCCTACTGAGGGGCGGTCGCATGGTGCTAGTCCCGCGGTTCGAGGCGGAGGCCGTACTCAAGATCATCGCCCGCTACAAGCCGGACCAGCTTCCGGGAGTCCCGACCCTCTACAACGCGCTGGCCGGCCATCCAGCGGTCGGCCGCTACGACCTCAGTTCGGTTCGCGCCTGCATCAGCGGCGCCGCGGCGCTGCCCGCCGAGGTGCAGTCGCGTTTCGAGCGCGTCACCGGAGGCACCCTTGTTGAGGGATACGGCCTCACCGAGTCCTCGCCGGTGACCCATGTCAACCCGCTGAAAGGGCTGCGCAAACCGGGCAGCATCGGCATCCCGGTGTCGGACACCGACGCGCGGATCGTGGACCTCGAGGAAGGAACCGTCACGCTGCCGAAGGGCGAGGCCGGCGAGCTGGCCGTCCGGGGACCGCAGGTGATGGCCGGCTACTGGAACAAGCTGGCCGAGACGGCATCCGCGCTGCGCGACGAGTGGCTGTTCACCGGCGACGTCGCCAAAATGGACGAGGATGGGTTCTTCTACATCGTGGACCGCAAGAAGGAGATGCTGATCACCGGCGGCCTCAACGTCTATCCGCGGGAGGTTGAGGAGGTGCTCTTCGCGCACCCCGCGGTGCTGGAGGCGGCACTGGTGGGCGTACCCGACCCTCACAAGGGCGAGGTGGGGAAGGCCTTCGTGGTGCTGAAGCCCGGCGCCCAGGCCACCGAGGAGGAGATCCTTGCATACTGCAGGGACCACCTGGCCCGGTACAAAGTCCCGAAGGAGATTGAGTTCCGGGAAACCCTGCCCAAGTCCCTGATCGGGAAGGTGCTGCGCCGGGTTCTGGCCGAGGAGGCCCGCGCCGGGCAACTCTAGTAGGGCAGCCCTAGCGGAACACGCTGAACATCGGCTCGGGGTCTATCCCGGCCAGCTCTTCCTCCCAAACCGGAAGCCGCGCGTGGGCCTTCTTGTGCCTGGGCGCGCGGTAGATGACACCCAGCGGCAGCTTCCCCCTCCGATCGAAGTCGTCGAGCAGCGCCCAAGCGGCGGCTTTGTCCGAAGCGTCGTGTCCATCTGGGATGTGCTCCGAGTGCTCCCTGTACCAACCGGAGGTGTTGAACTTATTGTAGGTAACACACGGCGAGAAGTCGTTGACCATGGCGAAACCGGGGTGCCGAAAAGCCTGGGCATAGATCTCGGCACAGTGCTTGGGGTCCCCGGAGAACGACTGCGCCACGAAGGTCGCGCCCGCGGTGATCGCCAGCCGCGCCGGATCAACGAACGGTGGATGCTCTTCGGTGTGCTCCTCCATGATCTGGCCGAGTCCCGTGGTCGGGGAGTCCTGGCCCCTGGTCAATCCGTAGACGCCGTTGTTCATCATAATCAGCGTCATCGCCGGGTCACGGCGGCAGACGTGGATGAAGCTCTCCATCCCTATGGCCAGCGTGTCGCCGTCTCCGGCCAGTGCGATCACCGTAAGGTCGGGGACGGCCATCTTGGCGCCCAGCGCGTACCCCAGTGGGCCGCCGTGCGTGCCGTGGAACCCGTTGCCGTTGAGGTAGTTGCGGGTCTGGCCCGAGCAGCCTATTCCTCCGACCAGGAGGACCTCGTGCGGCGAGACGCCTATCCGCACCAGGGCCGTCTTCAGCGCGGCCAGGACCCCGAAGTCACCGCATCCGGGGCACCATTGTATCCGGTGTCTGGGAAACGCGTTCTTCTCCCACAGCCTGGCGGTCTCCGGCGACGCAGCGCTCATCTTCTAGTCACCCTCCGGCACTGTCTCAATGGCGGCGTCCGGCGCCTCTTCGCCCACTCGAACAACGCGCGTGCCTCCGGCGAGCACCTGGCGCACGCCTCCGGCGATGTCCGCCGTGTAGAAAGGCCGCCCGTTGTACTTGAGAACGCGGCGCGTCTCGACCAGGCACTCCTGCTGGATCACGTCCGCGAGCTGCCCCGCGTAGTTCTGCTCGACGACGATCAGCATGGACCCCTGCCGCAGTAGGGGCTGCACCAGGTGGACCGGAAACGGCCAGATGTGCGTGAAGTAGATCAGACACGTGTCAATTCCTTCGGCCCTAAGCCGCGCCTGCGCGTCCAGCAACGGCATCTTGGTTGATCCCCACCCGATCAGCAGCGGAACGCCGTCGGGAGAGCCGAACACCTGCGGCGGCTTCGCGTCTTCCTTGAGGTATGTCTGCATCTTGCGCATCCGCTTTTCGAATATCGCCTTGCGCTTGGAGGGATCGGTGGTGATCAACCCGGTCTCGTCGTGCTCGGTTCCGCTGACCTTGAAGATTGCATCCGGGGTGCCCACGATGCTGCGGGGAGAGATGCCGGACTCGGTCATCTCAAAGCGGTGGTAGCCATCGCCCCTGACGTCGGAGGCACGCACCAGCCCGTGGCGGACGATTGGTTTCTGGTTCTCGGTGAAGAAGGATTGGGGGAGGTTCTGGCGGCCGTCCGTCAGGGTCAGGTCGCTGAGTAGGAATACCGGGCACTGGTACTTGTCGGCCAGGTCGAACGCCTCGAACGCGAGGGAGTAGCACTCCTCGATGGTGCCTGCCGAGAGCACGATCCGAGGGATCTCGCCGTGCCCGGCGTAGATTGCCATCGCCAGGTCGCCCTGCTCGCTCTTCGTGGGCATGCCGGTTGCAGGACCCGCCCGCTGCGTGTCAATGATGACCAGCGGTGTCTCGGTGGCTCCCGCCAGCCCGAGCTCCTCGATCTTCAGTGAGATCCCCGGCCCCGACGATCCGACGGCGCTGCGGACCCCCGCGATGCTGGCGCCGATCGCCGCCCTCATGGACTCACGTTCGTTCTGGCCCTGCAGCACCCGGCCTCCATACCGCGGCATGTGTACATCAAGAAACTCCAGGATCGATGTTGCCGGGGTGATCGGGTAGCCGGAGTAGAAACGGCAACCCGCCAAGATGGAACCCATCGCGACCGCCTCGTTGCCGGTGAGCAGCAAATTCGGTTCCGCGGAGGGCTGCGGCTCCAACCGGTAGCCGACGGATTCCCACCCGTTGCCCGACAGGATCTCCTCCACCGCCGCCCTGCCGCGGCGCGCGGCCTCGAGGTTGATGTCAACGACACCACGTCCCTTGCTCAGGAACCGCCCCTCCAGGTAGGCGCCGAAGAGAACGTAGTCCATGTCGAACTCGAGCAGGCGCAGCAGCGCGCCGGTGACGATCGTGTTTTTCGTTACCTCCAGCTTGAGCTCGCGCTGCGCGATCCGGCGGGCGGGTAGAGGAAAGACCTTGATCCCGCGCGCCTGGAGCTCGCCGGTTTCCACGGTCTCGGCGCTGTTGTCGTAGATCAGAACCCCGCCTTCCTTCAGGTTCTTGCCGTGCCGCAGGATGGTATCGCGGTTGGGCTGGATGGAAGAGTCGGGGTTAGCGTCGTGCTCCAGGGCCACTAGGATGTCGGTGCGATCGTCGCCGTAGGAGAGCGGGGCGCTCGCCGATACGACCAGCGGATCGAACTGGTGGGCGCCGTAGATCGTCGAGGCATATCCCCTCTCCATAGCCAGAACGTGCAGCCCGGCCCGCATAAACAGCTTCCCGAGGATGTCTGTGACCGTGGTAACCGCGTCGCGAAGCTGAACGCCCCCGACGAGCAGTTTCAGGTTGTTGACGACCACCTGGGTTCGGTCCTTTCCGCCCGCGCGGGCAACGATGCCAGGATGAGCCCAAAAAGTATAGCACAGCCCGGCAGGGGCCAATGTGCTTGGGCCCGCCGAAACAGCGGGCAGGAAGCAGGGCTTCGCACCGGATTGGGCGAATCCGCCCTATCAGCGTGTCGAGCAGCCTGCTGGAACGGTATCAAGACGACCTCTACCTGGTTAAGGGAGCGACGGGCTGGTTGACGGTCGCGGCCCTGTTGGCCGGGCTTGCGGCCCTGCCCTTCCTCCTGCCCAAGGTCGGACTGGGCTATCTTCTCTTCATCGCCATCCTGATGGCCGCCAACGTAATCGTGGCGGTCGGTCTGAACATGCTGGTCGGGTTCACCGGGCTCATCTCGCTGGGGCATGCCGGCTTCGTGGCCATAGGTGCTTATGCCTCGGGCCTGCTGGTTGCCAAGTTCGGTCTCCCCTGGTACTTGGCCTGGATCGGTGCGGCGGCGATCACCGCTGGGTTCGGCTTCGTCGTCGGCCTGCCGGCGCTGCGCCTCACCGGCCCCTACCTGGCCATCGCAACGATGGGATTCGGTATCGCCGTATACCAGGTCCTCGTCAACTGGACGGCGCTCTCCGGCGGACGCTCGGGCCTGCCGGTCCAGCAGCTATCGTTGGGAATCGCGGGATTGACCGCAACCCAGCAGCTCTACTACGTGGCCGCGGGCGCGGCAGTCGCACTCTCGTGGGTCGGCTATAACCTTGCCCGGTCGCACATCGGCCGCGCACTCGCCGCCATCCGCGACAGCGACATCGCCGCCGAGGTCACCGGGGTGAACCTGCTCTGGTACAAGACCCTGGCGTTTGCGATCAGCGCCGCCTACGCCGGGGTCGCGGGCGCCATCATCGCCCAGGCCCTCCGCCACCTAGAGCCCCAGTCGTTCACATTCCTGGAGTCCATCACCTACTTCGCGATGATCGTAATCGGAGGGCTGGGAACCGTCTCCGGCGCCATCATCGGCGCAGTGATCATGACGCTCCTGCCCCACTACCTGAGCGGGTTCAGGCATTGGCTCCCAATCTTCTATGGCGGGGCTATCATCCTGATGATGATGGTTGAGCCACGTGGGATCTATGGGCGGTGGGTGCGGATCAAAATGTACTTCAAGGCCTGGCCGCTGTGACACAACTAGCGCAGTACGTGGTGGGGGGCCTGGCGACCGGTAGTCTCTACGCGCTGGTGGCCCTGGGCGTGGTGCTCCTGTACAGAAGTTCCAGGGTGCTGAACTTTGCGCACGGAGATGTTGCGACCCTGGGAACCTTCGTTGCGTTTACCCTGCTCGGCTTCAAGTTGCCTTTCCCACTCGCGGTAGCCGGTGGCCTGGCCGCGGCAGCGCTGGTGGGCGTGCTGTTCTTCTTCTTTGTCCTCCGCCCCGCGAAGGAAGCCTCGCTCCTGGGCAAGATTGTGCTCACGCTAGGCCTCGCCCTGGTACTCAGCGGCGCCGTGCAGGTCGTCTGGGGAACCGACACGCTGGTCTTTCCATTCCCCCTCTCGGACACGCGGGTCTACCGGATCGGGCAGGTCGTCGTCAGCGAGACGAGCGTGGGCACTATAGGTACCGGGATTGTCCTGATGACCCTGCTGTATATCCTGGTGCAGGGCACCAAAGTCGGCCTGGCCATGCGGGCGGTCGCGCAGAACGCCGACGCGGCCCAGGCACTGGGCATCCCCGCCCGCCGGATCTACGCCCTCACCTGGGGACTGGCCGCGGCCCTGGGCGGGGCTGGCGGCGTGCTTCTGGCGCCGGTGGTCTACCTCGACCCGTTCATGATGCTCGACCCATTCCTCAAGGGCTTCGCGGCAGCGGTCATGGGCGGGATGGACAGTCTCCCAGGGGCCGTCCTAGGGGGATTCCTGCTCGGGATCGCCGAAAGCGTGTTCGCGGGGTACATCTCGTTCAAGTTCAAGACAACGATGGCGTTTGCCGTGATCATCCTGGTGCTGCTTGTCCGACCGGAAGGACTGCTCGGCCGCGTATACCACAGGAGGGTATGAGATCGGAGACTCGACACGCAGGGAGGGAGCGTAAATGAGAACTCTGACCAGGTTCATGCTTGCTTTGGTGGCCGTGGCGGCCCTGGGTACCGTAGCCGTCGGCCAGCCTGCCGAGAGAGGCATCACCCCAACCGAGATCGTGCTGGGCACTTCCATGCCGCTGTCGGGGCCGGCCGCCCTGTGGGGCGCCGTCGGGGGTGGGGCCGATGCATGGCTTCGGATCATAAACGACCGGGGCGGCATCCACGGCCGCAAGTTCAGGTTCCTGCTACGCGACGACTCCTACCTGCCGCCCCGCGCCGTCGCCAACGTGCGCGAGCTGGTGGAGAGAGAAGGCGTGCTTGCCATCGTCTCCTCGATCGGCACCGCCAACTGCTTCGCCGTGCGCGACTTCATGGTGGAGACCAAAACGCTCTGGATCACCCCCGCCTGCGGCGCGGACATCTGGGCCGGCATGAAGGAGCGCAACCGCTACCTGTTCGTCACCTACCCCGGCTACGTGGACGAGGGCACCTACCTGACCAAGTACGGGGTGGAGAACCTCAAGGCGAAGAAGATCGCGGCCTTCTACCAGAACGACCTCTACGGCCAGCAGGGGCTGCTCGGTATCAAGCGGGGCATCCACGCGGTTCAGACCAAGGGCGCCAAGCTCGTGGCCCAGGTCTCCTACGAGCCCACCGACGCCGAGGTGGCCGCGCAGGCCCTCAAGCTCAAGGAGTCCGGCGCCGACACCCTGATACTCTTTGCGACCCCTCGCCACGGCGCCCTGATCGTCCGTGAGATACTCAAGCTGGGCTACAGGCCGACGCTCATGTCCACCTTCACCCTGCTGGATCCCGTTATGTTCGCCCTGGCGGGCGAGGCGTGGAACGACGTCTACCTGGCATCCTACATGCCGGTCGTGGGCATGGACCCCAAGACCGACGCGGTACTGGCGGCGATCACGAGGGTGAACCCGGGGCTGGCGCGCAGCCCGTTCAACGCGCTCGCGGGCGTCTCGTTCATCGAGCCGTTCCTCGAGGGCATCCGCCGGGCCGGGCCCAGCCTGACCAGGGAGCGGATCGTCGAATCGATGGAAACGATCAAGAACTGGGACGGTGAGGCGATCAGGGGCGTGACCTTCACCAAGGATAGCCGGCAGGGCATCAACCGGCTGTTCATGGTTCGCTCGGAGCGCGGCCAGTACACCAAGCTGACCGACTGGTACACCTACCCCAGGAAGTTCTAGGGGAAGACGGGACCGGGGGCTCTGCCCCCGGTCCCCTCCTTTCGCGGGATGGACTCCTTGAGATGAGCGCGCAGCCGCTGCTGGAAACCACGGGCCTCTCGATCGCGTTCGGCGGCATCGCCGCCCTCGACCGCGTGGACTTAGCCGTGGGCGCGCGCGAGTTGGTTTCGGTGATCGGCCCCAACGGCGCCGGCAAGACAACGCTCTTCAACTGCATCTGCGGCCTTTACAGGGCGGACACCGGGGTAACACGGTTCCAGGGCCAGCCGCTGCCGTTGCGCCCAGACGCAGTGGCCCAGCGCGGCATCGCCCGCACGTTTCAGAACATCGAGCTTTTTCGCATGAGTTCCGTGCTCGACAACGTTATGCTGGGACGGCACCTGCACATAAAGACGTCGCTCGTGGACGCCGCGCTGGGCACGCCGCGGTGGAAGCGGGATGAGGTGCGGCACCGCCGCAAGGTCGAGGAGATCCTGGACTTCCTCGATCTCCAGGCGACCCGCCGGCGCCGCGTGGGAGATCTTCCCATGGGCCAGCAGCGCCTGGTCGAGATAGCCCGCGCGCTGGCCACGGAACCAATCCTCCTGCTGCTCGACGAACCCTCATCGGGCATGACCGCGGAGGAGAAAGCCGATCTGGTCTTCCGGATCAAGGACATCCGGGAGGAATGGGGCATCACGGTCGTGCTGGTGGAGCACGACCTGAAGATCGTCATGGGAATCTCGGACTGGATCGCGGTGCTCGACCACGGGGTGAAAATAGCGCAGGGCACGCCGGATGTGATCCAGCGCGATCCGGCCGTGATAACCGCCTACCTGGGGGAGAGCGCGTAGTGGACGCGCTGGAAGCCGCCCGCGCGATGGACAAACCGCTGCTGAGGGTCAGCAACGTCGAGACGGCGTACTACGGCCGGTTGACCGTGCTGCGCGGCGTTTCCATGGAGGTCCTCTCCGGTCAGGTGGTCACCATCCTGGGGTCCAACGGCGCGGGCAAGAGCACGCTGCTGAAAACGATAATGGGGTACATCCCCGACCAGCCCTATAAGGGCACCATCGAGGTCCTCGGACGGCGCGTCAACGGATGGGACCCCGAGGACATCGCCCGGCTGGGGGTGGCGTACATCCCTGAGGGCCGCGGCATCTTCCCGGAACTGACCGTGCAGGAAAACCTACGCCTGGGCGCCTATCCACGCAGCGACGGGGCCGTGGCCGCCGACCTCGATGCGATGGAGGCCCGCTTCCCGATACTGAGCGGGCGGCGCCGGCAGGTCGCGGGCACGCTCTCCGGCGGCGAGCAGCAGATGCTCGCCCTGGCGCGCGCGCTGATGAGCCGGCCCAAGCTGCTGCTGCTGGACGAGCCCTCGCTGGGCCTCGCCCCCCGCATCGTGGGCGAGGTGTTCCGGATCATCCGCGAGATCCACGCCGCGGGGACCGCCATGCTCCTGATCGAGCAGAACGCCCGACAGGCGCTGGGGGTCGCCGACTACGGCTACGTGCTGGAGAGCGGACGGATCGTGCTGGAGGGCGCCAGCACCCGGCTGGAGGCCGACCCGAACGTGCAGGAGCTCTACCTCGGCATGGTCCGGGAGGAGTCGGTCAAGGGCTTCCGGCGGTTCAAGGTCAGGCGGCGCTGGGCGTAGCAGACCGTTTCACAACCACCCCAAACTATACAAGTCACCATTGCCTGACTATACTAGTCATATAGACCTATCTTGCCCTGTCGGGGGTGAACTGCTTTGAAGCGCGTGCCGATAACTGAACTGAAGGCCCGCCTCAGCGAGCACCTAGAGGCCGTAAAAGCCGGAGAGGAAATAACGGTGACGGATAGGGGCCGGCCCATAGCACGGTTGACCCCCATTGCCCCTCAGGAGCAGCCTGATGCCAGAATCGAGCAGTTGATCCGGCTGGGATTGGCAAGACCCCCAATCGCACCGCTGCCGCCCGACATCTGGGACTGGCCACGACCAGAAGACCCCGAGGGGCGCGCACTGGCGGCTTTGATTGAGGAACGGCGGGAGGGGAGATGAAGTTCTGGGACGCGTCGGCGCTGGTTCCTTTGTGCCTCATGGAGTCCAACACTGCAGCCGTCCGAGCGATCCTCTCCCGCGATCCGCAAATCGCCGCCTGGTGGGCGTCACCGGTGGAGTGCTGGTCGGCGTTCGCCCGCCTCCGGAGGGAGGGCGTCATTGATCTTGCCGGGGAGGAGGCTGCGCGAGCCATCCTGTTGGCCTATCAGCGCGCGTGGAACGAGATCTCCCCTGGGGAGGAAGTCCGCCGGCATGCGAGCCGTCTGCTCCGGTTTCACCCACTCCGCGCGCACGACGCCTTGCAGCTCGCCGCGGCGCTCACATGGGCTGGAGGGGCTGATGGCAGCGAGGCGGTGATTCTGGACAACCGGCTCCGAGAGGCCGCTCGCCTGGAGGGTATGGCGGTTCTGCCCTAGCCCGGGAATTCTACCCCCTATACAGCTCCATGATCACGTCCTTGTACTTCTCCATGATCGTCTTCCGCTTCACCTTGAGCGTCGGCGTCACGTCGCCCTCCTCGGCGTACATTCGCTTCTGGAGGATCGCGAAGCGCCGCACCTGCTCGGGAGAAGAGAGCGTCTTGTTGACCTCCGCGACCTCGCCTTCGATCAGCGTGCGCACGTCGGGGTTGGCGGCCAGGTCGCTGTAGGTCGTAAACGGCAGGCGCCGGTCCTGTGCCCACTTGGTGACGTTCTCCTCGTCAATCAGTATCAGGGCCACTATGTAGCGCTGGCGGTCGCCGATCGCGACCGCGTCGTTGATGTACGGGCTCGCCTTGAGCTTGTTCTCGATGTACTGGGGGGCTATGTTCTTGCCCGCCGAGGTTACGAACAGGTCCTTCTTGCGGTCGGTAATGCGCAGGTAGCCCTCCGCGTCGATCTCGCCGATGTCGCCTGAGTAGAGCCAGCCGTCCTTCAGCGCTGCCGCCGTGGCCTCGGGATCGCGGAAGTATCCGGCGAAGACGTTGGGGCCGCGCACCAGTATCTCTCCGTCCTCGGCGATTCGTATCTCGACGCCGGGGATTGGATGGCCGACGGTGCCGAGCTTGACCGCGTCCCCCTGGTGCATCGAGGTCGGCCCCGAGTCCTCGGTCTGACCGTAGATCTCGCGCATGGGCACGCCCAGGGCCCAGAAGTAGAGCAGCAGGTCCGGCGAGATCGGTGCGCCGGCCGAGTACGCTACGCGGACTCGGTCCAGGCCCAGGCGGTGCCGCAGCGGACGCAGTACCAGCCCGTCGCCCAGCCGGGCGGCCGCGCGTAGCCAGGTAGGCACGGGGCGGCCGGAGAAGCGCCGGCGCGCCGCCCGGTACGAAAGCCCGATCGCGGCCCAGTATGCCGCCCGCTTGAAGATATCGTTCTCCTTGATCCGCAGCGTGACCACGGAGAAGATCTTCTCCCAGATCCGCGGCACCCCGAACACCAGCGAGGGCGTCACCTCGACGAAGTTCTGCATGACCGTGTCAACGTTCTCGATAAAGTTGACCGTGTAACCCCACCGGATCGGCAGAAACACCGAGAACTGCCGCTCTGCGATGTGCGACAGCGGCAGGTAGGAGAGCAGCTCATCGTCGGTGAGGACCGGGTTGGCCTTGTCGAGAACCTCGGTGGTCCAGACGATGTTGTGATGGGTCAGGATCGCGCCCTTCGGGGGCCCGGTCGTCCCGGACGTGTATATGAGCACCGCCATGTCCTCGGGCCGGATCTCGGCCATGCGCTCGTCCAGGGCAGACGGGTGGCGGCGCGCGTGGTCCTGCCCGATCGCGAGGAACTGGTCCCACATCATAACCGTGGGGTCCTGGAACGTCCGCAGGCCCTCCGGGTCCATGACCACGATGTGCTCGAGGAGGGGCAGCCGGCCGCGGATCTCCAAGGCCTTGTCGAGCTGCTCCTCGCTCTCCACGATGAACACCCTGCAGCCGGCATGCTCCAGGATATAGTGGGTCTGCTCGGGGCTGCTGGTGGTGTAGATCCCGGTCGTCGCGCCGGCGGCGGCCTGGATGCCGACGTCGGCGTAGAGCCACTCCGGCCGGTTCTCGCCGATCAGGCCCACCCGCTCGCCCCGCGCCACGCCGAGGGACAGGAGGGCGTTGGCCACCTGGCGCACCTGGCCGGCGTACTCCTCCCAGGTGATGCGGTGCCATATCCCAAAGCGTTTCCTCCGCAGCGCGACCCGCGCGGGCTGGCGGCTGGCCTGGGCAAAGAAGAGGCCGGGGACGGTGCTGGTTAGAACCGGGCGGGGCTGCGTCATGACCATAGGTACTGCTTGTGATACTCCGCGGGCGGCGTGCTTCCTGCCTCCCGAAGGACAGGAGTTCGCGCGCCGGGCCGGAATGAATCCCCATGAACACCACGAACACCCTGCTCGATGGGCTCTTTAACCTGCGGGGTCAGGCCGCGCTCGTCACGGGCGGCTCCCGCGGCATCGGCTTTGAGATCGCACGGGCGCTCGGAGGGGCCGGCGCCCGGGTGGCCATCGTCGCGCGCCGGGCGGAGTGGTTGGCGCCCGCGGAGAGGACCCTGCGCGAAGCCGGCGTAGCCTGCGCCGCGTTCCCCGCCGACGTCTCCGACGCGGAGCAGGTTGCCCGAACCGTCGCGGCGGCCGCCTCAGCGGTGGGTGATCTCTCGATCCTCGTGAACGCCGCCGGCCGCACCTGGGGCGCACCGGCCGAGACGATGCCGCCGGAGCGATGGCGCGAGGTGATTGAGGCCAACGCCACCGGCGCCTTCCTGATGTGCCAGACGGTCGGCCGCGGCATGATAGCCCGACGCTACGGCCGCATCCTCAATGTGGCCTCCGTGGCCGGCCTCGTGGGCTCGCCGCCGGAGATCCTGGCGGCATCCGGCTACGCGGCGAGCAAGGGCGCGCTGATCGCCCTGACCCGCGCGCTGGCCGTGGAGTGGGCACGGCACGGGGTGACGGTCAACGCGATCGCGCCGGGCTTCATACCGACCCGGATGGCCGAGACCGTCATCGAGCGGGCCGGCCAGGCGCTCCTCGACCGGATCCCTCTCGGCAGAACCGGCACCCCCGAAGACCTGCTGGGTGCGGTCCTCTGCCTGGTGTCCCCGTCTGGCGGATACATCACGGGCCAGGTGCTGGCGGTGGACGGCGGGATGACGGCCGCGTAGTGGACAGGGCAGACACGCGCGCCGAGTGAACGCGCCCATGCGAATCATACCCCTCGTCCTGCCCACCCCATACCCGGTCGGTCCGGTCAACGCCTACCTGCTGCCCGGCCCGCCGGTGACGCTGGTGGACTGCGGACCCAAGACCCCTGAAGCACTCGCAGCGCTACGGGATGGCCTGGAACAGGCAGGGTGCGGCCTGGGGCGGATAGAGCGCCTGATAATCACCCACGGCCACCTGGATCACTTTGGGCTGGCTGCCACCGTGGCCGCCGAGAGCGGAGCGGAGGTGTGCGCCCACAGGGCCGACCTCCCCAAGCTCGGAGGGGATCGCGCGTTCGTGGAACCGATGCGGGCCCTGATGCGCGAAGCCGGGTTCCCATCCGCCGTGGCGGAGGCCCTTCTGGAGGCGCTGCGGAGGTACCGCGGCCAGTTCGATCCCATCACACCGGCGTGCCTGCTCAACGACGGCGACCTGCTTCCCCTGGCAGACGGCGCGCTGGAAGTCCTGCACACCCCGGGCCACGCGCAGGGACACATCTGCCTTCGGAACGGCGGCGCGATGATCTCGGGCGACCTGCTGCTCGAGGAGATAAGCCCGAATCCACTGGTGGAGCTCGACGGCAGCGGGTGCCGGATCCGGACCCTTCCGGCGCTGCTGCGCTCGCTGCAGCGCATCATAGCACTGGAGCCTGCGATCACCTACCCGGGACACGGCGATCCCATTCCAGAGCCTGCGTGGCGGGCTCGCGAGCTCCTGCTCCACCACGAGGCACGGAAGGACCGCCTGGCGCAGATGCTTGCCGGACGTGCATGGACGCTCCGTGAGATCGCCGCTGCTTGGTTTCCCGGCCTCAGTCCGACCAACCTGATCCTGGGACTGTCCGAGGTGCTGGGCCACCTGGACCTGATCGAAGAAGCGGGCCGCCTGGCGATCGAGCAACGTGACGGGGTCCTGCACTACACGTTGGAGCCGCCGCCCACCGTGCCTCAAAGTGGCCTGAAGAGTAGCCCGACATGACAGAAGGCGTCTTCTTCCGCGACCTGGCCCTTCTGCTCATCGCGGCGGTTGTGGGTGGATTCCTGGCGCAGTGGCTGAGGCAGCCGGCGTTCGTGGGCTACATAGTGGGCGGGCTGCTGATCACCGCGCTTGCAGGCCCCAGGATCTCCGGTACCGCCACGTTCCACCTGTTCGCCGAGTTCGGCGTGGTGCTGCTCATGTTTGCACTGGGCGTAGAGTTCTCGCTGCGCGAGCTCTGGAGGGTCCGCGCCCTGGCGTTCTTCGGCGCGCCGTTTGGGGTGGCGGTGATCATCGGCCTCACGGCCGCCTTAATGGTCGCGGCCGGACTACCCGTTGCCACCGGTCTGGTCACCGGCCTGGCGCTGGCGGTCTGCAGCACGATGGCCCTGGCGAAGCTGCTGGCGGAACGCGGAGACCTAAACGGGCCGGTGGGTAGGGTCTCTATCGGCATCTCGCTCTCCCAGGACGGGGTGGTCATCGCCGCGTTCTTCCTCATCCCCGCGCTGGCGTCAGCGCAGGGCACGCCCGTGGCAGGTCTCTTGATTGCCATGGTGCAGGCGGCGGCGGTACTGGCCGCGTTCTTCCTGCTGGCCGATCGGCTGGTCCCTGCGCTGCTCGGGCGGATCGCACACGCTCAGAACACCGAGTTGTTCGTGCTGGTGGCGGTGACGATCGGTATAGGCACCGCAGCGCTCTCAGCGGGTCTCGGGCTCTCGCTGGCGCTCGGCGCATTCCTGGCCGGACTGATCATCAGCGAGTCGGAGTACACCACGGAAACGCTGGCCCGCGTGCTGCCGCTACGCGACCTTTTCGTCGCCGTATTCTTCGTTTCGATCGGAATGCTGATAGATGTGCGGTCGCTCCTGGAACGGCCCGTCCTGCTGCTGCAGATGGTAGGGATCGTGCTGCTGGCCAAGGTCGTTGTCTGGACAGGGGTGACGCTGGCGTTTCGGAGCCCGCTCCCGGTCGCCCTGGCCGTTGGGATAGGCCAGACCCAGATAGGCGAGTTCTCGTTCTTGATCGCCCAGTTGGGGCGGACGGCAGGCCTGCTCTCGGCGGAAGTGTACAGCGCCGTGCTGGCGACATCGCTGGTGACCCTGGTGGTCAACGCGCTGATCTTCAGGCGCAGCCGGCCATTGGAGCGCTGGACGGACCGATGGGCGACGGCGCCCGCGGCCGAGCCCGCAAGGCGAGCGCCCGCGGTGCTCATCGCCGGATACGGCCGCGTCGGGAGCACTGTTGGAGAAGCGCTCGAGAGCTTCAACGTCCCGTTTGCGGTGGTGGACTTCAGCCCTGTCGTCGTACGGGCTCTGAGGAGCCGCGGCATCGCGGCCGTGCTGGGAGACGCGGCGAACGAGATAGCCCTGCGCGAGGCCGGCGCGCCGGGCGTCCGGCTGGTGGTGCTGGCCATCCCCGACACCGTCAAGGCCGCGCTGGCAGCCCGCCGGGTACTCGGCTTGAACCCGGAGGCCGCGGTCATCGCGCGGGCCCACTCGCGGGACGACCGAGAGGGGTTGCTGGCAGAGGGGGTCAGCGAGGTCATCCTTCCGGAAGTCGAGGCAGGGATGACGCTCGTGGACCATGCCCTGCACCGCCTGGCCGTGCCCCCGCAGGCGGTGCGCACCTACCTCCGGCGGCTGCGTGAGCTGGAGCGGCCGGGCGTGCGGGCGTTCGAAGGCGTATCCGGGGTCGCTCTGCTACAGGCGGCAACGGTGCGGATCGTCGAGGGACCCCTCGCGCACCAGTCGCTGCGGCGCACACGAATCAGGGAGCGCACCGGCGTGACGGTGGTCGGCATCGAGCGGACCGGAAAAGAGCCCCATTGGAACCCGCCGCCTGATACCGTCCTCCTGCCTGGCGACCGGGTAACGGTGGTTGGGCTGCTCGATCAGATCGAGCGCTTCCGCCGGGTCAACGCCGGTGCGGAGGAGTAGCCGACAAGGACACTGCGCGATGGACGGCGTAGGTACTATCGTTGCGGGCCGCCGTCCGCAGCGTGCGCCGGCTGGTCCATTCCATACCTGTGAGGTGACCGCCTGTGAGAACCGTTATGCGCAGCGTGACGCTGCTCACCGTGCTCGTCACATCCGCCGCTGGGCTCGTCTCCCTCCCGGCACGGACCTTTGCCCAGTCCCAGCAGGTGGCGGTAATCACTTCATTCCCCAAGGAGTTGTTTGACGCCTACAAGGCCGCGTTCGAGAAGGCCAACCCCGGGTGGACGATGGCCGTCGTCCCCAAGCCCACCTCGGCGGCCATCACGCACGTGCGCGAGCGGGCGGCGCGGCCTGACGTGGACGTCTTCTGGGCCAGCGCCGTGGACGCGTTCTTCTTCTTGAAGGCCAACAACCTCATCGAGCGGTACGCCCCGCCGGCGGAGTTCCGGCGCGGCATTCCCGAGAAGGTGGCCGGGTTCCCTATCAACGATCCGGACGGGTTCTTTCACGGGTTCGCGGTGAGCGGCTACGGCATCATGTGGAACAAGACCTACCTGACGCGCAACCGCCTGCCCGCGCCCAAGGAATGGGATGATCTCATCAAGCCTGTGTACTTTGGCCACCTGGTCATCACCGCCCCGAGCCGCAGCGGCACCACCCACCTGACCGTTGAGACGATCCTGCAGGGGTACGGCTGGCAGAAGGGCTGGGAGCTGCTCATCCAGATGGGCGGCAGCATGGGAGCGATCACTGAACGTTCGTTCGGAGTGCCCGAGGCCGTGATCGCCGGGCACTACGGCATAGGCGTCGTGATTGACTTCTTCGGGCTCTCGGCCATCGCATCCGGGCAGCCGATAGATTTCGTCTATCCCTCCCTGACGTCGGTGGTGCCGGCCAACGTCGCCATGATCAAGGGCGGGCCGAACCCCGAAGGCGCCCGCCGGTTTATCAACTTCCTGCTGAGCGACGAAGGCCAGCGCCTGCTCTTCAAGCCCGAGATCGCGCGGCTGCCCGTGCGGACCACGCTCTACGCCGAGGCGCCCAAGGGTATTCCCAACCCGTTCAAGATGCAGGCCGGCGTCCAGTTCAACGCCGATCTCTCGGCGGACCGCTACAACGTCACCAACCGGATGTACGACCAGATCATCACGTTCCGCCACACCGATCTGAAGAAGGCCTGGGAGGCGATCTACCGCGCCGAGCGCGCAGTGGAGACCGCAAGGGCGGTCGGTCGTGACGTCACCGAGGCGGAGCGGCTGCTGATCCAGGCGCGGGCATCGGCGCGCTACGTGCACGTGAGCGAGAAGATGGCGGCCGAGGTCAGCGGCGGCATGGAGCGCGACGCGGCCTACCGAAGCGCCAAGGAGCGCGAGTGGGGTGAGGTGGCGCGGACCTCCTATGCCCGAGCACTGCAACAGGCCAACCAGGTTGAGGAGCTCGCAAGGCGCCGCTAGCCCAAATGCCGGCCCGCGCAGCGTTCAGGTGGCGGGTGGCCGTGGACCCCGGACACGCCGCCTTGATGGCGATCCTGCTGGCCATCCTGGGTGTGTTCGTCGTCCTGCCGATCGGCGTGGTCCTGAAGGTCGCGCTCACCGGCGCCGAGGGAGGGGTAACGCTCTCCCACCTGGCGCGGTTCTTCCATACCCCGCTCTACGTGGAGTCGCTGGTCAACAGTCTGGTGGCAGGCCTGTGGACGGTGGCCATCGGCACCGTGCTGGCGCTCCCGCTGGCGTTCATCGTCGCCCGGTACGACTTCCCGGGCCGGATGCTGGTGGTCACGCTCGCCACCCTCCCGCTGGTCATCCCGCCCTTCGTGGGCGCGATCGCGCTGATGCAGATCTTCGGCCGCGCCGGGACCGTGACGCTGCTGTTCCAGGACCTGCTCGGCCTGCGCCTCAACATCATGGAGGGCCTGCGCGGGATCATCCTGGCGCAGGCGCTCCACTTCTTCCCGTTCATCTTCCTGACGGTGACCACCGCGCTGATGAACGTGGACCGGTCGTTGGAAGAGATGGGGCAGATGATGGGCGCGCGCGGCTGGCGGCTGCAGCGCCGGGTGGTGTTCCCGCTGGTGCTGCCGTCCTACGCCGCGGGTGCGCTGCTGACTTTCGTGAAGGCCGTGGACGACATCGGCACGCCGTTCATCCTGAACTTCAAGAACATGCTCGGACCGCAGGCCTACCTGCGCATCACCACCGTGGGCCGGGACGACGTGGACGGCTACGTGATCTGCGTCGTCATGGTCGTCATCTCGATCATCTGCGTGCTGGCCTCGAACTGGATCGTCTCCCGCCGCGAGTACGCCACGCTCCAGACCGGAGCGCGCTCGCCCGAAGGCGGCCGGACGCTGACCGGGTGGCGGCTGGCCGGGGTGCTGGGCCTGTGCGCCGCGATCATCGGCGCCGGGCTGATCCCGCACCTGGGCGTGGTAGTGCTGTCGTTCAGCAAGGTGTGGAGTCTCAGCTACCTGCCCAGCGCCTACACGCTGGGGAACTACACCGAGATCTTCCTGCGCGCCCCACGCTTCGTGGTCAACACCCTGGTCTACAGCGTGGGCGCCGCGCTGCTGAGCGTGGTGCTGGCCGCGGCGATCGCCTACCTGCTTCAGCGCGGCCGGGTTCCGGGCAAGGGGCTGCTCGACTGGATTGCCATGATGCCGATCGCCCTGCCCGGCGTCGTGGTGGGCGTAGGCTTCCTGCGCGTCTTCTACGGTATCAATCTCCCCTGGATAGACCAGCCCCTGGCGGCCACCTGGGTGATCTTCGTGCTGGCCTACATGGTACGGCGGCTCCCCTACGCGCTGCGCGCCAGCCACGCGGCGCTGCACCAGGTGCACCCGTCGCTCGAAGACGCCGCCGGGATTGCCGGCGCGCCTCGGCTGCGGGCGTTCCGCCGGGTGGTGCTCCCGCTCATCCTGGGCGGCGTGATCGCCGGCGGCGTGCTGGTTTTCGTGACCGCGGCGGTTGAGTTCAGCGCCACGATCATCCTGGTCAGCCGGATTGAGCAGAGCCCGCTGTCCTACGGGATCTACATCTACTCCCAGAGCGCGCTCGGACGGGGCTCCGCCGCGGCGCTTGGGGTCGTTGCGATCGTGATCGTGGCGCTGGGCACGTACCTTGCGAACCGGCTGAGCGGCCGGGGCAGGATGGCGTTCACCCTGTAGAAGTAGAAGGCGTCGGCGTCACGCCCTTCTGGTACAATGTGTATAAAGGTACAACCGGTCACCGCATTCCGCCGACCGGGTGAGGAGACGGCCGATGCCTCGTGGCAAGCTTTCACAACCCGACCACTCCTCCGCGCGGGCCGGCCATCACCGACTGCGCTACAAGACACATCCATCCGGGCGTTTGTGGCCGAGGTCGTGTGTGAGGCGGTCAAGGACGTGGTGATTCCGACTGCCAGACCTGCGCTCAGGGGGAATGAGCCATGAGCCCGCGGATTCCCATTGACCACCAGCAGGTTGCGGACTTCTGCCGGCGTCACCGTATCCGCAAACTGGCGCTTTTCGGCTCTGTGCTGCGGGAAGACTTCGGCCCCGCGAGCGATGTAGACGTCCTGGTCGAGTTCGAGCCGGGCCACGTACCAGGACTGGCGTTCATCTCCATGGAGGCCGAACTGTCCGAAATCCTCGGCAGGAGGGTTGACCTCAATACCCCCGGGTTCCTGAGCCGGTATCTCCGGGACCGCATCCTTTCGGAAACCGAGGTTCAGTATGTCCAAACGTGAGAGCTCTGTCGGCCTCCGCCAGATGCTGGATCATGCCCGGGAGGCAATGGCGATGGCAGAAGGTAAGGCCAGGGGCGATCTCGACACCGACCGGATGCTGAACCTCGCCCTTGTCAAGCTGCTCGAAATCGTAGGCGAGGCGGCAAGCCGTGTCGGGAGCGACGAGCAGACCAGGCACACTCAGATTCCCTGGCAGCAACTGATCGGACTGCGCAACCGCCTGGTTCACGGATATGATCAGGTAGACCTGGATATCCTCTGGCAAATCCTGACTCACGATCTGCCGCCTCTTGTCGAGGAGCTTGAGAGGATTGTTACGCGAGGGGAGTCTTCACCATGAGTCGGCAGGCCAATCCTCGCGTCAGGAACTCCAGCCCAAAGGGCGTCACCTCGGGCCCTGCGGCCGCTGGTGGGGCCAGTGTCAAGATCACCGACATGCTCGGTGAAGAGGTTCTGACCCTCCATACGGTGTGAGACCAATGGTCAGCCTACGCAGCCAGCCCGTCGAAGTCGAAGTGCGCGGCCTATCTCGCCGCTTCCAGGACATGGTCGCGGTGCACGACCTCTCGCTCTCGATCCAGCGTGGGGAGTTCTTCACTTTCCTCGGGCCGAGCGGCTGCGGCAAGACGACCTCGCTGCGGATGATCGCAGGGCTGCTCGAGCCGGACGCCGGGGAGATCCTCTTCGACGGGCGCGACATGACGCGCGTCCCGCCCTGGCACCGCAACATCGGCATGGTCTTTCAGAACTACGCCCTCTGGCCGCACATGACGGTGTTCGAAAACGTGGCCTTCGGGCTGGTGGAGCGCCGGACCCGGCGCGGTGAAATCGCAGGACGGGTGGAGGAGGCGCTGCGCCTGGTTGGTCTGGAAGGATTGGGCGGTCGCCTGCCGTCGCAGCTCTCCGGAGGACAGCAGCAGAGGGTTGCGCTGGCGCGCGCCGTGGTGGTGGAGCCGGCGCTGCTGCTGCTGGACGAGCCCCTCTCCAACCTGGATGCCAAGCTGAGGGTGCAGATGCGCAACGAGCTGGTCAAGCTGCAGCGGCAGTTGGGCATCACCACCATCTACGTAACCCACGACCAGGAAGAGGCGCTGATGCTCTCAACGCGCGTCGCGGTCATGCACCGCGGGCACCTCATGCAGATCGGTTCGCCCCAGGATGTCTATGAGCGTCCGACCGACCCGTTTGTTGCGGACTTCCTGGGCGGAGCCAACTTTCTGCCCGGCGTGATCCGCGCCGTCTCCGGCGAGGAAATCGCCGTCGCGCTGGAAGGCGGGGAGGTACTCCACGCCTCGGCGTCCCGCAACGCGGGGTTTGCGGCCGGTGAGCGCGTCACGGTGTGCCTGCGGCCCGAGGTGCTGGAGATCGTCTCCCCCGACGAGGCCGGGGGTCACGCGGCCGACGCCGGCAACATCCTGCGCGGCACGCTGCGTCTGCGCAACTACCTGGGCTGGGTTATGACCTGCGAAATCGAACTCCGGGACGGGGCGCTGATCCGCGCGCAGGCCGCCAATCCCCGCACGCAGTTGCGCTTCGCAGAGGGAGGGCCGATCGCGGTCCGGTTCTCACCCGAGGACGTGCTGCTGCTTCGGCACTCCGCTTAGCCCCGACGGGCCTCCGCCGGCAGGTCCAGAAACCGGCGGGCCACCTCGGGGTCGAAGTGCTTCCCGGCCTGCTTGCGTATGTACGCCAGCGCCTCTTCCTCGGACCAGGCCTGACGGTATGGACGGTCCGACCGCAGCGCGTCCCAGACGTCTGCCACGGCGAAGATTCGGGCCGTAGTGGGAATGTGCTCTCCCGCCAACCCCTCAGGATACCCTGTGCCGTCCCACCGCTCATGGTGGCAGTAGGGGATGTCCAGCGCCGGCCTCAGGAACGGGATCGGCGCGAGCATCTCGCGGGCAAGCGTGGGATGCCGGCGCATCACCTCCCATTCGTCGTCGGTCAGAGGGCCGGGCTTGAGCAGGATGGCATCCGGCACGCCCATCTTGCCGATGTCGTGCAGGAGCGATCCGCGGCGAACGTGTACCAACTCGGCCTCCGGGACTCGCATGTCACGTGCCAGGCGCAGCGTCAGTTCCGTCACGCGCCGGGTGTGCCCTTCTGTCTCTCGATCCCGCAGGTCCAGTGCCCTGCCCCATCCTTCAAGGGTCGCGTCGTACGCGAAGGCCAGCTCGAGATGGGAGCGCTGCAGCGTTTCGAACATCTCCGCGTTGTCAATGGCGATGGCCGCCTGGGCGGCCAGGCCGTCGAGGAACTCCGGCCAGTCCGGCATCGGCGACAGCGTGGTGCGGCTGAAGAGCTCCAGCACGCCCTTGACCTCTCCCCTGGCTATCAGCGGTACCACCAGGTAGGCGACGAATCCGGCCTGTTCCATGGCGCGGGCCAGGCGGGCAGGGGCCTGATTGAGGTCGCTGATGGAGACTGCATGCCGCTGGAGCACTGCCTGTCCTGCGGGCCCGACCGCCACCGGAATGGAAGCCGTCCGGTTTGCCAGGAAGGGCACCCCGCTGTTGGCCGCGGGCTCCAGCGCCATCATCGCAGGGCGGAACAGAAGCACTGCCGCGCCATCCACCTGCATGACCGCCGCTACCTCTTCTACGAGCAGCTTCAGGATTATGCGGAGGTCGAGACTGGAGGTGATGGCTCGGTCAATGGCCCGCGTGGTGGTCAGGCGGTGCAACTGCCGTTCGGTCTGTTCGCGCAATGTGGTCCGGTGGATGGCCGTGGCCGCCATGTTGCCGATGGCGCCCAGCAATCGAACCTCGTCGCCCGCAAACGGGGCATGGCGGCCGGCCCACAGGGCGCCGATGGTCTGCGTGTCGGTGATCAGTGGGACGCAGGCCGCCGAGTGGACACCTGCGAAGGGGGCAAGGTTCGCAAGCAGCGGATCGGTGCGCACGTCGGCGCTCGCGTAGGGTTCTCCGGTGACGATGACGTGCCCGCTGATCCCCTCACCCTGGGGCAGGCGGTCGCCGGTCCACGCGGCCCACGCCCCGGCGCCCAACTCGTGTACCGTATCGCCGGTGAGCGGATCTTGCAGCGCCAGCGATGCCCCGTCGGCGCGCAGCAGGTCCCGTACCCGGTCCAGCACCGCATGGAGCATCTCCGCGCGGCCGGGCGCGGCGCGCAGAACAGTAGAAACCGCGGCCAGCGTGCTCAGTTCCTCAGCGCGCCGGCGCGTCTGGTCGTGCAACCGCGCGTTGTCCAGCGCCTGGCCGACCGCGGCCGTGGCACGAAGGGCCAGCGACAGTTCGTGTTCCGAGAACCTGCGGGGCCTGCTGGTCATCAACGCGACAACCCCGACCGGCTCCTCGTGGATCACCAGGGGCACCACGACGAGGGTGGAGATGGAGCGGCCCTGGAGCGCCTCGGCAATGGGGACCACGCTGGGGTTGACCATCACGTCGTTGATGACCCTTGGCCGCGTGAGATTCGCTCCGAACAGCCCCTCGAACCCTGCCGCCCCCAACGGCACGCTCAGCCCGTGGACAGAGATCTGGGGGTCGGTCGTTTCCTCGGCGATCACGTCGAGCCGCGTGCGATCCTCGGACAGGAGCGCGGCGGCAGCCGCCGGTACAGCGAAGGCCAGGGCGAGTTCGCGGCACACCTCGCGCAGCAGATCGCGGGGGTCCAGCGCCGAGGACGCCGCGGCGATGACCTGGTTGAGGAGCAGCGTCTCCCGAAGATGGCGGCGCTGGGCGTCGTCGGCGAGTTTTCGTTCCAGCGCCGCGGCGATGCTCTCCGCCACCATGGTTAGCAATCGGATGCCCTCGTCGGTCCAGGCCTTCTCGGTCCGCACCGCATCGAACCCCAAGTACCCGGCCAGTCTTCCTCTGGCCATCAAGGGCACAACGAGCACCGATTGGATCCCCTGCGCTTCCAGGATCTCGCGCTCGGCGCGCGCTTCGGCGGGAAGGTCGGCGACGCGCGTGACGTGGATGATATCGCCACGGCGCAGCCGCTCCATCCACCAGGGGAAGACCGCCGTCGGGAGGCCCTGGAGCCGTTCGATCTCGGGACTGATGCCCTCGGCGGTCCACTCATGCGTGTTGTTCATGGTGGAGCCGTCCTCCGAGAGCAGGAAGAGATAGCTCCGGTCCACCTGTTTGTACTCGCCGATCCGCCTCAACGCCTCGCTGATCGCGTCGTCGAACGCAGTGGGAGTCGTGTTCGAGAGCGCCCTGGAGGTCTCGGCGACGATGCCCTCCATCTCGAGCCTGCGCCGCAGCGACTCCTCGGCCCTGACGCGGTCGGTGATGTCAAACATGTAGCCCTGGATCTGCACGAGCTCGCCGCGATCGTCGAAGACCCCCAGGACATTCTCCACCGCCACTATCTGGGTGCCGTCGGCCCGCACCAGGTCGGTCACGAGGCCCGAGATGTGCCGTTCGGTCCGCACCTTCTGCAAGAAGGCCTCGCGGCCGCGCGTCGAGGGGTACAGCGAGGCGGCACTGACCGACATGGCGTCTTCTACCGACTGGAACCCTAAGAGCCTGGCAAACGCCTCGTTGCAGTCCAGGATCTGTCCGTCCACGGTCGTGAGGTAATCGCCCGTCAGGTCGTGCTCGAAGAAGTGGCGGTACCGCGCCTCGCTCTCCTGCAGCGACCGCACCAGCTGCTTGTGTTCGGTGATGTCGCGCGCGGCGCCGTAGATCCGGACCACCCGCGTCTGCGCGGGATCCCAAACCGGGATCGCCTGGTCGAGCAGCCAGCGAGTCTCTCCACGCCGGGTCAGGAACCGACACTCGACGACGTCCGGCTGACCGGAGGCAACCCGGCGCGTGTGCTCGATGACAGCCGGCAGGTCCTCCGGGTGCACGATGGTCTGCCATCCGCCCTGCGCCCGTATTTCGTCAAGGGTATACCCGAAAACCCGCGTGAACGACTCGGACACCCATTCACCGCGCAGGGTTCCGTCGGGCATCACCTGAAAGGCGTAGCCGTAATCCGAGACGAGCCGGGAGAGCGCCTGGAACCTCTCCTCGGCGTCACGCGCGGGGGAACGGTTGTCTCGACGTTTCGTCATGGGTGTGTTGCCTCCGCCGCGCTCATCCATATAGATATGCCCAAATACCGCACCTACCAGTACCGCCGCTCAACCCGCCCCCGGTCCACCGGCGTCCAACGCATTGAGATACGCTGAGATACGCTATTCTAGGAGGTGTAGTGATGCGGTACTTCCTCATCTGTGTCCTTGCCGTGGCGCTGGTGACCTCGGCCTGGACCGGTGTCACCAGCGCGCAGGCGCCCGGAGCGCCTGGGCCGGGTGCGCCAGGGCCGGGGGGAGCGGGGCTCCGCCAGCGGCTAGGGCTGACCGAAGCTCAGGCCACACGGGTCGAGCAGGTTCTTGCCGCGCACAGGGAGCGCACCGCGAAGCTCAGGATCGCACAGGGACGGGCCCGGCTCGATGCCCGTGAGTTGATGCTCGAGGCCAAGCCCGACCGGGCGCGGATTGAGGCGATCTCACGCCGTATCGGCGATCTGTACGGCCAGATGGTGCGCGCGCGCCTGGAGGTTTCGTTGGAGCTGCGGGGGATCCTGACACCGGAGCAGTGGAGCCGGTTCCAGGAAATGAACGCGCAGCGAATGAGGGCCCGCCGCGACCGCGTCCGCTAAGTCAGGGCCGCAGGCCTCGCGCCCGCAGCACCTGGATGAGCCGGTCGGGGTGGTCGGTGATAATACCGTCGCCGCGCAGCGCGCCGATTCCCAGCGCCAGGAGGCGCTCCATGTCGGCCGGCTCGTTCACGGTCCACGGGACCACCGGTATGCCGGCGCGGTGCAGGGCTTCTAACGCCTCTTTGGTAACCAGGCGGAAGCCGGGCGAGTAGATGTCTGCGCGCGCCGCCCGGACGTCCGCGACCGGATCGAGCGGAGGGTTCAGGGGCGACCGAAGCGCGGCGGTCGTCATCGAGGAGTCGAGCGCTTTCACTCGGACGATTGACGGGTAGTAGAACGACTGGACAATCGTGCGGCCCGACAGCCCTGCCGCGCGCAACTGCTCCAGCACCAGCTCCTCGAAGTTCGCCGGTGGGGCGGGGCCTCGGGCATCGTACTTGGTCTCGAGGTTCAGGCGCACCCGATCGTTGCCGTGCCCCTTGACCACTTCCAGCACCTCGCGCAGCGTCGGGACTCGCTCGCCGGCGAAGCGCGCGTGGAACCAGCCCCCGGCATCGAGGCGCTGAAGGTCGGCCAGCGCCGTCTCGCGAACGAACCCACGGCCGGTGGTCGTGCGGTCCAGCGTCGCGTCGTGAATGACCACGACCGCGCCGTCCCGCGATACGTGCAGGTCGAGCTCGATAACGTCCGCGCCCAGCGCCAGCGCACTGCGCACCGCGGCCAGCGTGTTCTCCGGCGCCATCGCGGCGCCGCCGCGATGGGCGTGCACGTCTACCGATAAGGCCTGGGCCAGGCAGGGCACGGCGATGATGGCCGAGGCGGTGATGACCCAAGCGATCAGGGCAATGCCCGGGGGGCCCAGGAGGTGTCGCCGACGGCTCCGCGCACAAGAAGTCATGTTCATCTCGTTCTTGTTCTTGGCCTTGCCGGGGTTCATCTCCTGCCCGGAGGCGGGGTGGAATGGATGTCCACCGGAGCCCGTTGTAATCAACGACGCGGACGGCGTTAGGAGACACCCTGTGAGGTGACGCATGCCGGCTGATGTATTCGATGTGTTTGGCGCCAGGGACACACTACGGGCCCCGAACGGGACGGTGGAGATCTACCGGCTGGGCCACCTGGAGCGTGCGGGGCTCGGACGACCCGACCGCCTGCCGTTCTCGATCCGCATACTATTGGAGGCTGCGCTGCGCCAGTGTGACGGCGTGCTGATAACCGAGGACGATGTCCGGGCAGTCGCCGGGTGGACCCCGAAGCCATCGGAGCGCGACGTTCCGTTCCTGCCGGCGCGGGTGCTGCTGCAGGACCTGACGGGCGTCCCCGCGGTGGCCGACCTGGCGGCGATGCGCGCCGAGCTGCACCGCCGCGGAGGGGATCCCGCCAGGATAAACCCCACAAACCCCGTGGACCTGGTCATTGATCACTCGGTCCAGGTGGACGCGTTCGGCTCTGACGCGGCACTGGCCGTGAACGCGGAGCGCGAGTTCGAGCGCAACCGCGAGCGGTACGCGTTCCTCCGCTGGGCGCAGAACTCCTTCCGCAACTTCCAGCTCGTACCGCCCAACACCGGCATCGTCCATCAGGTCAACCTGGAGTACCTGGCCACCGTCGTTGCAACACGCACGTCGGGCGGCATAACGACCGCGTTTCCCGACTCGCTGGTGGGGCTGGATTCGCACACGACGATGATCAACGGCCTGGGCGTGCTGGGTTGGGGCGTGGGCGGCATCGAGGCCGAAGCGAACATGCTCGGCCAGCCATTCTACATGCTCCTGCCCGAGGTCGTGGGTTTCCGGCTGACCGGCGCCCTGCGCGAGGGCGTGAACGCCACCGACCTGGTCCTGACCGTGACCGAGGTGCTCCGGAAGCGGGGAGTAGTTGGCAAGTTCGTCGAGTTCTTTGGCGATGGAGTGGCTGCGCTGACGCTGCCCGACCGTGCGACGATCGGCAACATGGCACCTGAGTACGGCGCCACAGTTGGGTTCTTTCCTGTGGACGATGAGACCCTGGAGTATCTACGCCTTACCGGGCGCTCTGGATCGCAGGTGGCGCTGGTCGAGGCCTACTGCAAGGAGCAGGGGCTGTTCCGGACCGCGGCGACGCCGGAGCCCGAGTTCAGCGAGATCCTGACGCTCGATCTTGGGACCGTTGAACCCAGCCTGTCTGGTCCCAAGCGACCGCAGGACAGGGTGGCGCTGGGAGCGGCCGGCCGCGCGTTCCGCTCCGCCCTGACCGCGCCGGTGTCCGAGCGTGGCTTCGACCTGACCGGCGAGCAGGCGGGACGCACGGTCCCTCTCCGATCGGTCCCGGTCCCACCTGACGGCCCCAGCGGCGAGATCGGGCACGGGGCGGTGGTCATAGCCGCGATCACATCGTGCACGAACACCTCCAACCCGTCGGTCATGATTGGCGCAGGACTGCTGGCCAGGAAGGCAGTTGAGCGCGGGTTAGGGGTTCCCGGTCACGTCAAGACCAGCCTGGCACCCGGATCCCGGGTTGTCACCGAGTACCTGCGCGACGCCGGGCTGCTGGCCCCGCTTGAGCAGCTCGGCTTCCATGTAGTCGGCTACGGCTGCACGACCTGCATCGGCAACAGCGGCCCGCTGCCGGATCCGGTGGCAGCGGCGGTGCGCGAGGGCGACCTGGTAGCAGCCGCGGTGCTGAGCGGCAACCGCAACTTCGAAGGCCGCATCCACCCACTGGTGCGGGCCAACTACCTGGCCTCGCCGCCTCTGGTTGTGGCGTACGCCCTGGCCGGCCGCGTGGACATTGACCTCACCAGCGACCCGCTGGGACACGACCGGGACGGCGCTCCTGTCTACCTGTGCGACCTCTGGCCCACGCAGGACGAGATCCGAGCGGCCCAGGAGGCCACGTTGCGGAAGGAGCAGTTCCAAGAGCAGTACGCGCGGGTCTTCGAGGGTGGCGACACATGGAAAAGTCTCCCGATCCCAGAAGGCGCGATCTACGAATGGGATCCGGCGTCCACATACATTCAGGAGCCGCCGTTCTTCGTCGGCCTTCCGGCCGAGCCGCCGCCGCTGCGCGACATCACCGGCGCCCGCGCCCTGGCCGTGCTGGGCGACTCCATCACAACCGATCACATCTCGCCGGCCGGCTCGATCGCGGCCCATAGCCCGGCCGGGCAATACCTGATCGAGCGAGGCGTGCCCCAGGCGGAGTTCAACACCTACGGGGCGCGGCGCGGCAACCACGAGGTGATGATGCGGGGCACCTTCGGCAACATCCGGATCAAGAACCAGATGCTGCCCGGTGTCGAGGGCCCGAAGACCGTCCACCATCCCAGCGGCGACGTCATGTTCATCTACGACGCGGCGATGCGCTACCGGCAGGAGGGCGTTCCGCTCATCATCATTGCCGGCAAGGAGTACGGCGGAGGTAGCTCGCGCGACTGGGCGGCGAAGGGCCCGGCCCTGCTCGGGGTGCGCGCAGTGATCGTCGAGAGCTACGAGCGCATACACCGCAGCAACCTGGTGGGGATGGGAATTCTCCCCCTTCAGTTCGCAGAGGGCGAGGGCCGCGCAACGCTCGGGCTGGACGGCTCCGAAGTCTATGCGATCGAGGGAATCGAGGCGGGCCTCCGACCGCGGCAGCGCGTCCGGGTGCGTGCGCGGCGCCCCGACGGCGCCGAGACTGTGTTCGAGGCACTCGTGCGGATAGATGCGCCGGTGGAGATCGAGTACTACCGCCACGGCGGCATATTGAACATGATGCTGAGGCGGATGCTGGGCGAGGGCCCCGGCTAGACCCCCCTCCTAGGCCGCCCCTCGGCGGCAGACCTCCCAAACGAGCAGCGCCGTCAGAGCCGCGCGCCGCGGCAGCGTTGCGAGTTCCAGGTACTCATCGGGACCGTGGTATCCTCCGCCCACCGCGCCCATGCCGTCAAGTACGGGCACGCCAAGCGGCGCGATGAAGTTGCCGTCGGAACCGCCGCCCGTCGTCGCGGCGGTAAGCGGGAATCCGAGCACTGCCGCGGCCTCGCGCGCCAGTTCGAACAGCGCCAGACTGCCCGGCCCGGCCTCAAACGGCGGCCTGTTGACCTCGCCGGAAAGCGTTGCGTGTGTACCGGGGAGGTGCTGGGCCTGCGTGATCTCCTCCAGCCGCGCGATTGCCTCCGCGCCGAGCGCGACGGTAGGCAGCCGCAGATCAATCTCGGCCGCGGCCAGGTCGGGCACGACATTCGATCGGGTACCGCCGGCGGTCACAATCGTGTTGGCCGAGACGCCCCTGGCAGGATCGTTGAGCGCGTGGATCTCCAGGATCTTGCGCGCCAGGGCCACGACCGCGCTTGCACCGTCCTGTGGGTTGACGCCTGCGTGGGCCGCCCTACCGTGTACCGTCAACACGTACCTGCCAACGCCCTTCCGCGCGGTGACCACCGACCCGTCGAGTCGGCCCGGTTCGTGCACGAGGCAGAGGTCGCAGTTCCGACCCTCGGCCTCAATAATGCCCCGCGAGGCCAGCGAGCCGACTTCCTCGTCGGCGTTGTGAATCACGGTCAGCGTCGCGAAGTTGTCCCACCCTTCCCCGTTCAGGACCCGCAGCGCTTCCCACAGAGTTACGATACCGCCCTTCATGTCCGCCACTCCGGGCCCGTACGCCCGGCCTGCCTCAACCCGAAACGGTCTGCGCGCCGGCTCGCCCGGGTCGAATACGGTATCGTAGTGCGCCAGGAAGAGCAACCGGAGGCGCCCGGACCCAGACCTGCGGCCTACCAGCGTGGGTCCGGCATCCGCGTGCTCGTGCCGCTCTACCAATAGGCCCAGGCCCTCAAGTTGCTCCTGAATCCAGTTGCCCGCCGTGGACAGGCCGTCCAGCGACCGGGAGCCCGTGTCCATGTTGACCAGAATCTCGAGCAGACGAAGCGCGTCCTCGGTGCGGCGTGCCGTGGCGGCTGCCAGGCGGGCGGAGGCGTTCATAGATGCGTGACTCACGGTGTCCTCCTCTGTAGATCCTGATAGAATGTCTGCGCAATGGGCGCAGAGACGATCGTTCGAGAACTGAGCGAGGCTGACCTCCCGGCGCTGGCCTGGATACACAACGCGATCAACCCGGACCTGCCCACCACCGTAGAGGAGATGCGGCACGAGATCTCCCGGATTGACCGGAGGCGCTACGTCTCGGAGTGGCTGGTGGCGACTGCCCCTGGTACGGACGAGGTGGTCGCCCACGCCGGCTATCGCCACGTCCCCTGGGCGCACCACCCGGAGAAGTTCTTCTCCTTCGTGAACGTCCACCCGGACCATCAGGGCCGGGGCATCGGCAGTCGGCTCATGGATGAGATCCTGTCCGCGGTCAGGGCCCATGGCGGGCGCCGGCTCAAGGCCTGGACGCGCGAGGACCGGAGCCGCGCCGTCGTATTCCTGCAACGCTACGGGTTCGTCGAGCAGGCGCGCGAGTTCGAGTCACGGCTGGAGGTCGCCGGCGTCAACCTGGACCGGTTCCGCGGCTACCTAGAGCGCATGGGCCGGCTGGGGTTCACAATCACCACACTGCAAGAAGAACTCCGCCGCGACGCCAACTGCCTAGAAGCCGTCTACCTGGCGCACTGCGTCCTGGACATTGACATACCCCGCGACGACCCCGAACCGCCCACGCCGCCCACACAAGAGGAGTTCCTGGCCCAGGAGGTCCACCATCCACGTGTGCTGCTCGACGCCTTCTTCCTGGCCAAGATGGGAGACCTCTACGTGGGCGAAAGTGCGCTCAAGCGCAGCGACGGCGATCCGGGCCTGCTCCACCAACAACTCACCGCGGTGCTCCCGGCCCACCGCGGGCAGGGAGTCGCTATGGCATTGAAGGTAGCGACCATCGAATACGCTCAAGAGCAGGGCTACCGGGTGATCCGCACGTTCAACAGCAGCCGGAACGAGGTCATGCTCGCGATCAACGCTAAGCTCGGGTTCGTGCGGATGCCGGCGTGGGTGACATTCGCAAAGAGGCTGGAGGGTTAACGTGGGCGGCGCGTCAGCGGCGCAGGCGCGGGTCGAGGATGTCGCGGATCCCGTCGCCTAGCAGGTTGAACCCCAGCACCGCAGCGGCGATTGCCGACCCGGGCAGGGTGGACATCCACCACTGGTCCACGAGGTAGGAGCGCCCGTCGCTCACCATGGCGCCCCACTCCGGCGTCGGGGGCTGAGCGCCCAGCCCCAGGAATCCCAGGCCGGCCGCCGTCAGGGCGATCGTCCCCATGCGCAGCGTGAGCTGCACGATGACGACTGAGACTGTCATCGGCACGATGTGCCGGATGATGATCCGCGCATCGCTGGCGCCCAAGGCGCGCGCGGCCTCGACGAAGTCCTGGGTCTTAGTCCGGAGCGTCTCACCGCGGGCCATCCGCGCATACGGGGTCCAGGTGACAAGCGAGATAGCCAGGATCATGTTGGGGAGGCTCGGCCCCAGCGCCGCCGCAAACGCCATGGCCAGAACAAGGCTGGGGAAGGCCAGGAACACGTCCGTCAGGCGCATGAGAACCTCGTCCACACGCCCACCGAAGTAGCCCGAGACCCACCCGGTGATCGTGCCCATGCCCCCGCTGATCACCGAGACGATGAGGATGATCTGCAGCGCGATCCGAGAGCCGTGGATAACCCGGCTGAAGATATCGCGCCCAAACTGGTCGGTGCCAAACAGGTGAGTGTGGCTTGGCGACTGTAACCGGACCGAGAAATCGTGCGCCAGTGGATCGTGCGTCGCTATCAGTGGCGCCAGGGCGGCCACGGCGAGCAGGAGTCCGATGAGCACAGTCCCGACGATCGTCAGGGGGCTGCGGCGCCAGAGGCGGTACGCACGCCGGACCTCTTCGTAGCGGGGCGACACGTACGCCCGCTCGGGCAAACGCCCGGCCTCAGAGGCGGATGCGGGGGTCGAGGACCGCATACGTCAGGTCCACCACCAGATTCACGATCGAGAACACGACGGCGATGTACAGTGTTCCACCCATCACCGCCGGATAGTCCAACGTGATGTACGCAGTCGTGATGTAACGTCCTAGCCCCGGCCAGGCAAAGATCGTCTCGGTCAGCACCGACCCTTCCAGCAGTCCCCCGAATACCAGACCGATAATCGTGACGGTCGGGATGAGGGCGTTGCGGAGTGCGTGGCGGAGGATGACCACCTGCTCGCGCAGGCCCTTGGCGCGCGCCGTGCGGATGAAGTCCTGGCTCAGAATGTCAAGCATGCTCGAGCGGGTGATGCGAGCGATGGTGGCCGTCGCAACATACCCAAGCACGAAAGCCGGCATGATCAGGTGGGCCAGAGCATTGCGGACCGCCTCCCAGTTGCGTGCAACCAGACCGTCCAGCAGCAGCAGGCCCGTGCGGCTGGGCGGCGGGAGCACGGCGAGATCGAGCCGGCCCGGGCCGGGAAGCCATCCGAACCGGTAGTACAGCAGCAGCATCAGGACCAGACCGGTCCAGAACACGGGCATCGAGACTCCCACGATGGAGAACAGGCGGGCCGCGTGGTCAGGCGCCTGGTTCCGTCGGACCGCCGAGATGACCCCCATCGGAACACCAAGGATGATAGCCAGAAAGATGGCGCTCATCGTGAGTTCGACGGTTGCCGGGAAGTACTGCTGAATGTCGTCCCAAACGGGCCGGCCAGTGCGCAGCGATCTCCCGAGATCGCCGTGGACCGCGCCCCACAGGTAGGCGACGAACTGCTCGGGCAGCGGTTTGTCCAGACCGAGTTGCGCGCGCAGCGCATCCACCTTCTCCGAAGGGGCATTGCCCCCAAGGATGGCCCCGACCGGGTCTGCCGGGATGACGTGCGATACGACGAAAGTGATGACCAGCACCCCAAAGAGGACAAACACCATCAGTCCCAGCCGCCGGGCCACGTAGGTGGCAAGGTTCATGGGGAAGCCTCGCTGGGGGCCCCTTCTCTGGGAAGAGGCCCCCGGACTCTTACACTCTAGGGCCGTTCTTTGCGGATCTTCGTGAAGTCGAAGTGCATGGTGCCGATCGCGGCCGCCTCCTCGAAGTCCTTGACATTGCTCCGGATGACCCAGTTGTTGGTCGTCTGATATAGAATGACGAATGCGCCCTTGTGCAGGACGAGATCGGTGAGCTCCTTGTAGAGGGCAACGCGCCGGCCGGTATCGCGCTCGAGCATGGCCCGTTTGGCGAGGTCGGTGGCTTTCGGATCCATCCAGGCGTTGCGCCAGGCAAGCTGTTTGATCGTGCCGTCTGCGAAGGGCTTCGCCAGGGCATCCGGGTCCGGATAGTCCACGCCCCATCCAGCCAGAATCAGCTGCAGGCCCTGCTCACGGAATTTCGCGTACATCACCCCGGCGGACATCTGCATGATCTTGACCTTGATGCCGATCTTCCCTAGATCATTCTGGACAACCTGTGCGATGTCACCCCGTGTGGCATGCGGCGCACTGGTGGTCAATTCCACCTCAAACCCGGTGGGATAGCCGCCCTCGGCCAGCAACTGGCGGGCCTTGGTCAGGTCCTGCTTGAACGGCATGGCACGGTTGTAGCCGAGGTACCCTGTTGGAACGAATGTCTGAAGCGGGATGGCCTCCCCCAACATGATGCCTTCCAGGATGGGCTTGTAGCCGACGGCCCAGCGGATCGCTTCACGCACCTGCTCCTTGGCCAGTGGTGCGTACTTGACGTTCATCCCGATGTACTCAATCCCGTGTCCGGGGACCGTGACGATCGCCAGTCCTGGCGTCTTTGCCTTGCGGATCTCCTGACGCATGTGCGGCGACAGGTTCCAGGCCACGTCAATGTCCGCTTTCTCCAGGGCAATGCGCTGTGCCGCGGGTTCGGGGATGTCCCGAATGATGATCCGTTTGATGGGCGGGATGCCGCGCCAGTAGGTGGCGTTCGCCACCATGTCCACGACATCATTCCGCTCCCAGCGCATCAGAATGTAGGGGCCGGAGCCTGCGCTGTGATCCTTCAGCCAGTCCGCGCCCAACTCGCCCTCTCGGATGCGCTCTTCTACCACGCCCGGGTCGAGCACGCTGGTCAGGGGAAAGGTGAGGATCGAGAGGACAAGCGTGGGCGCAAAGGCCTCGGAGACCACGAGCTGGACGGTATAGGGATCGAGGGCTTTGACCGTCGTTTCCGCGTTGTCTTTCGTGAACCCGATCTGGTTCAACAGCCACACGTTGGCGCGGTTGAGGCGGAGGGCGCGGCGCATCGAGTAGACGACGGCGTGGGCGTCTACCGGGCGGCCGCTCGGGAACTTCATGCCCTTGCGAATCTTGAAGGTCCAGGTCCGGCCGTCATCGGCTAGGGTCCAGGACTCTGCCACCTCAGGAACCACCTGCATCTTGCCCCCGACCATCTCCAGATCCACCAGCTTGTCGTACAGCTGGTCGACGATCACAGCGCCCTCGACCTCGTAGACGACCGCCGGGTCGAGGGTGATGAGAATGCCGGTATTCATCCCGACCACCAGGGTGCTGGGATCGTACGGGCCTCCCGACGACGGTGGGGCCAGGAGAAACACCAAACTCACGAGGAGCACGGCGACAATCGGGGATGCAGTACCGTATCTCCGGCGCATCTCACTCGCCTCCTTTGCTAGGTGCTGGTGCTCGGCTTCACGCTATCAGGCGTGGACCCGACCCGGTATCGGGTCGTTACCCTATGTTGGCCCGAAGGGAGGGCGGGAGATGGGGCGGGGGGCTTGGCAGCGTTCCTGCCGAAGTCCGGGAACGAGAAGCGGGGTGATTCACGATGAGCTTCCTGCGGAGGCTTGCCTCACTCGTGGGCGCCAAGGGCGCCAGGTCGGGTACCGGAGCGACCGGCATGGAGGACCCGGACGCCATCGTCTTCTACGTACGCTGCGGCCACTGCGGTGAGGTCGTGCGGGTTCGCGCAGACAGGCAGTGGGATCTGGTTCAGGAATTCGGCGACGGAGTGGATGGCTACACCCTGCACAAAGAGGTCCTGGGCACCCGCTGCAACCGCATGATGACGGCGCGCATCGACTTCGACCGCAGGTATGCCATCACGTCGAGAGAGGCGCACGGCGGCGCCTTCGCAACAAAGGAAGAGTGCGAGGCCGCCAGCGTCGGCCAGACCGAAGAGTAGGATCGCCACACCAGTCCGCCGGATCGAGCCACTACCCGGCCTGGTGCGAAGCAAGAAGGCGCGGATCGGAATCCACACCCTCTGCATCCTGGCTGGAGCCGGCGACGAGATTCGAACTCGTGACCTGCGCATTACGAGTGCGCTGCTCTACCACTGAGCTACGCCGGCCCGGGCGGCATCATTGTAGCAAACCCGACCGCTCCCGCACCAGGGCATGAAGGAATCCGAGGGGCACGCGCGAAGTTCGACACGAGAACCTGTCTTGGGAGTTCGTCATGACTGAGCGGCTATGGGAGATCTACGAGCAGCTCTGTCAGGTCGAGATGCTGGGCCTCGACGAGTTCGTGCGCCGGCTCAGGAACAGGGAGTACGGCGAGTTCCCACGAAGCGACGTCGTCGCGTTCCTGCGCGAGATTGAAGCCAACATGCTAAACAACATCCATACCAAGGCAATGGAACACCAGCGCTACGCCGAAATGGCGGATCAGGTCAGCGAAGAAACCCATCTGCTGTTCGATGAGCTGATCGAGGACATCGAGCGCTCCTAGAACGGCCCGCCCCTACACCAGGAAGGACCCGTTCCGATAGATCGGCTCGCCGTCGGCCCAGACCTCGCTTCCGACCCGCATGTCACAGATCATGTCCCAGTGCAGCCCTGAAGTGTTGGTACCGCCGGTTTCGGGGTAGGCCGCGCCCACCGCCAGGTGCATGGTGCCGCCGATCTTCTCGTCGAACAGAATATTCTTCGTGAACCGGGTAATGCCGTAGTTCAGACCGAAGGCGAACTCCCCGAGCACGCGCGCGCCGGCATCGAGATCCAGCATCGCGCGCAGGAACTCCTCGCCCTTCTCGGCCGTTGCCTCGACCACGCGCCCCGCAGAAAAGGTCAGGGTGATCCCGTGCACCTCGCGCCCGCTGTGGATGGCCGGGAACGAGAACCTCACCCGCCCGGCCGTGGCGGTCTCAATCGGCCCGGTGAATACCTCCCCATCGGGGAAGTTGTGCTCGCCCGCCGCGTTGATCCACCGGCGGCCGCCGGTGCGCACGGTCAGGTCAATGTCCGGCCCCGCCAGCCGCAGCTCATTCTTCGTCTCCAGAAAACGTACGATGCGCTCCTGCTCCCGCTGCACCTTCTCCCATGCCGCGACGGGATCCGGCTGGTCGATCAGTCCCGCTCCAAACACAAACTCCTCGTATTCGGACAGCGACATCTCGGCGTCCTGGGCTTCGGCGTGCGTGGGGTACTGGGTACCGCACCAGCGCAGCGCGCCGCTCGCGGCGCGCTCAAGGAACCGCCGGTTCAGAGCGCGGGTGGCATCGCGGCGTATGGCCTGGCGGACGGGGTCCACGCCGGTCAGGGAGCGGGTGTTGTAGTTGGCCAATATCCCAAGTTCGGCGTCAATCTTCTCGACCTCGTGCTCGGACAGGGGTGAGATGTATCGCAGTTGCTCGTCGGTAGCCTTCTTCAGGAACAACTCGTCGAGCCCGTCAACGCTCACGCGCGTGTGGACGTGCGCGCCGGCCTCAAGGGCCTCTCGATACGCCTCGGCAATGAGCGGCGCGGCCAGCGCCGGGCCCGAGATGCGGACGAGCTGGCCCCTCCGCACCTTCAGCGAGTAGTGGGTCAACACCTCAGCGAGCTTGGCGAGGCGTGGGTCAGTCATCGCGGACCTCCAGGGGTGGTGGGCGGTGCAGGTTTTGAACCTGCGGCCTCATCCGTGTGAAGGATGCGCTCTTCCACTGAGCTAACCGCCCACGAAGACGGCAAGGAATATTATAGGTCCGTGCGAAAACTAGCGTCAAGGAAGGTCATGACTCAGTACTCATCTCTCGCCGCGCTCAACTCCGCCATAGTTGCATGCCGCCGTTGCCCGCGGCTCGTGGCCTACCGGGAAACCGTGGCCCGGCAGCGCAGGCCGAAGTACAGTTCGTGGGACTACTGGGGCCGGCCGGTGCCCGGGGTCGGGGATGCGCGCGCCCGCATCCTGCTGGTCGGCCTAGCCCCAGCCGCGCACGGCGCCAACCGCACCGGGCGCATGTTCACCGGCGACGGCTCCGGGGATTTCCTGACGGCGGCACTGCACCGGGCGGGCCTGGCCTCCCAGCCCACCTCGGAGCATAGCGGGGACGGGCTGCGGCTGCGCGGCGCCTACCTCGCGTCCGCGGCCCGCTGCGCTCCGCCGGGCAACAAGCCGCTGCCGGAGGAACTGGATGCCTGCAGGGGATACCTGCCCCAGGAGTTCCTGCTTCTGCGCGGCCTGCGGGTGATCGTCGCGCTCGGGCGGGTCGCGTTTGACGCGGTGCTGCGCGCGGCCTCGGACCTCGAATGGCAGCGGCCGTATCCTCGGCCCGTGTTTGCGCACGGGGCGGAGGCATTGATCGCGCGGTCCGGTGCGCGACCGGGCGCTCGGCCGGTGGTACTGCTCGCCTCTTACCATCCGAGCCGTCAGAACACCCAGACGGGAAGGCTGACCGCTGCAATGCTCCATCGGGTGATGCGCCAGACAGTCCTGCGCGCGGGAAGACCAGTGTGAGAATGGACGCCTCCACCCGGGGTCTGCTGGCCGTCATCATCGTTTCCACGCTGATCAGGACCGCCGCGGCCTTCGGTGTGCCGATCTTGGACGACGAGACCCACTACTGGGTCTGGTCCAGGCACCTGATGTGGGGCTACCCGGACCATCCTCCGATGATCGCCGGCCTCGTGGCCGCAAGCACGCGTCTGCTGGGTGACTCGGTGGCGGCTATACGGTTCTTCCCCCTGCTGCTGGGCGCCGCGTCCACGCTGACCATCTACGCGCTGGCGCGCGGTCTCTTCGGGCCGTCGGCCGGACTGCGTGCGGCGGTGCTCTTTGCGATCCTGCCTGCATTCGCGGTGGGCGGCATCATCGCGGCCCCGGATGGACCGCTCGGGTTCTTCTGGCTGCTGGCCATGCTATTGACGTGGAAGGCCACACGCGGTGACCGATGGGCGTGGCCGGCCGCAGGCGCCGCGATCGGGCTGGTCATCCAGAGCAAGCTTGCCGGCGGTGCGCTCGCGCTCTCTCTGGCAGGGTTTGTTTTGGCCACGCCTTCGGGGCGCCGATGGCTTCGCACCCCAGGGCCGTATCTGGCAGTTCTGGCAGGCGCGATTGCGCTGGCGCCCCTGGTCTGGTGGAACCTCACGCACGGATGGGCCACGGTCGTGCGCGCGGGGGTCATTGAGCCCTGGATCAAACCCATGACGCCGCTGGGTAACTTCACGGCGTACCTGGGTTCGCAGCTCCTATTCTTCGCGCCGCTGGGATTCGCGGTGCTGATCGCGGGCCTGGTGGGCTCGGCCAGGCGGGCACGCAGCGACGAGAGGTTTGCGTTTCTCCTCTGGTGCGCCCTGCCCACGCTGGCGCTGATGGTTGCGGGCAGCCTCCGCGCGCTGGCCAAACCCCACTACACGGGCCCGGCGCTCATGGCCGCGGCGGTCGCGGCAGCCGCGTTGTGGGATACATGGAAGCCGCAGCGCGTGCTGCGCGGCGCGGTGGTCAGCAGCGCAGCGCTTACGCTGGCGATCGTCGCCCTGGCCACCGTGCCCAACCCGGCGGCGCGCCTGTTCTACGCCGAGGCGCAGAGCTGGTCCAGGGTCGCGCTTGAGGTAGAGCGGCTGCTCAAGGAGCAGGGCCCCGAGGGTGCGGTGTTCGTTCTGGCAGAGACGTACCAATCCGGCAGCCAGCTCATCTATTCCCTGCGCAACCGCGCACCGGTGGTGGTACCCTTCAGGGGGTTCGACCTGTGGGAACCTACGGGACCTTGGCTGGGGCGCGACGGCGTCTACATGCACCATCCCAACGCAGCGCCCAAGGACCGCCTTCCGGACGCGTTCGGGCGCATGGACTCTCCCACGGTGGTGCCCATAGTCAATGGCCGCGAGGTCCTGCTCTATCCGGGCTTCGGCTTCAGAGGGCTGCGTTGGCCTTGATGATCGCCGCAGCCTCGAGCGCTCCGGCGAGGCTCTCGGCACGCTCGGCGATAATGGCGCACAGCGCCCCGGGGTGGTGGCGCAGTGGTGCACTGCGGCCGTAGGGTGAATCAAGCACCGCGGCTCCGGGCGAGAGGAGCAGTTCCCGAAGCACGGTCACCGCGGCCGCGGCATCCTGTGCGGCCTGTTCGATGGCCGCATGCCTGGCACGGATGGCCTCCGCGCCGGGACCTCCCCCGGTGCTTCCCCCGGTATCTCCGATCTCGGCCTGATCCCGCGCCCGCTCGTCCGCGCCCCTTTGGACTGACCTGAGCAACTGGTCCGCGCTTTCCAGGAGGTACGGCAGATCCGACACGTCGCTCGGCGCCTGCCCCATGGCGGGATTGTGCCTGATGCGGGCGGCACACTCTCGGAGGGAGACAGCGGTGTGCCGCAGCCGCCCGGCGTGTTCGAAGGAGGTCGCCGCGCGCGCGCCGGCGGGTGTATAATCGGCTGGATGTTGGTCGGTCGCCATAAGGGTTGCGGGGAACTCCGCGTTCGCCGCAATCGTAGCATCCATGTACGCCAAACGGCAACGGTGCGGTCCTGCCTTAACGACAATCGGGTGTTTGGTCACAAGAACTCTTTGCGAATCTACTCACAAGGGTGAAGGCTAGATGTGGCGTTCAATCCGGTTTGTATTGATGCTGGTGGTGGTGGCCGGACTGATCTTCGGCGCCACCCGGTGGATCTCCGGGCGCGCAACCGTCAAGGAGACGGCGCAGCCGATGCAGCGGCCCGCGCCGCTGGTTAGGACGGAGACCGTGGATCCCACGAGCCTGGTCGAGCAGAGCACGTTCCCCGGGGAAGTGCGCGCCTCGGCCGTGGTGGACATATTCTCGCGCGTATCAGGGCGGCTCGGCGCGGTCCTTGTCAAAGAAGGCACGATGGTGGCAGCCGGCGGGCTGGTGGCGCGCCTCGACGACCCAGAGCTCGAGCTGACCATCAAGCAGGCCGAGGCCTCGGTTGAAGTGCAGCGTTCCCGCCTGGCTCAACTGAGGGCCGCGCCGCGCGGGCCTGAGGTGGCTCAGGTGGAGGCAACCGTTACCCAGGCCGAAACCTCCCTTGCGCAGGCAGAGCGCGACCTGGCGCGTACACAGCAGCTCTTCGCCGATGGGCTCGTGGCAAGAGCGGCGGTGGACCGTGCCCTGACCGATGTTGAACTGGCCAGGGCCCGACTCCGAGGCGCGAGGGAGCAGCTCGCCCTCGTCCGCCACGGCCCGCGCCCCGAAGATGTCGAGGCCCAGGAGGCCACGATCCGGCAGGCGGAGGCAACCGTCGCCCAGATTCGGGCACGGCTGCGGGAGCTCCGCATCACCTCGCCGATCAGCGGTGTGGTCACTCGCGTCGGCGTTGAATCCGGCGCGGTCATCTCGACACAGACCGTGGTCGCCACCGTGGCAAGGGTGCAACCCATCGAGGTGCACGTGCCCCTGCCTGAAACCGATCTTGTTCGGCTGCGCAAGACCAGTACGGTCAAGATCCTGGTGGATGCTCTGCCCGGCCGTCTGTTCGAGGGGACGATAGCCCGAACCGCTCCGGCCTTGGACGCCGGATCGCGGAGCGCCCGTGCGGTCGTGGTGATTCCAAACGCCGACCGCGCGCTGCGTCCCGGGATGTTCGCCAGGGTAACAGTCGTGTTCGACGAGCGCCAGGCGATCGTAGTGCCCTCGGACGCCGTGGTGCGGCGGGGCGACGACTCTGTGGTGTTCGTGCTAAAGGATGACACCGTCGAGGAGCGCCCGGTACGCGTAGGATACGTGGAGGGCAGCCGATCCGAGATAGTCGAGGGCCTGAGCGCCGGCGAGACGATCGTGACGCTGGGCCAGCAGGGGCTCCGTGATGGGATGAAGGTTCGCACGGGCAGCGGCGCCCCGAAACAGCAGAAGCCATGAACCTCTCGCGCTTCGCCATCGCAAAGCCCGTCACCACGGCAATGGCGTACCTGGCCCTCGCTTTCCTGGGGGTGGTCGCCTTCGTGCGGCTCCCGGTGGATCTCCTCCCCGACATCTCCTACCCCACCCTCTCGGTGATCACGAACTACACCGGCGCCGGGCCCCAGGAGGTCGAGCGCGAGGTCACGATCCTCCTGGAGAACGCGTTCAGCACCGTGCCGGGCGTCACCGAGGTCTCCTCGAACTCCATCGAGGGCCGCAGCTCGATCACGCTCCGGTTCCCATGGGGCACGGACCTGTCCGCCGCCGCCAACGATGTACGGCCGGCGATCGACCGGGTGCGCAGCCGGCTGCCCTCCGGTGCGGAGACGCCGCGGCTGTCCAAGTTCGACCCCAACCTGATGCCCATCGTACAGATCGCCATCGAGGGGCGGGGGGATCTGAGCGCGCTCCGGGATCTGGCCGAGAACGAGTTCCGTCCGCGTCTGGAACAGGTCGCGGGCGTGGCCAATGTGGACGTGCGCGGGACGCGAAGCAGGATTATCCAGGTGCGCCTCGACGCCCGCCGCCTGGAGGCGCTGGGGGTCTCCGATCGGGAGGTCTCACAGGCGCTGCGCGCCGAGAGCACCAGCGAACCCGGAGGAGACGTGCGGGTAGGCCCGCAGCGACGGATCGTGAGGACCGTCGGCCGGTTCTCCTCGCCGGACGCGATCGGGCAGACCGTCGTGGCCGTCCGTGGGGGCGTGCCCGTGCGAGTGGTTGACGTTGGGCGCGTGGAGGACACCCTGGCCGACGCTACGTCTCTCTTCCGAATCAACGGCCGCCCGGCGGTCCTGATCGCGGCATCCAAGCAGTCCGGAACGAACACGGTCGCGGTTGCCAGGCGGGTCATTCAGGTCGCCACCCAGCTCGGAGAACAGTTCCCGCAGGTGCAACTCACGACCGTCAACGACGGGAGCCGGTTCATCCGCCGCTCGGTGCAAAATGTCCAGCAGGCCGCCATGATCGGATCCGTGCTCACGGTCATGGTGTTGCTGACCTTCCTTCGCAACATCAGCAGTACGCTGATCATCTCCACGGCCATCCCCATCTCGGTGCTGGCCACATTCCTGTTGATGTTCTCGGGCGGGCTCACGCTCAACCTGATCACGTTCGGCGGGCTGGCCCTGGCAATTGGGATGCTGGTGGACAGCTCCATCGTCGTGCTTGAGAACATCTTCCGCCACCGCGAGGAGGGTCGGCCTCCACGGTTGGCCGCGGAGGAGTCCACCCGCGAGGTAGGCACCGCGATCGTGGCCAGCACCCTTACCACGATCGTGGTGTTCCTACCGATGTTCTTCACAACCGGTATATCCAGCGTTATGTTCCGGCCCCTGGCCTATGTCGTGACGTTCTCGCTGGCGTGCTCGCTGGTAATCGCGTTGACGCTGATCCCGTCGCTGGCATCTCGGGCGCTGACAATCGGGCACGGCAGGGGCCTGGCCGGCCGCCTGGCAACCGCCGTCGAGCGGAGGCTCCTCGCCCTCGAGGACGCGTTCCGGCGCCTCCTGACAGCGGTGATGCGCAGGCCCAGCCTGGTGGTGCTGCCTTCCATCGCCCTCATCGTGCTCACCTGGTCGGCGCTGCCGCTGATCGGCCGCGAGACCTTCCCCAGCTCGGACGAGCGCGAGCTCTTCATGATCGTTAACCTGCCGCGGGGAACCGCGCTTGAAGTATCGGATCGCACAATCCGACGCCTCGAGCAGACGTTGATCGAAGAGACGCCCGGGGTTGGAATGGTTGCCACGTTCGTGGGCGGCGGCTTCGGCGGCGCGGGGGCATCACACACCAGCACCTTCCGGGTAAGCCTGGAGCCGGGCGCCCCACCTACGCGTCAGGTAATAGCAGACCTGCGGCGCCGCATCACCGTACCCGGCGCAACGATCATCTTCAGGCCGTCCAGCTCGCTCTTCATCTTCCGCTCTCCGGATCCGATCAGCATTGACCTGCGGGGATTCAACCTCGAGGCCGGGAACGCGACCGCGCGCCGGCTGCGTGGAGTCCTGGAGGCCGTGCCCGGTGTCACCGATCTTCAAGTAAGTCGCGAAGAGAGCGCCGAGGAGTTCGTGGTGCAGGTGGATCCGGCCAGGGCCGCGACCTTCGGAATGACCGCCGCCCAGGTCGCGGCATCGGTCAAGACCTATGTCGGCGGAACGACCGCCGCGCTGTTCCGCAGCGAAGGCGACGACATTGACGTGGTCGTACGCCTGCAGGAGTCCGACCGCGCCACGCCGGACCAACTGGGCGGCCTACCGATAGCCACGCCGCGAGGCATCGTGCCGCTCCGGCAACTCGCCACGGTCACCGGCGCGCCAGGGCCAACGCAGATCCAGCGCCGCAACCGGGAGCGCATCATCACGGTTACAGGTAACATCAGCGGGCGCGACGTCGGTGCCGCCCTGCGCGACGTTCGCTCCACGGTGCTCGCGGAACGCCTGCCACTGGGATTCTCGATCGCGTTCGGCGGCGAGTTCCAGGACCAGCAGGAGTCCTTCGCTCAGTTGTTCGCGGGTTTCCTCATGTCGCTCGTCCTGGTCTACATGGTGATGGCCTCGCAGTTCGAGCGGTTGTTGGAACCGTTCTTGATAATGGCCGCGGTGCCGTTCGCGCTGGTCGGAGTAGTGGCCGCGCTGCTGCTGACAGGCACGACGCTCAACGTCCAGTCGGGCCTGGGCACGATCGTGCTCGTCGGAATCGCGGTCAACAACGCCATCGTCCTCATGACGTACTCGCTTCAGTTGCAGAACGAGGGCGTACCCCTGCGGGAGGCGATTGCGCGGGCCGGCCAGCGTCGGCTGCGGCCGATTCTCATGACGACGCTGAGCACGGTGTTCGGGCTGCTCCCGCTGGCAATCGGGTTTGGGGAAGGGTCCGAGATGCAGTCGCCGATGGCCCGGGCGATCGTGGGCGGGCTGATTACCTCATCGATCGGCAGCCTCCTGCTCATTCCCGCGCTGTACGTGCTGATGGACCGCGCCGCCCAGTGGGTGCATGGCCGCAACCGGCGGCCCGTGCCCGAGGGCGTGGTGGAACCGGGCGACGGGAAGTAGGACAGCGAGCAAGGCCAAGACGGCAAGTGAAACCAGGAGGCTCCCCCGAGGTGGGGGAGCCTCCCCTGCTGACCGGGGCTGGTTGCGCCCGGCCGTCTATCCTCTGGAGCCCCTCAGGATTTCGGCTTAGCCGACCAGATCCAGATTGCGAGAACGATGTTGATGATCAACGGAACGAGTACGGTCCGGGCCGTGTACAGGTTCGTCGTCCAGCCCCATACGAGGAACACCGCGCTGATCAACAGGACGAATACCAGGGCGCTCGCAAGGCCGCCGTACTTCTCGATGTCGCCCGCGATGACCCAGACCAACACACCGAGCCCGATGAAGAGCCCCGAGAGAGTGAGGAGCAATCCCGGGTCCTTGACCTCGTGACCGAAAACACTGGCGGCAAGGGACGGAGAAAGCATAGCAAGACCGAGAAGAAAAGAATAAATAGCGTCCAGCTTTACGGGCAATCGGAGCTTTTCCACACCCATCACCTCCTTCGAGTAGTTCACGGGGACCGTTCTCCATCCGCGGGCATCATCCTGCAGCGGCCGTCCTGGTAGGTACCCCGGGGTCTGCCGAAGAACGACTGCACTACAACCGCAGACCTCTGGAGGTGCCAACCATGAAGATCACCTTCCGTGAGAACGGCCCGATCATCCTGCACACGGAGAGCGAGCTGTCCTTCCGGTCAGGCGAGGCCGCGGAGAAGAAACCTAGTCCGGTTAAGCTGTGCCGGTGTGGCCAGTCGAGCAACAAGCCCTTCTGCGACAGCACGCACCGCAGAATAGGCTTCGAGGCCGGAGCCGCCGAGATCGAACTGGTGCCCCCAGCGGGATTCGAACCCGCGTTACCGGCTTGAAAGGCCGATTCTCTCGCGCTGGCCACCGCTTGCTTCCTGAATCTCGCGAGAGGCGCGTCTTTTGCAACGTGTTTTCCACGTAGGACCTGCCTGAGGCTGTCCCCCGGACAGGTAGGATAGCACCCTGGCATCTACTACGCTACACGCCGCATTGCCTCGCCGAGAATCTTACCCTGGGAGGGGCCGTTGCCTCATCGAAAATCTGACCGAGCTCATCTCCAGGATCGGAGGTTCGGTCAGACCCATGTCTCCCCTTGCCAAGCGCCAGCTCCTCCAGGCCCTCCACCCCCACTACCGGTCGGCTCCTCGATCCGAGAAGACCAAGATTCTGGACGCCTTCACGAAGGCCACCGGGTACCACCGCAAGTACGCCGTCAGCCTCCTGCGCCACGGGCCTCCGCCCTCGCGGCCGCATCGCCGGGCCTGGGTGCGCTATGACGCCGCGGTCGTCGGCGCCCTCCGCCGGCTTTGGGAAACCTCCGGCGGCCTGTGCAGCAAGTGCGGGTTTCGGTCCATCGTGATCGCTCGTTTCGGACCATCGTGAACACCAATATCGGCGCATCGTGAACATGAAGATCGGAGGATCGTGAACGCCTCGATCGGTCGATCGTGAACGGGGGCGATCGGGTATCCTGGCACGAGGGGATAGCCCACACGCTGCGGCGCTGGATGGTCGGGCCTGCTGTCCACCCCAGAGGAGGGGAGGATGGCGACCGAGCGACTGTGCATGCGGCACACACGGGAAATTCTCAGGCAGAAGTGACTCTTGGGGCGGTCTCATCTTGCGGGTCGGGCTTGGCACCATCACCGGTACGGTGCACCGGGCGGAAGCGGCCGGGCTCGACTGGCCCCAGATCCAGGCGCTTGCCGATGATGCCCTCGAGGTTGTCCGCGCCGAGTACCCGACCGCGACCGCGCGCGCCTGCAAGAAGGTCACGTGCGGTGTCAGGAGCGTCTCCGTCGGCGCCGATCGTCGATACGGCTGCCACGCCTCCTGGCGTTGACACAAACAGCGTGCAACGGTTTTGCGATCGGCATCCAGGCGTCGGGCAATCTCCGCTACGGTCACATGCCCGGCCGCAAGCCGGTGAATCTCCTCCCATCGGTCACGACCAATCATCTCAGCCTCCCGGAGCGAGTTCTGTTCAGGGATTCTTTCGTCCACCGCTGTCATCCTCACCCTCCTCTCTTGGGTTGGAGGGTGGGGAGTTCTCGGTGACCCGACCTGGGGATTGTTGCATGACCGCTAACAATCTACCTAAGGCGAGGGCTGCGGGGACTCGATGACCTCAATGTTTCCGTTTTGCTTCACCCGTGCGATGGTTCCCTGTCTGTAGCTCGTGGTGGTCTTGTCAATCTTGTCCCAGTTTCTTAGAAGCCAGGCCGCTTGCTCCTTTAGAGACAGCTTCCTCCAGAAGGGGCCGAGAAATAGAGCCGTTACGCCGCTGGCCCTAAGGGCCCGCGCCTCGGGGGGCCTTGTTGTGATATGACGGTCGCCACTGACGATGACCCACCCGCTGCCTTGAAGCTGGGGTATGAAGTCGCGGTCCTTCGCATCTTGTCCAAACTCTGAGCGGACGGTGCGCGTCACCACACCATAGAGCCTTAGCACATCAGCATGTTTGGGCGAGATATCATTATCAAAGAGATAGGTCACGCCGCTTCAAGGAGTGAGTCTTCATACGCGACTGCGGTCTTGACAGCAACCAAGGGAACATCGAACCACTCAGCGACCACCTCGGGTCGCTCACCTCCAGTGTAGACAGCATCGTGCAGTGCCCTAGTAGGGACTCCGGTCTGTGCATCAATAGGCTTGCCGAAGCTTCGCTCAGGGTCAAGAACGATGCGCCCTTCGCGGCCCAGAGGCCAGTATCTCAACGCCTCCGCGTAGCCAAAGTCCAGTTTCCTGAAAAAGAGGGAGGCTACCGACTCGAATACGAGTTGGCCTTTCCCAAGCTCCTCGATGAATCTCCGGTCTGGAGATTCCTCAGCGCGGGCACTCTGTAGCAGTGTGGCAAAGATACGTTTCCCGTCTGTGTCGAATCGCTTTACAGCAAACGGATATGGCGTCTCAAAGAGTTGGGCTGCAGACCGAGCAGCTTTGCGGATGGTCTGCATCGAGACGCCCTCACGACGAAAGAGGCGCACGAATAGGAGTTCGACCAGTTCAAGGAAGACTATGGGTTGGTCCCCATCACCGAAGAACCTCTGAATGATGGGTCTGTGATAGTACTGAACGTTTCGCATTTCGTACGCGTACTCACTGACCCAGCGCCGCAGCTTTGCTGTCTTCACCCCGATGATTCTTGCCGCCTCGGGGACGGAGTACAGACCGACTCCTAGATAGGTCTCCTGACCCACTCCTGACCACCCCCCACCGTCCAGCAGCTCACTCCTACTGGGTTGGCTACCCTCGACGCCCAGACCTTTCTCGCCTCAACTCTCAGCAGGCGCACGACCGCGTCAGCCTTCTTGCGAGCGGACCACCGATTCTCGTGTGGGCGTTGGGCTGTGACCACCGCTGTCCCTCCGTCTCCCGCGTGGACCTCCCTCTATTATTGTCGGGTGTCCTTGGAAACCGGGGGCGGTGGACCTGTGGTGCTTGCTGTGGTCTGCCTGGGTGTCATTTGGCACCTCTTTGCTGCATTCTCCTCGGAATCTCACGAAGGTCCGTCTGCTGGTGCCGCTCTCATCCATCATCGACCACCAACTGGCCGCGATGGACAACCCGCCTGTCTCCCGCTAACTTTCCTGTTGCCACATTTCAACCTCCACTGTAACCGTGTCCACGAGCCCGAGTTCTGACAATACCTGTCTCAGTTCCTGCTCCAGATGGCGTCCCATTTCGCCCTGAACCTGAACCCGGGCTTCGAATCCCATGGAAAGACTCTGCCCGGTCTTCAATCTAGGTATCAGGCGCACCCCCAACTTGTTCCAAACCTCGGGCGGAATGGGGCCGTGTACGCGAATGGCAAAGATTGCTGTGCCGGCTGGAGTAGCCGAGACGGGCGGGGCCACCGGCTCTCCGGCCTTGTCCCCTCTAACTGTGATCGGCGAGGACTCAATCGGCGCCGGCGGCTGGGTCAAATCCTTCGCCTTCTCCTGGGTGATGAGAAACGTCTGCGCGTCGAAAGTGACTTCCTCGGACCCAACAGCCTCCTTAAACCATACCCTCTGGAAACTCCCGTCTGGCCGCTGCCCCGAGCCAAGACCGAACTCTCCAGCCTCGACCCAGCGAACGATCTGCTCCCGCAGTGTGCGCTCCGGGTCAATCAGACGCGTGAGCGATCCGTCCAGGAACGACTGTCGCAGGCCCTGGAGCGGCCAGACCCCCGATTCGCGCAGCGCCACCGGCCAGTTGCGGCCGACGTACCCGGCTCCCACCGATTCGGTGAGCAGGCCCTCTGCCTTCAATGTGGCCACGACGCGTGCCGTCAGGGTCTGGCCCGTGCTGGCGTACCCACCGGCGAGGTCAATGACCTTCACGCCCGCTGGGACCGTCCGGTCAGCCACCACAAGGTAGCCATAGCTGGCCCAGATTTCTTCCCTCACGTCCTCATCGGCATCCCTCAACTTGCCGGCTACCTCCCGCCGGTCTGAGGCGTCCACCTCAGCCCCCAGCAGCCCTGCGGCCAGTTCATCTGCGACCCGTCTCCAGGCAAGATGCATCTCGACCCGGTCCTGCAGCGCGCGGCCGGACTTCTTGGCGCACCACACCAACGCCGCTGGGTAACGTCGTGTGTCAACCCCTCGCTGTCGCGTCCACTCGGCGAGGCGCGCCTGAGGGCCCTCCGTGCCGTCCCATGTGAAGTCTGGATCCAATACGACAACCGTCAATTGTGGCGAGTCGGGAACCACATCTCCGCCCTCGGGGAAGTACACGACCGGCAGGTTCGCCCCGCGGGCAAACTCATTCTTCACCGACTGCCGTACCGCCGGGCGGACCTCCCGCTCCTCGTCGAGCGACGCCCGCCGATCGGCGACAACCTTCCTAAGGGTCGCCGTGAACCCGAAGCGGCACCCGTCGGTTCCAACCTTTCTCAGGTAGTAGGCCCGCTTCTCAAGCGCATCCACTGCATTGTCGATGGTCGCGACGTCCAGCTCGGGCTCCCCCAGCGCAAAACGAAGCTCCGGAAGATGGGCCACCTTGTCTACCATTCCGCCCGAAGACTCGAAGAAGATGGCCGTCGCCACGCGCCGGTGGATGTCGCGAAGCGCACCTTTGGCATCGGCATCGAGAGAGAGCGCGTGGCTGTGTTCTCCCGCAACGTCATGCTCGATGGCCGGGTTCAGCCGGTGCTCGCCAAGCTGGCCCAGCACAGTGGTCCGGAATTCGCTGACTTCGAGTGGAGCCGATCCCAGTGTTATGAGGGGCTCACGCCGTGCTCGCTGGTGGTTCTCCCGATACGCCCACGAGATCCACTGCGCGAGCATCGCCAGCGTCCCGCGGGTCTGCTGGTACTGGGGAACCGTCTGCCACTTCCGCTGAAAGACGGAGAGCGTTGCCGGATGGAATGGATAACAGGCCTCAAATCTTCGCTGCAGCGACTCGCGGGCCTTGGCCTCGACGGCTTCGGCCGCGATAGTGGTCCACTCGGGAGGGAGCTGGGCGCGCCACTGAAAACACCAGTCCGCATAGGCGCGCGCCACGCTGCGCCGCGCGCGCTCTTGCCCCAGGTCCTCAAACAGGCGTCGTCGAACCACCTCGCTGATTTCGCTCTCGTCATTGGCGAGTAGCTCGCGGGCAATCCGCCGCACGATCTTGGTGATGCGCTCCTGCCACTCCATCTCCCACTCACTTGCCATCTCGGTGCGGCTGCGGGGGAGGCTGATCACCGCCGCGCAGTGTGTGGTTCCGGTCACGGCCCGCACGAGATTGTCGAGGAAGGCGTAGAACGGCTCGGCCATCGGCCTGCGCCGGTTGAGGAAGTTCAACACCTCGTCCATGAGGATCAGCACACGTCCGCCGGCGGCCTCGAACACCCGCCCAAGCGCCTCGGTGCCGGGAGGCGCCTCGCGGGCGTCCAGCCCCAGCGCAGCAACGCCGCCGTCTCCGGCGAGCTGACGCGCCAGATCAATCCACGGAGTCTCTCGCCCCGGCTGAGGATCCCAGGCGTTGCCGACGAACACCGCCCATCGGGCCTTTGGAATGCTCGAGAGACCCGCCTCCTTCAACACCGCCTGCACTTCAGGATTGCGGAGCGAGGCCTTCGAGTGTTCCACTAGGTGGTAGAGCGCCGTCAGGACATGCGTCTTCCCGCCACCGAACTGGGTGACGAGCGCCAGCACCGGCGGGGCACCCTCAGTCTGCCCGCTCAGCCGCCGCAGCGTCACCGCAACCTGCTCCCGGAGCGCCCGCGTGAAGACGGTCCGAGCAAAGAACTGCGTCGCGTCCCGATAGTCCTGGGGGGCGGTTCCGGCCACCACCTGCTCCAGGGCGATGGCGAACTCATCGGGGTTGAACGAGCGGCCTTCGCGAACCTCAGGGCGGGGGATTGTAACTCTGTACCAGGGTTCCATGTGAACCTCCAACTTACCGCCGCGGTACAGCGAGAAGCATGGCGTCAAGCAGCCGTTTCTCCTCGCTGGTCTTCGGGTAGAGAGCCGATAGTGCGTTGGCGAGTCGCAAGAAGTCGGGCCCGCGCCTTGTCTCGGCCTCTAGCAGCGCCCGGAGTGCCGCGGCTTGACCGGAGGCCTGGAGGAGCATCGCGGCGTGGATGCGGTCGAGAGTTGTGGGCTCGCGCCGGGTTGCGGTGAAGGGGTGTTCGGGCTCGATCCCCACTGTGACCTGAGCAGACTCGTCATCGGCGCCGGCAGTAGCCGTCATTGCCCGTCGCCTCCTCATGGCCCCGCGCCGCCCCGGTGCGCGGATCGCCGGTACTGCACCTGCGCGCTCATCGGGGAAGAGCTGTACCTGGGGATCTTCCGGAGCCGCCACGATGCGCTGTGCCATTGCCTCGGCTCCCTCTCGTCCGAACAGCTGTGGGGCCCGCTCGGCGACCGGAAGCAGGCGGACAATTCCCTTCTCGATCTCGATGACACGGCCATTCCACAGTTCCATGTGGATGCCAAGCGGCTGCGCGAAGCGGCGGGCCACGTCGTAGATAAGGGTGAGGCCCCCCTTGTGTTTGGGGAGAGGCTCCTCATCCTCCTCCTCGGTTGCCACCTCTTCTTCAGCCTCTTCAACTCCAACCTGGGCTGATGGCCGCTTCCCGTTGTTCCCGTTCTCCGTACTCTGGAGCGTCCACAGGAACAGTGCGGTCAGGCGGGCGTCTTCTTCCAGAGCCCCAGCGGGGTCGCCGCCCACCCGGCCATCCGGACCGCCGAGCACGCGCTGGAGGGCAATTCGGCCGACCACCTGCCAAATGTACCAGAGGAAACCGTTGCGCGCTGCCTCGGATCGCGCCGCAGGATTGCTGGCCAGGCCCACCTCCTCGCCGTCGGCCGTCTCCACCCGCGGGTAGCGGCTGAACAGCTCCATCGCGGGACCGATGCAACTGAAGACCAGGTCCGCGCCGCGGATCCTCTCCGCTGAGAGCCGGTCCATCCAATCCTGGATGCGCTTGGGAAGCTCACGCATGATGTCGCCCCAATCACCAATTGGAGCGCTCTCAAGCCGTGGCCTGACAACGAGGTGAATGCTGGCGGAGAGGGCAGCAGCCTCACGAGCCCGAGGTCGCACTCCTCGTTCTGTGACTATCGGCCAGGAGGCCGTGACGACCCATCTCGCTCGTACCATGGCCGATAGGAGCGCCTCCCATCCTTCCGTGCTCTTGTGCGCAAAGACGACAGCTCCGACGCCATCGTCCTGTAACACACGCCGTCCTTCGGTGAAGGCGCGGGCCATGCTTTCTTCAAAGAACTGGCGGTCCTTGACGCGACCGTCAACGCGGCTGACCTCATTCTGCACAATCTCAGCCGTCTTGGGCGTGAGGGGATTCTCTGGGTTGAAGGGATCACGTAACAACGGATGATTTGGTAATGTTCGTTTCAACCAGACGAAGAAGAAATCAGAGAGATCAGCGTAAGGCACTGCATCGTAGTAGGGCGGATCGGTGAACCAGACGCCTGCTGCGTCGTCTGGCAGCGGGTAGTTGGTGGCGTCTGCGATCTGCGTTTGCCCGGAGGTCTGTGACCCGGGCCAGGCGCTGGCGACACGGGCAACCCATTCGAGTGCTCCGTCAAAGTTGGCACCCGTGCCTGACATAGGATTCGGTTCAGCAAAATCCCACACGATTGGCAATGCCTGGCGTCCGAATGTGCTTGCAACCGCCTGGATAGTTTGAAGCCAACGGACGAGGCTTGATTGCTGATCAGCCACGCGACCAAGAACCAACGCGGCCAAGTCTTCAAGTGCCGAATTCAGGCGCTCCTCGCCACCTGCACTCCCTCGTACCTTCTCCGCCAGCGTCACCAGCGCCAACTTCTGCCGCGCCGTGAACAGGTCGCCCCAGGTGCGCATACCATACTTCTGGACGCGAAAGCCTAGCGTACCTTCTGGAGGCAGCGGTTCATCTGGAACCGGCGCCAGGCCGTTCGGCAGCGGATGTTTGATCTTCTTCTCAAGTACCTCGGCAGCCCTTCGCACCGCATCGTAGTCCCGCTGAGTCGGCACCCGATAATGCCGTCCCCGCTCCCCGGGGCGAACCGTCACCACAGCCAGCAGCCGCGCCCCACCTTTGCGCCGGTCGCGCTCATCGAACACCGTATCCGCGCCCCCATGCTGAACGCTGAGCTGCGCCCGCACCCGCTCGACCCGCAGCACCGTGCCGCACGCTGGGCATGTAGCGTGCCCTCGCGTTACGGTGCCTTCTGGCACCTTGGATTCCCGCTCCGGTTCAAAGACCTCGAAGGCCACTTCCGGAGGGTGGCCCTTGGGCCGTTCGATGCGCAAATGGAGCGCCCGCCGCCTGTTCGCCTTCTTCGAAAGCCAGAACGATCGCGCCAGCGGAATCTCCGCACCGCACTTGGGAGCCTCACACCGCACCGTCCGCGCCCACAGGTAGGCGATGGGGCGTGCGCCATCGGAGTCAGGCGGATAGAAGCCAGCGAGCTCCCTCTCGGCTGCAACCTTGATCTGCGCGCCGACACGACGCACCGCCTCGGCCAGGCCCTCTACCTCTTCCACTCCTCCGCCGGCGGTCGGAATCCGTATCTTCGCCCGCCCGTAGCGGGGGATGTCTTCGAGGAGCACCTTCAGGATGAGGCAGGCCACGGGATTGAGATCGCTGGCGAACGCCTCACACCCCACCCGGAGGGCTTCCAGGGGGATGCTGCCACCGCCGGCAAATGGATCCACAACCAGCGGCGGGCCGTCAGGATGGGCCCCACGAACCAGCATCCTGGCCGCATCGAGGAACGCTGGGTTCGCCGCGTGGTCCCAGTTGCTGAAGTCAGCGATGAATCCCAGCAGCGACTTCCGGAGCGCCTTGTCGCTGGAGCCGTCGCCGGATCCCCGCACCGGGGCCAGTGCCTTCCGCGCAGCCTCCTTGAAGGCAGGCGGACAGTGAGAATCGCAGGGGTCGGGGAGGAGCAATCCCATCAGGACTGCCCGGCACGCCGCCAACGGTCGCCTGGCCCACCACAGGTGCAGCGTGCTGGGATGCCCGTGCCGGATGGACTTCTCCCGCGCCGAGTGCCTGCTGACCGCGGCGATCGGGAAGTCCACCTCAATCAGGCGACGGCAGTCCCGGGGGAGACTCAGATGTCACCTCGGGGAATGACGCCCGCACCCAGCAGGCGTCGAATCTTGCACTTGACCCTCCAGAGCCCGTTGTCCACGGACTTGATGTGCTTGCCGAGGCGCCGGGCGATCTCGTCGTATGGTCGGCCCTCAAGCCACAGGGTCAGCGCCAAGAACTCGAAAGCCGACAGGCGCTGCCGCAAGACATCCATAACGGCCCGCACTTCGGCCGTCTGCAGAAAGACGGCATCGAGAGGCGCGGCCTGGTCGCTGACGGTATCGCCGACTGTCCGGTCCCCGTTGCCGTCATACCGAGGCGCTTCTAGAGAGAAGGCGGAGTTCAGCGGGATGTGCTTCTGGCGAGAGGCCGTCTTGACGGCGGTGATGATCTGCCGTGTGATGCAGAGATCGGCGAAGGATCTGAATGCGCCGCCATCTGCGCGGAAATCGCGCACGGCTTTGAAGAGACCAATCATGCCTTCCTGGATGAGGTCCTCGTACTCGGCCCCCTGAAGGAAGAAGCTCCGGGCCCGAGCGCGTACGAGCCACTCGTAGCGGCGGAGGAGAGCCTCGAAAGCATGTTCGTTTCCTGCCTTGGCCAGCAGGAGAAGCTCTTGCTCGATTGGCAGAAACGGGACGGGCTCCAGCATCGAAGCCTCTCCTCGGGGGTTCACTGCTGCAGGGTGGCCCTTCGCCAAGGGTGCGGTCCTCAGGCCTCCCTTTCCGGGCGCTTGCTCGATTTGGCGGCGGAATGGCCTTTTTTGGCTCTGCTCAAACGCGATTTGGATTTTGCCATATCTTTGGCTCCACGCTCATAGTACGCTCCACGCTTTCTTCCATGGAGGATCAAGACCCCCTGTTCGGCGAGCCGGCCCAGTAGCGTGCGCGCCTGGGCGGACGATAGCTTACACAACTCGGCGACCTCGCGCCGCGCGATGCGCCCGTGCTTCTCGACGAACTGCACCACCATCTGCTTCTGCTGGTCGGCCTCAAACCCCCTGGTTCTGACATAAGCGGCCGGCTGGCCGAGCCGTCGGTATACCGCCGCAGCCAAGTGATATACGCGTCCTCGTCTCTCACCTCGCCCCTCAATCAGGCCAGCCTCCACCAGCCCTTCCAATACCCGCCGCGCATCTACATCAGGCTTCTGGACGAGCCGGCTCAATTCAGCGATATCAATACGCCGTGCTGAACGTAAGTGATGGAGAACGAGAAGCTCATCGACTCCGAAAAGACGCCCCAACCGGCGCTCCTCATCATGGAGGAGACGGACAAACTCAAGAACTGGCGGGCCGCCAGGGAGGACGACCATGACGTCAGTCTCTGCCGATCGACTGTAGTCGGGCCCGGGCCTTCCCGTTCTGAGCAAGTCCTCGAAGATCGTGTCAATGCCCCGCGCTGTGCGCTCAACGAGGCCGGCCCGTTTGAACGCGTCGGCGAGGAGGGGGTTGCGGGGCCTGGGTGGTGTGACCAGGAGATTCCCGAGGTGGACCCCTTCAACAAATCCGCCGGGATTCGAGACTTCGATGCGGTCGTCGTGCCACTGCACATGAACCGCTCCCAGCCGCGCATAGTCGCGATGAAGGAGCGCATTAGCCAGGGCTTCGCGAAATGCGCGTTCCGGGTAGTCGGGGACTCCAATCCGGAAGAGGCCCATCATTACCTCTTCCTCGCGGTTTCGTGCCCGAAACCGTGTCAGAACTTCTTCAAAGGATCGCAGAAGTGGCCATCGGAAGAACTCGTTGATTTCGACAGCAGTCCCGCGGAGCACTTGAAAGGCCACTTCGTGGGTAGTCAGCAGCCGTTGGAGTGAAGCCTCCCGCCCAAAGAGTAGAAGCCCCGCGAGCCGGATCCGGCTGATCTGATAGTTCCCTTCAACCACTCCCAGGGCTTTGGCCAATTCTTCATCCGAGAGTTCAACGAGAGCGCGGTCGCCTCGTCCTCCACTCTCGCGTACCGCCCGCCGGTAGCGCTCAACCTCGATGGGGTCGACATCCTCCCAGGTAGCACCCTCAACGACGAACGCGCTGGGATCAACTTTCCCTCGGTGCGCCAGTGCGGACGGTATCTCGTGAAAGTGAAAAGGCCGGCATCCGGGCTCGCCGCGCCCAAGGATCGTCCGCCGCACGTACTTGCCGTCGGAGGTCCCAACGGGTTGCTCGGCGCGGGGCACCTCTATGGCGATCACCTGCTCGCCATCCCAAGGCACGATAGAGCAGCGCGTTGACAATGACGGGACCGTTTTGTTCGCGACTAGCGCCACTACCCGAAGCGGATCGGTTCCCGCACCGTGCCGGGGCCGGGCACCGGTTACAACCCCATCGTCCTCCACGCCGATTAGCAGCCAACCCGTGGGCTCACGGTCCCGGTTGGCAAGGCAGACGACGGCCTCCACCAACTCGTCGTCTGAGAGCGCCCGGTGCCGCTCCCCCTTGAACTCTACGGCAACCGTTTCGCCGATCGCGAGAAGTTCTCGGAGGCTTTCCGGGGTCACTGTCGTTCCGCCTCCACCAGCCGAGAAGCAGGGAGAACATAGTGCTCAACCCGGCGGACAGACTGCCACGCGTAGGTTGCAGGGTCCTTAACTTGGGACAGCCGCGGGGCCTCCGTCCGACAGTTTGTAACCACGTAGAGCCAGTAGCAGTCCCGCCGATCCTGCGCCACGCGGTACTCGTTGGGTGTCAGTGTGATATCCCCCCCGTCTCCTGCAAGGCCCTTCACCTCGATGAGGCGCACCTCTCCGCCCCGAGGATCAATGCTCGTCAGATCATAGCCGAGGTTCTCGGTATGCACATCGAGCACCTGACGGCCAGCCTGCTGCTCGAACACCATCGCGGCTTCCATTGCGACCTGCTCGGTTTCCGGGTCCGGTTGGAGGCGGCGAATTTCGGGCCTTTCACGCTCGGGGTGGGGCAGTATCAGGATGCTGGTCATGCGATCGACGCTCTGGAGAGTGAGGGCGCGCTGACGTGCCAGTTCCTGGCGCCGGCGTTCGCGTCGGGCCACCAGATCAGCGTGCCGCCCCTCGGTCGCAGCCAATAGCCCGGTGGCCCCCTCAACGCCTCTATCCCTGTCCTCGGCGAACCTGCCGATCTTCTCGTCCTCGCGTTGAATGAGTTCGGTCAGGGCCACCTCCACATGTGTGGCGATGCGATCTACCTCGTCCAGACGTTCGGTGCGCACCTCCGCCAGGAAGGCATCGAGCACCCGCTGCTGGAGGACGTCCCTGGATTCGGGTAGCGAAGCCACGGCGGGCAGGTCGGCGGGGGCCGGCGCAAGCAGCAGGTCGCCCAACAGAGCGGCATCCCGCACCGCGGCGCCGTCCTCGGCAACCTCGACAGCAAACAGACGCTCGTGCACGACCTGCCCGAGGCCGTCTACCACGCGGGCACGGTACACATCCAGACGAGCGGGACCTTGGTGGCTAAGCGAGTAGAAGCACGCGCCGGACGCCAGCGCCGGACGCGCCGCATCCATCGAGTGCCGCCGGAGTGCTTCGAACAGCGGGTGCCCAGGGGTGACCCACTCCAGGTGGTGCCGATCGGCGGTCTCCCGGTCGGTGGTGAGCCGTGGATAGCGGTTGGCCAGCGAGGGCAGGTGCCAGTCCTGGGCGCGCGCGTGGTGGCGCAGGGCCACCGGTGTGGGCCCTGGATCGAACGTGTGGGGCAGCGATGCCACAGGACGCAGCGTCAGCGAGGCGTGCGGCGCGGCCTGAGCCACGAATCGGGCGACGGTCTCTGGGACGATCCGACGCTCCTGGGCCCGAGCGCGGCGCTCGACGAGCATAGCCAAGTTCAGCGTCCGCGTCGCCAGCCCTTCAAGGGCGTGCTGGCAGATCGCTCGGAACCGGTCCTCCTGAACGTCGCGCAGCACCCGGTCCTCGAGGTCTGCTTCGTCTAGGCGGCCGGCATAGAAGTCGCGGAGGACCCGTTCGATCTGTCCGGCCGGCAGGACTTCCCCAACAACGTTGAAGACCGCATCGTCGTCTAGCGCATTGCGGATCTCCTGGAGCTTCTCCATTAGGCGCTCCAGGATTCTTCCCTCGACGGTGTTGCTAGCCACGAAGTTGAAGATCAAGCAGTCCTTCGTCTGCCCGTAGCGGTGGATCCGGCCCATCCGCTGCTCGAGGCGGTTCGGATTCCACGGGATGTCGTAGTTGAACATGATATGGCAGACCTGTAGGTTGATGCCCTCGCCAGCAGCCTCGGTCGCCACGAGCACCTGAATCTCGCCTTCCCAGAACTGCTGCTCAGTGTGTAGACGTGTACCGGGCTCGTCCCGCGATCCCGGCCGCATACCGCCGTGGATGAATCCTACCTTGAATCCCCACTGGCGAAAGCAGTCAACCAGGTAGCCCAGGGTGTCCTTGAACTCCGTGAAGATGAGCAAGCGCTGGTCGGCCCGGCTGAAGAACCCCTCGTCCTGCAGCAGCCCCCGCAGCTTCGAAAGTTTGGCCTCGACCCCCGCATCTATGACCGCCTGCGCCCGGTCTGCGAGATCGCGCAACTCGGCGATCTCCTCGCGGACCTGCTGTGGATTCTGGGCTAGCGTAAACGCCTCGAGGATCTCCTCCAGGCGCTCTCTCTCGGCCTCCTCCATCTCTTCGAGTTCCTCCGGATCCGGAAGGTCCGGGGGGGCTGTGGCGAGGAGTAGTTCCGCGCGCTTCAGACCCTCCTCAAACCGCCTCGCCCGATTGGCCAGCGAGTGCCGGAGGGCCATCGTGCTGGACGCCAGCCGGCGCTGGTACAGGGACATCAGGAATCCAACCGCGCGGGCGCGAGGATCCGCTTCCTGAGCTGCGGCCCGGCTGCTCTGGTTGCGGACGTACCTCGTGACGGCGCGGTAGAGCGCCTCTTCATCTCCTTGAATCGCGAAGCGTACTGTGCGCGGGATACGCTTGGTGAAGATCTTGCGCGCCTCCCACGTTCCGTCGGGTCCCTGCTCGGGAAAGTGAACCATCGCCTCCTTGGTCCGCCGGAGGTAGAATGGCGCCCGGCGCCGCTTCATCGCTTCACGGATAGAGCGCACATCAGCGTACGCGTCCGCGTCCAGGAGGCGCAGAAACAGGGTGAAGTTGCTGGGGTCGCCTTTGTGCGGAGTAGCCGTTAGCAGCAGGTAGTGATCGGTGGTCTCACTCAACAGCTCACCTAACCTGTAGCGCAAGCTCTTCTTGTCCTCGGCGTAGGCGGACATGCGGTGCGCCTCGTCCACGACAACGAGGTCCCATGAGGCCTGGCGGAGGCTGGGGAGGACATCACTGCGCTTCGCCAAGTCGAGAGAGGTGATGACTTGGGGCTGCTCGAGCCACTGATTGACACCGTATTGGACCCGAAGGTCTGCCCCTTTGAGTACAAGAAACTTCTCGTCGAACTTATCGCGGAGCTCGCGCTGCCACTGAAAGGTGAGGTTGGCCGGACAGACGACCAGTGTTCGCTCAATCAGGCCGCGCAGCTTGAGCTCCTTCAGCAATAGGCCCGCCATGATGGTCTTGCCGGCTCCTGCGTCGTCGGCAAGCAGAAAGCGCACGCGTGGCAATCTGAGCAATACGTCGTAGACCGCCTCGAGCTGATGGGGGAGTGGATCCACACGCGAGATCGAGAGGGCGAAGTAGGGGTCGTATTCATACGCGATTCCCAGGGTGTATGCCTGCAGACCCAGACGGAGTAGCGCCCCATCCCCCTGGAAGGTGAAGTCAGTGGAGAGTATCTTGAGCCCGTCTAGGTCCACGGCAGTAATTTGCACCTGGCGGAAGACTTGTGTGCGCGTGCCGACGAGCCCGAGCACGAATCGGCCGTCGCCCTCGGGCTGGACGGTTACGACCCGCATGGGCTCGCTGAACTGCGGGCCCTCCAGGACAGCGCCGGGTCGAATGGCATGCCGGGCGGAATCAGCCATCGCCAAGACCCTCAGTGCGGTTCATACTACTCCTCAAGGCCCAAGCAGGCCTCCTTTTCCACATTCCACACCGGTTGAACCACCGTCCGGGCACCGCCAGAAGACGCTTCGTCAAGATCGCTGTGCTTCCGTTCGCCAGCCTGCGGTAAGGCACCTATCGAACGGTACCATTACTGTAGCGGACGCGGAGTTACCTGCCCAGCGACATGCCGTCCCACGGCCTCGCCGACGCTGGCTGACCGCGGTCACTGTCCAGGATCCGCTTCATCCGCAGCAGCCGCTCAATCAACCGGCTGGCCCCTCCCCGGGTGAGTTGCTCCGAAGGCGTCCCACCCGCCTGATCGGCCAGCCATCGGCGGCCGCCCTCCCCCGGAAGCCCCAGCTCTGCTGCCAGCGCGATCAGCGTCGCAACCTGCGAGCCAGTAGCGGGGGCCTCCACTACGGTAGCCGTCAGCTGGGGCACCACTAAGCCCAGGTCCCTGTCAAGTTGAAGCCAACCGACGCGTCACAGCAGTCCGCTCCGCCATCGCTGCAATCCGAGGCCCGCTGGAAGCTACCCTGACCTGCCCGTTGCCAGCGGGAGCCCCCACCGGCCGGAAGTCCTGACCATGTTCGCCAGCCTTCTCCCTGGCGGCGACACGAACCCGCGCCCTCGCCAGTTCCCCGAAGTGCACCTGCTTCCACGCGCGGATGTAGTCGAGGACCGTGAGGCAGAGGCGCCGGGCATCAAACTCCGACAGCAGCAGGCTCAGGGTGACCTCGGCCTTGACCAGCTTGACCGCCCCCTGCCCGATGACCTGGCCTGGGCCGTTCCGGATCTGCAGGACATAGGGGTTGTCGTACTTCGGGTCCTTGCGCAGGCTCAGCACCCGGGCCAGGCAGGTCCCATCGCGCACGGAGCCCTTGTGGTCTGTCCATTCCCGGAACGTCCCGTGGAGGATGTCCCAGCAGACCACCTCCAGGTCGTCGGCGTCCGCGTAGTGCAGCGCACGGGTGGTCGCCTTGAAGTCCCGCCCGAACTGCAGCAGGATGAAGCGCACCTTGCAGCGCTTGGGGTCGGGATCCAACAGGTCCCCAATGTCCAGGACCTTGTCCTTGGTAACGTACCTGAAGATCTGAGGCCGTCGATTCTGTTCCATCGCGTGTCCCTCCCACATCGAATTTGCGTGCTCGCAAAACGGCGGGCGCCTCACCGCACCCAGTTGAGCAGGTCACGGCGGTCCACCGCCCAGTCCACGTCGTAGCGCTGCTCCCCTGCAAACGGCTCGGGCAGTTCCGGCAGGTCCGCGGCCAGCCGCTCGTAGGTCATCGCGGCCCGACCTTCCTGTAGCAGGGCCACCAGGGCGTTGCTGTGCGTCCGGCCGGTGGCCCGGAAGTCTTCGGCCGCGGCGATCAGCGCGCCGCGCACGCCCTCCGGGCTGTGCTCCAGCAGGTAGTCCACCACCATCTCGGGGTCGCCGTGTTGGTACGCCTCGATGAACTGCTCAGCCTTCCCTCCCCTGCGCTCGTACTTCTCGCGGAATAGGTCCAGGAACGTCATGGCGTCACCTCCACTGGAAAGAGTGGAGACGACAGGCCACGGGCGGGGAGGCGCGCAAGGCGCCTTTCCCTTGCGCGACGGGGCCCCGCCCGTGGCAGACCAGCTTGTGCGAGAATCAGCCGGAACGGAGAAGTGGCGACCCCAGACACGGTGCCAGCCGCAGCTTGGCGTGCCCTGCTGCACGACGTCCGCATGGCGCCCCGGAAAGCGCAGCGTGCGGAAGGCTGCACCGGAGGTCGGCATCACCGCTTCGCGCGTGCTGAAGCTCTCGCGCAAGTGTGGATGGGTGGTGAGGACTGCTCCGCGGGCCGCCTATGTGGAGAGAATCGGAACTGCGGAGATCAAGCCCCGCAATGTCCAATAGCCCGGCTGGAACCCGAAGCGCCGCATTCGCTGCTGACAACGCTGCGCAACGCGGCCCGCAGGTTCAAGGAGGCTCGACGCACAAGCGCTCCCGGCTCGGCCAGGAAGGCAGCGCAGGGGGTCGCGCCGACGGGACGCTATGTGCTGCAGAATGACCTGTACTGGCCGCATTTGGGCATGAGACAGGGAGAGAACGTGTCATTCACGGCGCCCGCCGACCAGGTCACGCGCCAGATGAGGCACGGGGGGACGAGATGAGTGACCCCAGGGACAGGACGCGGCTATTGAAGGAGGCGAAGGCAGAAATCGACGCCCTGAGTCCGGAGGAGCGGTCTAGGCAGGACGAGGAGATAGATTGGCAGACGGCGCGCGTCACGTGGGCTCTGGAAGCGCCCTCTGTGGAGAAACGGCGGTGAGGGGGATGGAGAAGCGCAAGGCGCTCGCGGCACTGAGGGCGCGGATCGAACAGAGCTTGAGGGCGAGGGGGTACCTCTCCTGGTTCTTTCCACCGCGCGACGATGGGGTGCGCGGTTGGGAGGGGACGGCGCCGGTCATGCTCGTAGCGCTGAACCCCAGCGCGGGCCGCCGCAGGGGGAGGAAGGCGCCGCAGAACCCCGGCAAGTTGGACGCCGCCCTGAGCCTGCTCTACGACCAGATGGCCAGGAACGGGCTGGCCGACGCCCACCTCACCGACGTGTCGAAGGCGAAGGCGAAGAACTCGGAGGCCGACGTGACGCTGGCGATCCTAGCTGGCGTCAGTAAGCGGTGGTTTCTCGAGGAGGTGCGGATCATCCGGCCCAGGCTGATCATAGCGCTAGAGCGGCGCGCCACGACCATGCTAAAGGCGTGGCTCCCGGGCGACCCCCGGCTTCGTGAGGTCTCGAACTACTCCTGGGCCTGGCGCTTCAGGAGCCGCAAACTCAAGTCGGGGATCACCCCTCTGGAGCGGTTCAAGAGGGAAATGAAGGAAATGGGCCTTGAGGCGCGCGATCGGCGGCGAGTCGGTTGAGGCAGCGTACAGACCCGTCCATCGGAGCGAGCCCGCACAGGTCCTACAGGACTTGTACGCCGCTGCCTCACAACAGGGCGTAAGAGCAGGGCGCTGGCCACACAGCGGGCAAGGCCTGACGGGCACGGGCAGCCAGCCGTACTCGTAGCCGGGGCCGGGATCTCCCTCAATGTACGTCCCGCCGATCTTGCGGTACCCACACCCTCTGCGAGGCTCAACGGCCATGGCTCGTTCCTCCTCGTCACTTCGCCTCACTGATGGTGGCAGGCGGTTCTCCCTGGGCACGTCGGTAGGCTCGGAGAGGGGACCTGCACGGCTCAGCCTCCAGCCGCTGGGGCTGCGCTGCCAGTGCCCCTCGCTCACACCAGCCCCGCCGTCAGGGAACCCGTTCGCCGGGCCGGTATTGCCAAACCGGCCAGTTGCCATACGTTCCGGCACTAGTTTGCGACCCATCTGCTGGAGGACGGCTACGACATCCGGACGGTCCAGGAGCTGCTCGGGCACCGAGATGTAGCCACGACCATGACCTGCACGCACGTCCTGAGCCGCGGTCCCGGTGCGATTCGTAGCCCGGCGGATAGCCTGCCGGCACCCTGACAGCGCGTGCGGAGGCGGGGATATGGAGGAATGATAGACTGACCAGCGAAAGCAGGCCGGCGAGAGGGGAGATCAAGGAATCGGCTGATCTGCTCGCAGTGTCGGGGGGACTAGACGGTTCCGTCTGCTTCAAGTTCGCTGGACTTGCTGAGGGGGCGACGTGATGGCGACTGACCACAGCCTCCTGTCGTCGTACCGGGAGATGCTCCTTGAGCACCTCTTTGCGGGCGAGGTCATGCGCCATGTGTGGCTCTCTGGCGTCAAGCGCCTGGAGATCCTCAAGCCCCAGGTCGACGATGGAGGCTACGACCTCGTATTGGAGGGCAACAACGTCGTCCGCCACGTCCAGTTGAAGGCGACCTTCCGAGGCTCCAAGGTCGCCCGCTTCAACGTCAACACAGGCCTCGCGACCAAGCCGAACGGGTGCATCGTGGTCATGCTGTTTGAGCCCCAAACCCTCGCCCTCGGACCGTTCCTATGGTTCGGGGGCCCTCCGGGAGAACCACTGCCTGACCTGAGCGGGTATCCAACGGGCAAGCACACAAAGGGCAACGCCCGCGGCGTCAAGCTTCAGCGTCCGCGCCTCCGGATGCTGCCGCGCTCGGCATTCCAGCAGCTCGCCTCAATCACCGAGGTTGCAGATCACCTTTTCGGTCCCCTTCCGGAGGTGGCGCGTTGAGCGTCCAATGGAGGGGCCAGCGAACAAGGGGATGCAGCTGACGAGCGCCTCGCAGCTGATCCGTGCGTTAGCCATCACATCGAGGGGGGACTGTTGATCATGCCAATCCCAAAGCTTGTGATTCCCGAGCCGCTCTCCTTAAAGAGCCATCCTGAGTTCGCGGAGAAGTGGCTCGAAGACCAGATCGTGGAAAACCCCTCCCTGCTGAACCTGGGCGAGGTGGAGGTTCGAGGGCGTCAGCGAGCTCAGCCGCGGGCCGGTCGCCTGGACCTTCTCTTGGAAGACGCCGAAAGCAGAAAGCGCTACAAGGTCGAGCTCCAGCTCGGGAAAACGGATGAGAGTCACATCATCCGTGCGATTGAATACTGGGATATCGAACGCAAGCGATACCCTCAGTACGATCACTGCGCGGTACTCGTTGCCGAAGACATCACGAGCCGCTTCCTTAGCGTCATTGGTCTGTTTAACGGGTTCATCCCGATAATCGCAATCCAGCTCCAAGCGTTCCGCGTGGAGGGCGGCGTCGCTCTCGTCTTCTCAAAGGTCCTTGATGAGCTGCAGCTGGGTCTCGACGACACCGAGGAGACGGGAAAGGTCTTCCACTCGCGCAGCGATTGGGAGGTGAAGGTTCCAAAGAACATCCTGCAGCTCGTGGACCATCTTTTCGAGAATGTGAAGGCCCTCGACCCTTCTTACGAACTGAACTACAAGAAATACTTCATCGGACTGGCCCGCTCCGGCATTGCCAACAACTTCGTCCACTTCCGCCCGAAACAGAAGTTTCTGAAGCTGGGCTTCAAATGCGAACAGTCGGAGGATCTTGAGAAACAGGTCGAGACTGCTGGGATGGAGCTCATCGGGTACGACAAGAGGTGGCGGGAGTACACCATCCGGGTTACTCCCTCTGAGTTCGGCCCCAATAGAGAGCTGCTTTCTCAGATCATCAAGATCGCTTACGACTACAACACCCGTGAGTGAGGGTGATGGTCAACCCCAGCGCGCAGCGGGCGCGCCGGAAGAGCGCGTGCACTGTCCTGGGATCGTGCCGGCGCGCCGCTGACGCAGGCATTATGCCCACAGCGCGCAACCCGTGGAGTCAAGGCATGCAAGAGCAGGGGGCAGATCAGGAACACATGTCAATCGCCGGGTGCGGTCCTGCCTACCGCATCCACACCCGCCGGCTGGTGTTGCGGTGTTGGCATCCCATGGATGCGCCGCTGCTGACAGCGGCCATTGAAGCCAACCTGGAACATCTGCGCCCATGGATGCTCTGGGCCCAGCACGAGCCCACAGACCTCCAAACGAAGATCGAGCGCCTCCGCCGATGGCGTGGTGAGTTTGATTTGGGCCAGGACTTCGTCTATGGGATCTTCAATCGGGAGGACACCCAGGTGCTCGGGAGTAGTGGGCTCCATACCCGTGTGGGCCCCGGGGCACGCGAGATTGGGTATTGGATACACAAGGACTACCTCAACCAGGGACTCGCCACGGAGGCTGTCGCTGCGCTCACCAAGGTCGCCTTTGTCATCGACAAGGTAGCTCGGGTTGAAATCCACTGTGACCCCAACAACGTCCGCAGCCTCGCGGTGCCGCGCAAGCTCGGCTTCTGTCATGAGGCGACGCTGCGGCGTCGCACCCAGACGCCCGACGGGAGGCCCCGTGACACCATGATCTGGACGCTGTTGGCCGACGAGTATCCCACCAGTCCGGACGCCGCGGCCGAGATTGAGGCGTTCGACGTGATGGGACGTACGCTCTGGTGAGGGGGGCGTGTCTTGTCGCGGCCCACCGCCAGAGCCGGGCCTAACCAAGGCGTGCGGGCGACGGCTTCCAGCCGCGCCTGACGCCTGACATTATGCGCCACGTGAGGAATCCCGAATGAACCCAACCACATTGGCCTACGAGCAATTGATAGAAAGGTTCGTCGCATGGGCCCAAACCCGCCCTGACATCCATGCTGCGATTGTTCTTGGATCTAGGGCAAGAGTTGATCGCCCCGCAGACGAATGGTCCGATCTGGATATCCTCATCCTCACAACTGATCCCAAACCCTATCTGACAAGTGCTGATTGGCTGAAGAACATTGGCGATTCTTGGATCACGTTTGTCGAACCGACGGCGACCGGGGGTGGAATGGAACGTCGTGTCCTTTTCGAGGGCGGTCTCGACGTAGACTTCTCAATCATCCCCTGTGCGAAAGTTGAGCAAATGATCCAACATGGCTTCCCGCCCGAAGTTACAGAGGTATTCCGCCGCGGGAGCCGCGTGCTTCTTGATAGAGACGGCCTGGCAGCCCGATTGAATCCGCTCTCTGCGGAGCCTGCACCTTCTCGTCTGCCCACGCAATCTGAGTTCCTTGAGGCTATCAACGACTTCTGGTATCACGCTGTCTGGACCGCGAAGAAACTGCGGCGCGGGGAATTATGGACTGCCAGAGCGCGTGTTGCGACGGCTATATGAAACGCTTGTTGCTGAGGGCGATGGAATGGCACGCCCAGGCCCGAAATGGCTCGTACTACGATACCTGGTATGGCGGACGTTTCTTGGAACAATGGGCAGACCCTCGCGTTCTGGAAAGACTACGCGGTGCGTTTGCCCATCATGACGAAGATGACGTCAGGCGAGCGCTGTTAGCAACTATGGATCTGTTTCGATGGCTAACGAAGGCAACAGCGGAGTGCTTGGGCTATCCATACCCGACTGCTCCTGATGAGCGTGCAACAGAGTTGGTCAATGCGCTATTTTTCGGGAAAACTCGAACTGAAGTCCATGATGGCGCATAACGAGCGCATGCACCCAACTGCAACTCCGCTGCGCTCCGGCGCAGCGTGTGATGCGCGCCGTTGGGCACCGCATGACAATCCCAGGTGATACTGAGTGGAGTCCACACGTCGATCATCGTCGCCCCTGAAGAAGAAGGCACGTCGGGGCTTTCGAGGGTATCCCGTCGCCACCGTGGCCTTCTATGGGCCGGATGATACCTGCGCGACGAAAGTTGCCGTCGGCATCGTAGCCTCAGAAGGTGCTGAGGCCGACCCGTTGGAACGCTGGGTTGCCGAAGATCGGGACGTGCGCAGTGACCCGGCAATCGGCAGGGAGATCCTGGCGTTCATCGAGCGACACGGGACCAAGACGGTCGTGATGACCGACCGCATCATCGGGTGTCCCCACGAGGAGGGGGTGGACTATCCCGAGGGTCAACCGTGTCCCAAGTGCCCGTTCTGGGCGCATCGGGACCGCTGGACCGGAGAGATCCTGCATTGAGTCCGCGGCCCCCGAGCCGGTGCCGGCACGCTGGCTATCACGGGACTGGAGCCGCCAAGCGCCCGGATCTCCGGATGGTCGGGAGCCACCCTTCCGGCATCCCCCATGGCCCCGCGCTCCCGCAGGCTCACGTACCGTCCATCCCCCACCACCACGTGGTCCAGCACCTCGATCCCCACCACCCGCCCGACCTCCGCCAGCCGCGCCGTGATGCGGAGGTCGTCCGCGCTCGGCTCAGGATCGCCCGAGGGATGGTTGTGGACCAGGATCACCGCCGCCGCGCTGGCGCGGATCGCCGCCTTGAACACCTCGCGGGGGTGGATCACCGCGCTGTTGAGTCCGCCGACGGCCACCTCCTCGACGGCCAGCACGTCGTGCCGGGTGCTGAGCAAGACCACGCGGAAGTGTTCCCGGTCCAGATACCGCATGTCCGGTCCCACGAGCGCCGCGATGTCGGCCGGCGTCCGGACCGTGGGCCGGCGTGCGGACGGCGCGGCGTAGAGGCGGCGGCCCAACTCGCGCGCCGCGACGACCGTTGCGGCCTGCCGTAGCGACAGGCCGCCCTCGCGAATCAGTTCGGGTAGACCGGCCTGCGCGAGGTGCGCCGTGGAAGGGAACCTCGTCGCGAGCCGCGCGGAGGTTGCCGCAGAGCTCTCTCTCGCCCCGCGCGCCCGGAGCAGAAGCGCAAGGAGCTCCCGAACCGAAAGGGCCGCGCCGCCAACCTCGGCCAGCCGTCCTACCAGGGTCTCATCCTGCCAGCGCGCGACCTGCTCAACTGCACTTGCCCGACAATCCGCGGCGTTCTCTTCGCTCAGCTGCCCGCCGTCGGGCCGTGTGCCACCCGTCCCCATGCGACCATCTCCCTTCTCGATAGAGTCGCCATGGGCGCGAGCGCCGGAGGCCCGGGCGGTCAAGCGTCGCTGGCTTGACGGGCCGGGCCGGAGGAGCTACGGGACTGGAAAAGGCGCAAGGTGAGTGGTGACAGCGCTAAGCGACACACTTGCCGCCGGCCAGGAACGAACCCCGCGTGCCCGAAGCCACTGCACGCAGAGGAAGGAGAGTCTTCGACGGTCGAGCACGGAGAAGATGAACAGCGAGACGCTGCTGCTGGCCGGTATTCCGTGCGGGGGGATCCGGAAATTCGTGAGGGAGGTACATGGACGAAACGCGGGATTTTGCGGCGAGTGCTGATGCTGATCTCCCTGACCAAGGGACCGTCTGGGCAGACGAACGGGAGAGGTCTTGGACCGCCACGGAATACGAACGGAGGTTGCACCGGGGAGCCGAAGTTCCAGCGCAACTCGGGCATGGACTCGAAGTTCATGCCGTAAATGCTGGCGATGATCGCGTCCCAGGCGGTGAGTCGTCTCATCGACTCGTTCTGGATGACCGACCTGAGGGAGAGGTTGGCCTCCGGCGCCATACTCATACCACGCCTGAAGAAAAGAGCCCTAGGGGAGACTGCGGTCATGAGAGCTCGTAGCTGAGGGCCAGTGTACGAGAGGGTTGTATGTTGCATATTGAGAAACTTCTGTGATGTTAGGAGGGATCTTGGAGTTGCCCCCCACGCGGGTCAGAGTCTGCACAGACTCGCTGGTGCTGTGAGCCCCGCTTCCACTTCCGTCGAAGACGCGCACGGTCCAGCAGGGCCGGCCTCCGACCCACGCCCATGCAGTCCGAGAGGCCGGCCGGCTTGAGCCTATGTGCTCAGATGTGCTCAGACCCCAGGGGGTTGGATCCGGGGGTCTCCCTACCCTGAGAGCGCCGCAGTGACGACGATTTCGACCAGGAGCCGTGGAGAGGCGAGCTTGGCCTCGACGGTAGCGCGCGTTGGTAGGTTGGTCTTGTCGACCCACGCCTCCCAGGCTGCGTTCATCTCATCGAAGTAGCGGATATCGGACAGGTATACCGTGGTCGACAGGAGCTTCGACTTGTCCGTCCCGGCGGCAGCCAGCAAGCCGTCGATTTTCTGCAACACCTGCTCTGTCTGGCCGTGCACCCCGGCTGAGGGGTCAGAGGCCGTTTGACCGGCGGTATAGACCGTCTGGCCATGAACAACAGCTCCACTGAACCTCGGCCCAGGATCGATACGCTTGATGCTCATAGTCGCTCCTTTCGTGCGAGGAGTGCAATCACTGTGGCCAAGCCTGAAGCGAAGAACGTGACGGCGACATCGAAACCTGTCAGGAGCGCCACCAGAACGGTCGCGGGAGACATCGCGAGGACGTACTGGAATCCCAGGCTAACCACGGCCCCGATGGGCGGCCGATCTTGCGGCAGGTGATCCTGGGGTGGTTTAGGCATGAAGCCTCATCTCCCAGGGGTGTTTGGCGAGCTCCTTGGGAAGGGGAGCCCCTACTCCCTCCCTACGCCACGATGGGCCAGAGCGCGTCGGTGCTCATGACGTCGGTCACCACATCATGCCCGTCGTGCGTGACGATCAGCACGTCTTCGAGATGGAAGCCGACCTCGTGCGGCACGAAGTGGACGGGCTCAATGGCGAAGACCATGCCCGGTTCGAGCACGATGTCGGTGTGCGCGTCGATGAACGGGCCCTCATGCAGACCCAGCCCGAGTCCGTGGCCGAGGAACCGCAGCGACTGCAGGCGGTGCTCCGCGGCCCGCGTGTTGTACAGATGGTACAGGTCGCAGGTTCTGGCTCCCGCCCGGACCCGGCTCAGGACCTCCTTGTGGATGGAGACGATGGCGGCGTAGATGGCTGCCTGGCCGGCAGTTGGCTCGCCGACCACGGCCGTCCGGGCGCAGTCGGTGAAATAGCCGCCGATGGTACCGAGAAAGTCGACACGCACGATGTCGCCTGCCCGCAGGGGACGATCCGTCGGCGGCGCGTTGGGATGGCTGCTCCGCTCGCCGGCCCCCAGCACCACCATCCTGACATCGTCACCCCCCCGGCGCAGGAAGGCTTCTACCATGGTAGTGGCGAGGTTTCGTTCCGTCATGCCTGGGCGGGCGGCACGGAACGCCTCAAGAATCGCCTCGTCGGCCAGTCGGCCACCGCGGCGGATCCGTTCCAGTTCCCGGGGCGTCTTGACCCAGCGCGAGCGCTTGAAGAACTGGGCGGCGTCCTCGAAGGTGGCCCCGGGCACCAGCCGCGTGAGTTCCGCGTAGTCCTCTGCGGCGATGAAGTCCATCTCCAGGCCCAGCCGGCCGGACTGCAGGCCTCGCGCAGAGAGCAGACGGGCGAGGGCCTGCATGGCGGTCTCTGTGTGCTCGTCGTAAGGCAAGATCTCGACCCCATTGAGGTTAGCCTGAAGGAACGACTCCTCCACCGTCACTGCCACCACCGCCGGCACTCCATCGTGGGGGACGAGCACGGCCACGCGCCTCTCACGGATGAGCCGGTGTGATGGGACGCCCACGCCCAGGGCGTAGGTGGCATTATCCTGCGACATGGCGACTATCGCGTCGAGCCCGGCAGCGACAAGCCCGCCGCGAAGCCGGGTAACGACGTCCGGGTCAGGGTTCAGCCCATGCGGTTCCATCTGCGATCCCTCCATCCTACGGTCTCCACTGGCCCTCTCGGACCAACCGCTCCACCGCAGTCCGATCGGCGCCCTCAATCCCGAGGCGTGCTGCGGTGAGCCCGACGCTGAAGTAATCGATCCCTGTGGCCACCGAGGCCAGATGGATCAGCCCCTCCGTGACGGGGACCACTATGCCGGCCGCGCGCGCGAACGCGTGGAATGGCACGAGGCCGAATCCGATGTCCTCCTGAATGTAGCGTCCCTCCAGGTTGGCCGGGGCCTTGATGTACCGATTGGGGACGCTGTCGCGCATCGCCTCGAATGTCGAGCGGGCTTCCCAGGCGCGGCGCGAGGTGTAGCCTGCCTTGTAGAAGAAGTCAAGGAACGACGGCGTCTCGATCTCATACGCGCTGGCGACAGCCTGCCGCTCACGATCCAGCGCCTCAATGACGCGCGCGACCGCTGGCGTGGTGCCCTCGTAGTAGTAGTAGAACTGTCCCGCGGTGTGCTCGATCCAGCCCGCGTTCATCAGCATGCCGGGCGGGTGCAGTACGGCATTGAGGTTCATCAGGGAGGTCTCCAGCACGCTGGCCGCGAGCTGGACCTGAGGGTAGTACCTGGCAAAGCGGGCCAGGGTCTCCGCCGCGGCCGTGACGGGGAGCGCGCCCATGCGGATCGTGCGCGCCGACCCTGTAATGTTGACCCGGGTCGGCGATGCCATGCGGCAGATGTAGGTCAGAGAGTTGAGCTCCGCGATCACAACCGGCGGGGCCCCGCGGCTCTTCAGGATGTGGGCAACGTGGAGCGCGCTACCCGTGTTGCTAGCATTCAGGACGATAATCTGGGATGAGTCGAGGCACGAGGCCATGGCCTCCGCGTAGTACGCCTGGGCATGCGCGGGCACCGTAAGCATCACCACATCGGCGCCGCGCACCGCCTCGGCGACATCCGTCGTGATCCGGTCCACGGGCACGGTGGCGTCGCCTAGCGCGCCGGTCATCTCCACACCGCCCACCCGCAGGAAGGGCTCGAGCCGCTCGCGACTGCGATTGCACAGCGCCACCCGGAAGCCGCGCACACCGAGGTCGGCCGCCGCCGCGATGCCGCCGTTGCCCGCGCCCAGCACCGCGATGTCGATCTTGCCGTTCGCGTTCATGTCCACTCCACCTGGTACTTCCTGAGATTGTTCCAGTCGATCGTGATCCCCAGCCCCGGGCCGTCCGGGACCCTCAGGGCACCCTCACGGTAGGCGAACGGCGCTGTGATGATGTCATCGGTGTAGATCCGGCCGGCCACCTGCGTCTGCTCCTGCCCTTGCAGCGTGGTGACCGGGATGATCGCGGGTACCGTGACCGCTGGCGAGGCCGCTGCGAGGTGCAGGTTGGCGGCGTTGGCGATGCCAAATTCCGCCGAGCCGCCGACGTCCGCCTCAAACCCGGCCGCTTCCAGCACCGTGGCCACCTGGCGCGCCCGATAGAGGCCGCCCGGCTTCGTCACGTAGAGCGACACGTACCGCGCGGCACCAGCTTCGCGCAGATGGAGGATGTCGCGCGGCGTCCAGGCGCTCTCGTCGGCCATCACCGGCGTGCTGATCGCGCGTGCAATTTCGCCGAGCTCGTCGATTCCCTCGGCGGGCTGCTCGACAAGGGTGAGGCCCGACGGCTCCATCGCGCGAAGAGTCCGGATCGCCGTCGGAACCGTGTACGCCTGGTTCGCGTCGAGGCGGATCTCCACGCTGTCGCCCACCGCCTGTCGGACGGCCTCGACCGCGCGGATGTCCCTCGCAGGATCCGGGCCGCCCTTTACCTTGATGTGCCGGATGCCCTCGCGGACCACCTCTGCGGCTTCCTCAGCAGCGGCTTCGACCTCCATCAACCCCAGGCTGTGCCCCACCGGGATCCACTCGCGGTAGCGCCCTCCTAGAAGCTCGTAAACCGGTACGCCGAGCGCGCGCCCCTTCAGGTCGTGCAGCGCGATGTCCAGCGCGGCTTTCGCGTAGGGATGGCCCTTGATGATCTTGTCCATAAGCGCATGCACGCGGGAAATGGCGAATGGATCTTCTTCCCGGAGGGCGGGCAGTAGCAGATCGATCAGCACGTGCCGCACCGTGTTCGGGGTCTCGCCGTAGTAGCGCATGTACGCACCGCCCCAATCGGGGAGGCACTGGGTCTCGCCCCAGCCCTCCAGCCCTTCGTCGGTGCGCACCCGGATCACCACGTACCGGCCGATCGATCCCCGGAGTCCCGCCCACTTGTGGACCCGGCGGGTCGGGAGGCAGACCACCATGACATCCACGTCGACGACTCTCATCGCGCGCTTCCTTTCATCTCATCTCGTCGGGTTCTGCCGGCGCGGGCCCCGGCACGGCTGACGCAGTCCGGCGGCGCACCTCCTGCCGGCGCTCTAGGTAGATGGGGTAGGCTGCGGTGAGTATGGCCAGGACCAGCAGCGCCACGCTGATCGGCCGCTGCACGAACACCAGCCAGTTCCCGCCGCTGAGCACCAGCGTGCGCCGTAGGTTTTCCTCAAACATCGGACCAAGGATCAGCCCGAAAACGATGGGCACCATCGGGAACCCGGCCTTCTGCCCAAGATAGCCCAGGACGCCGAAGACCAGCATCACGCCGACTTCGAACAGCGAGTTGTTGACCGCGTACGAGCCCACCACACACAGGACAGCAATGGTCACTAGCAGCACGGGCTTGGGGACCGAGACCACTCTGGCGAACGTGCGAGCGCCGAGCAGGCCGAGGGCAGTCGTGAGCACGATGGCGATGACCAGCGCGACGTAGACAGCGGCAACGAAGCCAGGGTGATCCCGGAACAGCAACGGGCCGGGGCGCAGGCCCTGGATCAGCAGCGCGCCCATCAGCACGGCGGTCATGGTGTCGCCGGGGATGCCCAAGCTCATCATGGGCACGAGGCTGCCGCCGACACCCGCGTTGTTGCTTGACTCGGGGGCAACAATCCCCTCAGGAATGCCTGTGCCGAAGAGCTCGGGGTGGCGCGAGAGGCGCTTCTCCTGCAAGTAGGTGAACACGACGCCGATCGCCGAGCCGGCCGCCGGAATGATCCCCACGCAGATGCCGACGACGGCACCGCGGATCGCCCCGGGCACCGTGCGCTTCATCTCCGACCAGGGCGGGATGACCCGCCGGATGGTCCCGATGACCTCCCATTTCGTGGCGCCGGCTTCCAGGTTGTTCAGGACCTCCGTCATGCCGAAGATCCCGATGGCCACGGGGATGAGCGTAATCCCCGCAGCCAGGCTCGGGTGGTCGAAGTCCAGTCGCAGCACGTTCGTGATGGGATCGAAGCCGATCGTCGCGATCAGGAGCCCGAACGCTCCGACGAGGATGCCTTTGGCCGTCGATCCGGTCATGGCGGCCGACAGGCTGGCCAGGCCGAGCAGGGCCAGCCCGGTGAACTCCGGGCTTTGGAATTTCAGGGCCACCCCGGCTAGCAGCGGGGCGACGGTCATCAGCACCACGAACCCCAGCAGGCCGCCGAACCCCGAAGCCAGCGTCGCATAACCGAGGGCTTCCCCGGCCCGGCCCTTCTTAGCCATGGGATGCCCGTCGAGCTGCGTCACGATGGCGCCGGGCGTGCCGGGGATGTTCACCAGGATCGCCGAAACCGACCCTCCGTAGACACTCCCGTTGAACACCCCCATCAGGAACATCATCGCGTTGACTTCGTCCATGGCGAAGGTCAGTGGCAGCAGCACGGCGATGGCCATGGTCGAGCTGATGCCAGGCAAGGCTCCAAAGACGATGCCGATGACGACGCCGGCCAGCCCCATCCCCAGGGCGGCCGGCGAGGTCAACACGTGCTGGAAGGTGGTCAGGACGTGTTGGAGCATCCCGCGCCTCCTACGGCAGAGGGACCCTGACGAGGCTCTTGAACACGAAGTGGACCGCGCCCGTGACGACCGCGGCGATCACCAGCGATGCGGCCACGTCCCGCAGGAGCGGCCGTTGCTGCGCCTGGCGCGCCAGGATGAAGACCCACACCGTGCATAGGGCGAAGGTCGCCGGCCGAAAGCCGACCGCGACCAGCAGGCGCAGGTAGAGGGCCATCGAAGCGACAAACGCCGCCACCAGAAGCAGCCGGAGAGCGTTCTCGGGCCATCGAACAGACGGCGTCAGGACCCGGGCGGATCTCGCTAGCCGCCAGGCGCCCGCCGCCACGAGCACAATGCCCCCGGCTCCCACCACGAGCAGAAGCACCTCGGGGACCAGATAGGGACCGGGATCGGTGTCGAAGTCGAACTGCAGTTGGGCCTGCCCGGCGCGGACAGACGCCCGGCCAGCCCAGGCCACAACCACCAGAAAGAGCCCGGCAACGAGGTCCCCCAACACCTTGACGGCCTGTCCGGTTGGAGGCGCGCCCGGAGGATCACCGTGCTGCATGCATAGACCCCCGCTGCTACCTCGGCGTCCTCACCAGACCCAGTTCCAGGAGGATCGAGTAGATCAGCGCGTCCTCAGCCTTCAGGTATGCCTCGGTCAACCTCAGGCTCTTTGGGCTCACGATAAAGCCCGCCCGCCGCGCCCTGTCGATGAACCGCTCGTCCCGCAGCGTGGTCAGGAGCTTCTCCTCCAGCACGGTCAGCCTGTCGGAGGGGATCCCCTTCGGCGCCGCCAAGGTCCGCCACGTCCCGTAGACCACGTCGAAGCCCTGTTCCTTGAACGTTGGAACGTCGGGGGCGAGGAAGTGGCGCTCGTCGCCCATCACGCCGAGTATCCGCGCCTTACCCGCCTTGTGCACCTCGATCACATCGGGAACTGGAATGGTCGTGGACTGCGTCTCGCCCCCGAGCATGGCGACCACACTGGGCGCAAATCCCGCATATGGAACCTTGATCAGATGAATGCCGAGTCGCCGCTCAATCATCAGGACCGTGAGATGCGATCCTCCGCCCGGCGGATCGTTGGCGTTCCTGATGGTGTTTGGGGCCGCCTTGGCCGCGGTGACGAAATCCCGCAGGGTCCTCCAGGGGGTCTCTCCGCGAACCGTGAGGGCGCCGGGATCGAGACCGAAGAACGCCAGAGGCTGGATTTCATCGATCAGCGTGGGATTGGGGATCATGTACTGCTGCGCGATGAACCCTGAGCCGAACATACCGATGGTGTAGCCGTCTGGTGTGGCGTTGGCGATCTCGCGGTGTCCGATCGCCCCGGCGGCGCCTGGCCTGTTGACCACCACCACCGGCACACCAAAGTGGACCCGCGCGCGCTCTGCCAGGAGGCGCATGGCGATGTCGCTGCCGCCTCCCGCTGGCCATGGGACGATCAGGGTGATCTCGCGGGACGGAAACCGCTCCACTGGGCCTGCCCACCCGGTACCGGCGAGCCCGACCAACACCACGGCCAGCAACATGACACGCAACCTGTACGGCCATCGCCTGCTCATCGCCACCCCTCCTTGGACCTCTTCTCCTCCGGCCTTTGCCCCTTTGCCCGCCTGTCATGAACTAGGCTGACGACGCCTGCGACGTCACTTGATGATCCGCGGCCGGACCTCTCGCGCGAACCGCGCAAGCGTATCCCGGCCGGCCGCGTCGTCTGACCACACCTGCACCGTGAAGTCGGTGGTGCCGCCCCGAACAAGCTCTGCGCAGCGCTCCGCAACCTGGTCGGGATTCCCCACGATGACAACGCGATCGACCTCTTCGGCGCCCACGAAGCGGGTGGCCGCCTCCGGGCCCTCCTTCGCGAACGCCCCGTGCAGGCGCTCTATCACGTCGGGCCTGATGCCCATCCACGCTGCGACCTCGGGCGTCGTCATCCCGAGCAGGTAGGCCACCCACGCCCGCATGGCCTCGATGCCCGTGGCCCGGTCATCGGTGATGAGCACGCTCTGCCATGCGACGAACTCCATTCCTCCAAGCGTTCTGCCGGCGACCCCCGCGCCGGCCCGCACGCGTTCTAGCCCGCAGGCCTGCGACTCTGCCGTCACCAGGGATTCAAGCATGACGCCGTCTGCGACCTCACCGGCGACGGCCAGCATCCGGGGATTGCGCGTGCCGATGAAGATCGGCACGTCGACCGCGCCTTCCCGCTCGAGCCGGATGCCTCGCAGCGTCCACGCGCCCTCGTGGTGGACCGTTTCGCCCTGGATCAGCTGGCGGATGATCACCGCAGCTTCCCGAACGCGACTTGCGGCGTGCCGCCCGTCGATGGCTAGGCGCTCCAGAACATGCTTGCGGTTTCCCGCGCCCAGGCCGAGCAGGAATCGACCGCCGCACACCTCGGCCACGGCGGCCGCAGCCCTGGCGATCTGCACCGGATGTCGCGTGTACGGATTGGTGACCGCCATCCCGAGTTCAAGCCCTGGTGCGGCGGCGGCCACGGCCGCCAGCACGACGAAAGGATCCGAATGATACGTCTGGTCGGGCACCCAGAGTCGGTCGTAGCCGAGGTCGCGTCCATACCGCGCGAAGTCCACGAACCGCGCGATGGGTCCTGCCGGAACGCGCGTGAACGAGAACCTTGGACGCCCCGCGGTGCTCACAGTCTCCTCGCCACCCCGTCTGCCCGTCCGGCCGCTCGCTGCTTGCGCCGCGACTGCCGTTCGACCGAACGGACTTCCTCCCCGACGCGCCGGACATGGGCCCCCATCGCACAGCGCGCCTGCTCGGCGTCGCGCCGCTTCACTGCGTCGAGGATCGTCCGGTGCTCGGCCAGCGAGCGCTGCATACGCCCTGGGATGGCCAGCGTCGCCTCGCGGCTTCCGGAGAGGACCGATCCCAAGGACTCGATCATGTTGCAGAGCAGGTCGTTCCGACCGGCGCGCGCCAGCGTTCTGTGGAAGCTCGTGTCCAGACCTACATAGGCCGCGAGGAGCGCTTCGCTGACGTTCCCCGGGGCGTACCGGCTCAGCAGTCGCTCGGATTCAACCAGGCAGGCCTGCAGGCGGCGGAGGTCGTCTTTCCGGGCATTGTGCGCCGCCAGCTCCGCAGCCTTACCCTCGACGGCCTCCTGCACTTCGAGGTGGTCCAGCAGGGGGGGGGCGTGTTGCAGCACCCACTGCATCCATCGCGTGAACCACACCCCGTTGAGCGGGTTGCCGTCCGTGACGTAGATACCGGAGCCGTGCCGGATCGAGACGAGCCCGATCGCTTCCAAGGTGCGGAGCGCTTCACGGGTCGTCGGCTGGCTGACGGCGAACAGCTCTGTCAGGCTGCGTTCCGAAGGGAGGCGAGAGCCGGGTTTGAAGTCGCCCCTCCGGATCATCTCGGTGAGCTGCCAGGCCACCTCGTCAGAGCGCCTGAATGAACGAACTGGGGCGAAGGAAACCCCAGGAGAGCCCTGGAACTGATCAGGTGACCTGACCACCATGCGTAAATCCTAGCGCCTTGGAGGAGGGCTTGTCAATGATGAGGCAGGATGATCATCAGGCACCCTGCGGAGGGCACAAGGCGGGGCCGCCCAGCACGCGTCGTGATCCGGGTGCTGCAATGGAACTCGACGGGCGGGTGATCCTCGTGACCGGCGCCCGCCGGGGCATCGGGTACGCGATCGCCGCGCGCGCCGGGGCTGCGGGCGCGACAGTCATCCTCCATGCCCGAGAACGGGCGCAGGCTGAAGCTGCCGTGGTGAGCCTGCCCGGGCGCGCGACCGTGATTCCTGTGGGAGGTGATCTCGCCAGCGTGAGCGAGATCAGGCGGATGTTGGAAGCCGCAGGCGCGGCCGCCGGGCACCTCGACGGGCTGGTGAACAACGCCGGAGTAGCGGTGGTCGGTCCGTCCGCACAATTGGCTGAGAGCGACTGGGACCGTCAGTTCGATGTTAACGTCAAGGCCGCGTTCTTCTCGTCACAGGCCGCGCTCCCTCTGCTACTGAGGGGCACGGAACCGTCTGTGGTGAACGTTTCCTCTCTCCACGCCGAGACCGCCATTCCCGGGCGGGCGGCCTACGCCGCCTCCAAGGCCGCACTCAGCCATCTGACTCGCGCCCTGGCGGTGGAGTGGGCGCCGCTGGGCATTCGCGTCAACGCCGTCGCTCCTGGATATGTCAGGACCGAGCAGATCTCCGGACTGCTGGCGCGCAACGGAGCTCGGCTTGAGGCACGCACGCCGCTTGGCCGCCTCGCCGAGCCGGAAGACATCGCTGAGGCCGTGTGCTTTCTGCTCTGTCCGGCCGCGCGGCAAGTGACGGGGGTGGTGCTCCGGGTCGACGGGGGATGGGTGCCGTACGGCGGCTGGGATACCGAAGGAGACCGGGCGCCGGTGAGTCCACCTTGACCTAGCGCCCCCCAACTTGATGGACCGGAACTTGTGCAGCGGACACGCGGTGCTACCTGCGCGGCGGTTATGCCGGGGCAGATACCGGCTGATCCCGCGGCGGCGAGCGCGATGGCTCGGATCATCCGACCCATTGAGCACGAATCGCTTCATCGCGCCGAGGTGGGGCTCGATGAGATTCAGCCATCTGGCATACGTCGGCGTAGAAACCACGGTGATCCGGTGGGTCTGGTGGAAGGCACGCAGATCGGGACGCCGATGGGTGTTCAGATTGTCCATGATCACGTACAAGCGCCGTCGAGTCGTGTAGCAGGCACGGAGCCGCCGGAAGGTGGCCAACACATCGCGCGCCGTCTTCCGGCGCCGACAGGTGCCCAGCAGACAATCGTCGTGGACATCGTAGAACCCCAGGAACTGCTCGGTCCCCTGGGTGCGGCGGTAGGTGGCTCATAGGCGCCGCGGATGACCCACCCGTGTCCACGCGATCCCCGGCATGGGCCGCAGTTCCAACGGCCCGTGCTCGTCGAAGCAGATCACCGCTCGGCCTCGCGGCCGCCGCTCGTGGAGGCGGGGGATGCGCCTTTCTTCCTCGAACGGCGTCACCCCCTCGCGGCGCAGCACCCGTCGCACCAATTCGTCCGTGACCGGGGGTAAGAGCCCCCGCTAGCGGCAGTACGCGGCCAGCTTGGCGGTGGACCACTCGACAAAGAGGAGGCCCAAATCGGCGGGGCGGCTCAAGACGACCTTGACCAGCTCCCGAACCTGTCGGCTGGTGAGAATCGGCTCCCGCCCTCGAGGTTGATGGGGCACTCCAATGTCTCGGAGCGCGAGGTGTTGAACCGATGGGTCCGCAAGTAGGCGGTCTCCGCGTGACAGCCCACCCGGTCGACGATCTCGGGGACGGTGCGGCCCCGGGCGGCTTCGGCCACAATCCGGTACTGCTGGTACAGTCAGACGGGCAGGGCCGGGGTGCGGAGCTTGGCCTGCAACAGGCGCCGTTCGCCGGGACGCAAGCGGCGAAGCGTGAGAGGACGCATGGGGGCCTCCGCTGCTGCAACCCATGTATGGATTGGCTTGTTGCTCCCATCGTACCACGCTCGGTCAATCAACTTGGTGGAGCACTAGTCCAGCGCCGCCTCCTGGATGTGGACAGTGATGACGAGAGGCCAATCAGATTGCGCGTCACTCAGTGCGCCGCTGATACCATCGCGGCCAACGGCTCAGCCACCGTCGTATCGTGAAACCCCTCCTCCCGCGCACTCAGCCACACCGCAATCATCCAGTCCTCCACCGCCTCCGGCGCCCGGTCGAAGTCTCCGGCCACGGCCGCCAGTCGGCCGGGGGAGGCGCGGGCCTGAGCGATCGCCTCGGCAGGGACCACCCAGGCCCGCACCACGCGGTAGCCGTCGCCCTCAGAAGGGCACACCGGCCCCGACCTCCTCGGGCAGCGCCTCGGCGGCGGCGGACAGCTCCTCGTCGCTACACACCTCGGCAGGCTTGCGGTCGAGAAAGCGCACGCGGTCGGCGACCACCTCGGCGGCCTTGCGCCGCTTACCCTGCGCGGTCTCGTAGCGGCGGATCTGCAACCGGCCCTCGACGCCCACCAGCCACCCCCGCCGCAGGTGCTCGGCCACCCGCTCGGCCAGCGCCCGCCAGACCACGATGTCGATGAAGTCTGCCTCGCGCTCCCCCTGGCCATTGGCAAAGCCCCGGTCCACGGCCAGGGTGAAGCGGGCCAGCGCCTGCCCCGAGGGCACGGTGCGCAGCTCGGGGTCACGTACGAGTCTCCCGATGAGAATGACACGGTTCACCATCTGTCTGCCTCCCTTCTCTCTATCGTGCGATCCGCGCTGCGGCGCCGGGCCGCCGTCCCCGCGGGCTGTCTCCGTTGGCGGACAGCACCTCGCCGGTGCGACGGTTGATGGCTGCCCGGGGTGTCCCTGGTCCGACAGGAAGGACCTGAGAGCGCACCACCAGGGCGATCTGCACCAGGAACGACGCGGCCAGCGCGACGCTCGCCGCCACCGCCAGCACCTTCGCCGGAACCGGATAGTCGAGCGCGGCTAGGCCGTGAAACAACACGACGTTCCAGGCGAGGAACGCATACCACCCCAGCACCAACGGCCTACCTCTGTGCACCATCGCCATCACCTCCCATGTAGATGTGCCGACTCTCCCTGCGCGCCGGCCGGCCGAGGCAAGGGCGTCTTCTTCCCTTGCCGCAGGATGGGCGGCGCGCTACGCCTGTCCCCGAACTCCTCTGCCAGGCGCGTCGCAGCCTGGGGAATCGACAGCCCTTCCTTGCGGCTGACCAGATCCACCGCATCGCCCCACTGGAGGCACCCGAAGCAGAAGAAGCGGCCATCGGGGTAGCAGACGAACGAGGGCTTCGCGTCCTCGTGGAAGGGGCAGCGTCCGATGGAGCGTGTCCCGACGCGTCGCAGCCGCGTGTAGCGGCCGGCCACCTCCGCCAGGTAGGGCCGGAAGCGCGCGAGGGGCTGCGGGCCGCGAGAGCGGCGCCGGCTGGAAGAGTGGGGAAGGGATACCCCCGCCCACAACGTCTCGACCGTGCGACGGGAGAGCCGGACGTGGCGGGCCGCGTCATCGACCACGCACGAGAACGCCTGGAGGTCGAAGGTGCCATCGCGGAGACGCCGCGCCGCCATCTCCAGCAGGTCACAGGCCACCCGGAGGTACGTCCCGTCCAGATAGCGGGCGGGTGGACCGATGACCTCAAGCGCTCCAATCGGCTCGGACAGGGCGAGCTCGGCGATCTCTCGCAGCATCCACTCTCCTTTCTCGCTCGACGAGCTCATCGTGATCCTCCTCGGACAGCGCAGCAGCCCCTGGGACTCAGGCTGCTGCAGTCACGAGCTCCTCACCCCTCGAATGTGAGACCATAGACGCGAACTCCACACCGCCGGGGCGCAGGACGGGCAAGTGATCTGGGCTTGCCCGGACGAGTCCCGGCGGTAGGTCCTTGGCATCTTGGGCCCATTAGGCCCGTCGCCACCGTTCCTCGGGCCCCACCCGGGACACGTGGGACCACCGCAGTGACGGTGGTGGGAGTCTAGGCCCTGGGCCCAAACGCGCAACACCGCGTCCCGTCTGGGAAAACGGACTGTCCCGCCCCTTCGCATCCCGCGCGCGGTGGTCCAGCAAGTGTCCCGCACTGGTCCACGTTCCTCGGAGGAAGATGAAGGGCTGCGGCCCCCGCCATGGCGGCGTCTCGCTCGGCTCCGGCATCGGAACAGGTTAGGCATTGATGTCGTTCCGCTGACTGCGCCACTGCTGGAACGCCTTGTGCTCGGCGATGATGCGGTGTAGGGCCTGCTCGACGATGTACGTGCGGTCCGTCGCGCCACCCAGGAACGTCGCCAGTTCATCCACCTGCTGGAGCAGCGTCTCGTCCAGCGTGACGCTCAGCTTCCGTCGCTGCACCGTTGTCTTCGGAGGAATGGGTTTCATGCTCGCTCCCCTCCACAGTCGTGTCACTTGCGCGGTGTCCCGTCGCGGTCTGCCAGGCGCCCCACGTGAGGGCCAGCCAGCGCCGCCGTCGGTTCCCAATCCTGAGCCGCAGAGTCACCCCATCGGGGTCGTGACGGAGCCAGCCTCTGGCCCGCCACGCCTCCCACAGCACCTTCGAGTCACCGCCTCGTGTGAACCGTGCGAGCAGCCGGGCGGCGAGGCAGAGGGACACGGCGACCAGTTCCTCATGCCGATACACGCCGTACACGGGCGATGACGTGGTGCGGGCGGGATGTCCGTCGAAATGCCGGCCGTGCTCCTGGATCCATCGACACAGCGCCTCAAGCGCCAGGAGCGGAAGATCTCTGATTCCTCCACGTGGAGCAGGTTGAGTCGTTGCAGGAGCCGTCGACATCGCCGGTTCGCGGCGCCGGGCCGATCCGAATCGACGCCGCAACGCGGCCTGCAGGTCTACCGGCAGACACCGGCAGGTCGCCTCCGGGAGCACCACCTGGAGGCCTGCCGATCGTACCAGGCCGGCGTCCAGCCAGCGCAGCAGCAGCGCCGGGCCGTCTGCGCCCGCCGCCGCTATGGCCTCGCGCGGGAGTACGAGCTTGGTGAGCCGGCCCCGGTAGTCAAAGGCGCGCGCCTGGATGGCCCAGGCCGGCGAGGTTTGGACATCCGCCAGCGCCCGCAGCAGCTCCACCAGCGGCGCGCCCGCTGGGCCAGGCCCAGCGGGCGCAGAGAGCTCCCCGCGCGCAGGGCCTGGATCTGCGGCTCGGGACTCTGAAGATTGCTCAAGATCGCGCTCAGGAGCCGGCGGGGGCTCAAGTGCTGCAAGCCACGGGAACCGCGCCTGCGTCCACCGGCGGTGCGCTTCCTGGACCCGTCGGAGATCCAGTGGAAGCGCCATCAAGGAGCGCAGGCGGGCAAAGGGATCGGCCCGCAGCCAGCCCGGCCGGTCGAACCAGCGGGGCAGCCAGACCCGCGCCGGCCGCAGCCCGGTGGTGATCAGGATGGCTCCGTCGTCCGGCGCATCCGCGAACTCTTCCGGCGACAGCAGCGGCCGCAGCACCGGCCGCTGGTAGGTGGTGCGCTGGTGGGGCAGCACGCCGCGCCGGGTGGTGCCGCGGGTGAGCTGCTCGGTTGTCGCGTTGCCCAGCGCCTCGCTGAAGTAGCGGGCGTCGTCGAACTTGAGCCAGGCCGGGAACAGGAGCACCGTCTGCAGGTTGTTCAGAAACGCGCGGAAGCCGGTAACCCCATAGACCTCCTCACCCTGGGCGCGCCCCTGCAGCACGAGGTGATAGGCCACGCGCCGGCTGCGGAATGTTGCCAGCGTCTCCCCGATGCCCGGGATCGGCCCCATGGAAGGGAACTCGTCGAGGTAGACGCTGGTGTGCACCGGGAGCCGGCCGCCGTAGCGTTCCGAGGATCGCATCAGGGCGTCGTTGAGGATCCGGACCAGGACCTGCAGGAGCAGCTTGCCCCGGCCTCCAGCCAGCCGCGTCTGGGAGAGGGCGATGAAGAGCAGCGTGGGGGCGACCCCGAGCTGCTGCGGATTCACCTGCTCGCGCGGGTCGTCGGCGGGCGTCGTCGCCCGGTCCAGCAGCGGGTCGGCGAACAGCTCCAGGCGGCCGGCCAGCCCGGCCATGATCCCGGGTAGGCGCTCGTCCTCTAGTCCGAAGAGACCCACGACCTGCGCGCGGACCTCCGCATCGGGGTGCGTCAGGAAGTACTGCTGCAGGTCCTGGCCGCTGCCGGCGGCCAGCCGGTAGATGCGCCCGAGCGTCGCCGGGCCGCGGTAGGGATCGCCCGCCGGCCGCAGTCCGTCCCGGGCCACGCCCAGGATCAGGGCCGCGAGCAGCTTGCGCTCCAGGTTGAGGAAGAACGGGTTCTCATACCGGCGCTCGGTGTGGCCGATCACGAGATCCCGCAGGTCCATCGCGTCGGTCAGCGTGTTGACGCCCTCCAGCAGCGGGAAGCGCAGCGTGACTTCAGGGTGCCAGGGCGCGAAGAGCTGCACGTCGCGGCCGCAGGCGAGGAACGCCGGCAGCACGTCCACCAACCCCTCGCGCGGATCCGGGAACTTCACGTCGATCACCACTGCCGAGTGCCCGTCGCGGGCATCGGCCAGAAGGTTGGGCTTCATGTAGCGGGAGGTCTTGCCGGCGCCGGTCCCGCCGATGAGCAGGACGTGCGAGCAGCGCCGCCGCTCGGGCAGGCGCAGGACCCGGGTGCGCATCAGGCCCGGGATGCAGCCCACGTAGCCGGCAGGCCGCTCGTCGGGGCTGCAACGGAGCTGGCGCGCGACCTCCCGGGGCAGCGACCAGCGCGCCGCGCCGGGCTCGCGGTGGGGACCCCGGGCGGTGCGGTCGGCGGCCACGCGCAGTGTGCCAGCAGCAATGAGTAGGCCCCCCGGGACGAGCAGCCGCCACGGATGGGCCAGGTCGCGCCATGCTGCCACAAACGCCGCCTGGCAGGCCGGCTCGCCCTGGCAGGCCAGCAGCCACCAGCCCCACCCCGGCCGGAATCCCTGAACCGCTGCGGCCCAGCCCGCGTCCTGGAGCAGACCCGCCACGCGCGGGAGCAGGCGCACTGCCTCAAGTCCCCACCACCCACCGAGCCCCAGTGCGACACCCAGCATCGCCCACTTGAGCAGGCTGAGTTGGACCGGATGGGCGCTCATGCGGGGTCTGCGTTCCGCTTCCTGCCGGAGTTACCGCACGTCCGGAATCCCGTAGCCCTCCGGCACGCTCACCACGCGCGCATAGCAGCCGGGGAAGGGAAACCGCCACTCCCAGCGGATGAGCAGGAATGTCGCGAACCCGTAGCGCTCGTAGGTGCGCAGGGACGTCACGTAGGGCCAGGCCGCCTTCACGGCCTCGTAGCCCGGCGTCCCCGGGGTGATCGCCTGGGCCAGCGCCCGGGCCACCATGGGCTGCGTGGGTCCGAGCTCCCGGACGAGCCCGCCCAGGCGGCCCAGCACGTGCACCCGCACGAACGCCGCCGGCTCCGTCTCTGGAGCGTAGTACGAGGACAGCATCGCCCACGGGGGCGGCAGATCCAGGGGACTGGTAAGCAGGATCAGGATGGCGCCGTCCCCGGGCAGGCAGGTGTTCCAGAAGTAGAGCCGGTAGGGGACCACCTGCACGTCTATGGGCCGCCCCGGCCAGTAGCGCGTGACCTCCACAACCCCACCCGCGGCATCCACCGCGCTGAGGAGCGCGTTGGTCGACCCGGGCGGATACAGCGCCGCCGCGGCGGCCTGTCCCATCACGAGGACGACCAGGATAGCGAGCAGCCCCGGCCTCAGCGCCATCGCGGCCCTCCCGGCGGCGGCCCGCCGACCGGCACCACGTACAGCGGCGCCTCCGGGGACCGGCCCAGGTCGGCGCCCCGGAACCCCGCACCGGCGATCGCGCCCTCCACCTGCCGGCCAATCGCCCTTGCGGCCACGACGTTGATCGGCAGCGCCGCAAACGCCGCCATCGCTCCTGCCCCGGCCGCCTCGATGAACTGCGCCGAAAACGTCTCCACCCGCAGCAGGCACAGCACCCCGAACAGCAGCGCCCCCAGCGCCCCCACCGGCAGGATGACCAGCTGCCAGAGCGCCTGGAAGGTCTCGTTGAGTTGCTCGCGCCAGCGGCCGGGGTCGGCCAGGTTGAACGAGAAGGAGATGTTCTCAGACGGCACGATGATGCCCAGGTACAGCGCGGCCGACAGCACGAGGTTGGCCAGGAACACGATCAGGCAGGCGTGCAGCACGGCCCGCAGCCACCGCCACGCGAACGCCTCGGTTCGAGGGTGCACCACGCCCGCGAACGACAGCGGCGCCAGCAGGCTGGCCAGCATCAGGATGATCTTGGCGGTGAACGTGATTACGTAGAAGACCGCATACAGCAGCGCCAGCAGCAGGCCGACCAGCAGCATGCCAGTGCGGATCATCTGGCCGAGCACGTCCGCTCCCTTGCTGATGGCCGAGAGGATCCACACGTCCTCCACCGCCCCCGCGGCCGCCTGCCCCAGCAGGACTGTCAGGTTGATCCCGCCGATGGTCGCCAGGATCCGCAGGATCGCCCGCTCGAACGCCTCGGCGCTCGTGATGTTGCCCAGCACCTGGAAGCCGGCCTGGGAGAACGAGGCAAAGGTCTGAGCGGCGGTCTCGCTGATCGCCTCCACCGAGAGGAGGAGCGTCCCGGCGATCAGCAGGCGGATGAATGCCTCCGCAATCTCCCGGCCGTCCCCGCGCGTCATCGCCCGCGCGATCCCGAGCAGGAACAGGACCGCCAGCAGCCCCCACCCCAGCCGGTCGATCGAGGCGGCGATGCCGGTCGCGTCCACAAAGCCCTGGATATGCTCCAGCAGGGCGTTGAAGTCGACGTTGAGCACAGAGACCTCCTGGTGCTACCGCCGCCAGCGCACCAGGCGCAGGGCGTGCTCGGGCCCCTCGGGCCGGCGCAGCAGAGTCGCAAACGGCGCCGCGCCCTGGCTGTAGGTATGGCCGACGATCTCGCTGGTGAAACTGATCGCCACCAGGTCCCCGGCCAGGCGCTCCTCGCGGTCCTTCTCCGCCCGGATGATCTGGTGGTTCAGCGCCCAGCTCAGCGCGTGCAGCTCGCGGGCCGAGAGGGCCTCCTGCTGGCTCAATCCCTGCAGGCGGTTGGCCAGGCCCTGGGTGTAGGCGGCGTGCTGCTGCATCTGCGCGGCCATCGCGGCGATCAGCATCTGGATGCCGGCGCGGGTGCTGGGGATGTTGGTGGCCGCGTTGGCCAGCGCCTGGGCCGCCGCGACCGCATCGAGCGCGGCCAGCGGCAGCGTCGCATCCGTCACCAGCTCCCGGGCCAGGTCCCCGGACATCTCGGCCATCGCCCGGGTCTCGGTCGTGGTCGCGGCGGCCATCACCTCGGAGGCCACGAGCTGGCGCGCCTTCTCCCGAATCGCCGGGTTCTGCTCCGCGTACCGGCGGTAGATCCATCCCGGCGAGCCCGGCGCCGGGGCAGGAAGCGCCTGCAGCTTGGCGAGCAGCGCCCGCAGCGTCCCCTGGAAGCGGAGCGGCAGGCGCGCGAGCTGCTGCCGGATCGCCTCCGCCAGGTCCCCGATCTGGTAGAGCGGCGCCAGCGGCTCCAGGACGGTGGCCTGCCAGGCGTCGATCTGCTCGATCAGGAGCATGCGCCACCGCTCCAGCTCGTCGAGGAACCCCTGGAGCCGGCGCAGCCACTCCAGCAGCCGGGTCAGCTCGCCCGCCTGGGCGGCCATCGGCGCGGCGAGGGCTTGGGTCGGGACGACGACAACCAAGAGCAGAGCGATCACCACCCGCAATACAGCCGGCATCGTCCTCACCTCGTCGGATCTCTGCGGTCGTAGATGGTGCGGCCCCCGGCGTCTGAGCCCCTGGGATGCTCGGCGGCCAGGAACTGCACGGCGGCCCAGAGGTCGCCGCAGGCGCGCACCTGCTCCTCGCGGAGCTGGACCTCGGTCGCGTCCGTCGTGGCGATCCAGTAGTCCACCGATGTCGGCCGCACCACCAGCACCCCGCCCTCGCGGCCTCCGGCGAAGTCCACCAGCGCGAGGGCCTCGCTGTACCGGCCCTTCTCCTGGGAGAGGGTAGCCAGCAGGTCCCGCTGCCGGTCGCCGAGCCCCAGCAGGCGCGCGGCCTCCTGTGGGTCCTTGACCCGCAGCAGGTAGCGGTACTGGGTGTTGGCCAGGATCCCCGCCGCATACGGGCTGCCCGCGAAATCCTGCGGCGACTGCGAGATCGAGAGCACCGCCGCCCCGAACTTGCGGAACCGCCGGTACAGCTCCTCGATGAACGGCCCGGCGGCCCGATCGGCCAGCAGCGTCCACACCTCGTCGAAGACCACCAGCTTGCGCCGGTTCGGGTGGGCCTGGACGCGCCGCCACACCAGGTCCGTGATCAGCAGCACCACCACCGGCAGCAGGTCCGGGTGCGCCTGGAGCCCCTCGGTGTCGAAGTAGGTCAGGTCGCGGTCGAGCCGCACGGTCGTAGGTCGGTCCAGCAGGCGGCCGAAGGCGCTGCCCCCGGTCCACCCCTGCAGCCGGGTGGCGAGATCATCGGCCAACACGCGGTCTGCGGGAGCGGCCTGGTGCTCGCCCATCTGCTCCAGGGTCCGCAGTGTGCCTACCAGATGGCGCAGCAGCACCACGTCGCCATCGCAACGCCGGTAGGTCTGCCAGATCGCCGACTCCACGATGGCCCGCGACTGCTTGCTCAACGACTCGTTGCGCTCGGCGGCCATCTGTGCCACGAGCGCCGTCAGGAACGCCACCTTGTCGGCATCCGGCTCGGCCTCGCCCGGTGGGAGGTCGAAGGGGTTGAGGGCGAGATCACCGGCCGGATCAAAGCGGATGTGCTGGCCGCCCAGCAGCGCAGCCAGCGTGCGGTAGCCCCCGCCACGGTCGACGATGACAACCTCGGGGTCGCAGGCCAGCAGCTGCAGGACGAGCTGGTTCGTGAAGTGCGTCTTGCCCGAGCCGGACTCGCCGACCACGACGCCGTTCCAGGCCGGGGCCCGCGGGTCGTACGGGTCCAGGGATGTCAGGCCGTCCCAGCGGTTCCCAAACAGCGCCACCGGCCGCGCCGACCCCCGCCAGGGGCCGGCGGCCGGCCAGAAGTCCGCGGCGTTCTCGGTCAGGCACTTGAACAGGCGCAGGTTCGGCCGGCCCGAGAACGGCGCCAGGTGCACGAACTGCTGCATCAGGCCCCCGGCCTCAACGGTCGCATCCGCCCCGGGGATCTGATGGAAGGCGTCCAGCGCGTGCCGCGCGGCTGTGCAGGCCGCCTCCTCGGTCGGTTCCGCCAGCACCACGGCGACGCCTACCCGGAAGACGCGGGCCGCGCTGCTATGCAGCCGCTGGATCACCCCCTCCAGCTCCTCGGACACCACGCGGGATCGGGGGTCTTCGCGGTCGCTGAGAATGTTGGACCAGCGCGCGGCATACGCCCGCTTGGCCTTGGCCTCCAGCGCCTTGACCGCCTCGCCGCGCGGATCGTTGATGATGTCCAGCACCAGATGGAACCGGTGCGGCAGCACCAGCAGCGGCAGAAGCAGGTTCGGCGCCGTCACCTCGTCGGGCAGCGATTCCATCGCCACGACCTTCACGTAGCGCTCGTCCAGGTAAAGGAAGTCGTACCGGCGTACCGCGTCCGAGCGGGCCGCCCGCGTGCGGACCGAGGGCCGGGCGAGGTGCGGGGCCTCCCGCAGGACCTCGGGCGGCATCTCGAGCGCCCCTCTGAGGTCAGGGACCTGCGGGGGCGGCAGATAGCCCTTGCGTGCGGGGTTGAAGTAGCCCCAGACGATCTCCAGCAGCTCGGCATCCTCCAACGGGCGAGCGGACAGTCCCGCCCGCGCGCAGTTGGCCAGCAGCACCTCCCTGCGAGTGGCCATCTCGCGCAGGTGCGCCAGGTAGGTCTCGCGCCGGACCGGCTGCCATCGCCGGTGGCCGGCGCCATTGGGCCGGTAGGTGAGGCCAAGAAACAGCCGGTATGTGATCAGGCGGCCGGCCTGGTGCTGACTGAAGAGCGCCTGGGTCCGGGCCTGGTGCAGCGCCCGCACGACCGGATGGGGCGAGGTGCACTGCCCTCCGTAGGCGCGCAGCAGATCGGCATTGTCTGCGTGCGCCTCCAGCACCACGCGCAGCCGCTCTCCTTCAGGGACCGAGTGGTTCAGCAGCAGTTGCAGCTGGCCCGCCAGGGCCGCCAGGCGGGTGGTGTCCCAGGTCTCGGTGGCCGGGAGGTCGGCTGCAACCCCGAACTCGTAGGTCCCGTCGGCCAGGATCACGACCCCGTCCTGGATGCCCCAGTACGGCAGGGCGCGGGTGAGCGATCCCTCATCAACCGCCAGCTTCATGCGCGGACCTCACAGCACATGGGGAATGACCTCGTCGTCCGGGGTGGCCCGGTAGGTGTCGGGCTCGCTCAGGTACGCCACGACGTGCCGGAAGAAGTAGCGCGGCCGACCGCTCCGGAATCTCCGCCACAGGAAGAACAGCACGGCACTGCACAGCAGCGCCAGCAAGAACTGCAGCCGCAGCACGCCCACGGCCACCGCCACAATCCGCGCCAGCCGGCTGCAGACGATGAACCCGCCGGCCAGGATGAAGATGTCCTCCGGCTCCACGCCCATCAGGTGCAGCGGCTGGTCGATCTGCCGGTAGATGCGGTGGGTAGAGACGGTCATGCCACTACCGCCCCGCGATGAACGAGATGATCGTCTCCGACCCAAAGAGCAGCGCGGCACCGACCGCCACGTAGATCACCCAGCGGGCCGCGTGCGCCCCGCCCAGCGCCACGCTGATGGCCGCCGCCGCCAGGGCCACGATGGAGACCGCCAAGCCGAGCGGGCCGGTGAGCGTCGTCCGGATGGCCTCCACCAGCCGGGTGAGCGGTGAGAGGATGTCGCTGGTCTGGGCGAACGCCGGGAGCGCACTGCCGGCAATCATCCACGCGGTGAGGATGAGCACTCGAATCCTGCGCATCACAATCCTCCTTCGGTCAGGTGCGAACTGAGGGCCTGAAGATCACGCGGGCACACGAGCTAGCGGCCGCTGCCTGCCTGCAGCACGAGGATGGTCAGCGCGGCGCCCGCAGGCATCTCGGCCACCTGAATGGGACGAGCGGCCTCCTGGGCGCGCGGCGCCAGCAGCTCCGCCAGCCGTGAACCCAGCAGCATCCAGAACGGCGGCACCTCGCCGGTTGTGATGGTGGCCCACCCGTTGGCGATCGTCACCTGTCGCTGCTGGAGGAGGGCCTGGACGTAGTCCGTGGTCGAACGCAGCGCCGCGCCCACCACCGCGGCTGCCGTGTTGCGGGCCACTGTCCTCACCTGTGCCTCCAGGCCCGGGCGGCGCGAGGTGGCGTCCAGCGCGACGGCGCGCACCGGCACCGACGTTTGCTCGCCGATTGCGGTGTGGAAGGTGATCTGGACCAGGCCGTCGGCCCCCAACACCGCCTCCCCCAGCCAGGTCAGGGCCGGAGAGTCGCTTGCCGCCAACACGGGCATCGCTCCGGCTCCGGGCACCAGCGCCAGAGCGGTGACCAGCCGGGCCGCGGCCAAATGGCCCGGGCGCAGCGCCGGCGTGGCTGGGGTTGAGGGCACCGTCCCGGTCGTAATCTGCCCGCCCCGGTCGTACACGACCGCACCCTGCGGTGGTGCGCCCGCAACCGGTGATGCAGAAGCCTGCTGCGCCTGGTAGACGACTAGAGTGCGTGAAGGCTCGGTGCGCTCAGGCGCCTCCTGGATGATGAGGCGTGGCGAACTGGAGGCCGGTTGCAGGTCAGCCGTGGGGGGGGCAGCCAGCCACGCCGGTATCGGCGGGGCGTCCGGGAATGAGGGTGGACCTGCGGGTCGCCGAACCGCCGCCCCCGGTGGTAGCGGCGGGATGCTGCCTGCCGGTCCCACTTGAGGGATGTGAGTCGCCGGCATCTCCGGCAGGGGCGAGGAGGGAGGAGCCATCGCTGCCGGCACGGGGATACGTGGCCGTTCCGGCGCGGTGGGCATCGCTGGGACGGCCGGACGTGAGGGAGCAGGCGGGGCGGCCTGGCTAGACGCCGCGGGCACAGGAGGCTCCTGGGTCACCGGCGGCTGCCAGACGGCCTGGTTCACGGCGAACATGGCCGCCAGCAGCAGCGCCATGGCGCCGAACGCCGAGGCCAGGATGCGTCGTTTGTCCCAGATGACGTCCCCCGCGAACGTCTCCCGCTGCAGCCAGCCGAACAGCAGGCGCCGGATCAGGGCCTGCCTGTCCAGGCGCCGCTCGTGGCGCTCTGAGGGGAGCTCTACCGGCGACGCCGAGAGCGCCTCCAGGATGCCCCGGCGCAGGTCGGGGTGCTCAGTGGCCAGGCGCTGCATCAGCATGCGGAACTCCTCGGAGGTCGGCGGCGGCAGCGGCCCGCCCAGGGCCTCCTCGATCTCCCGCCGCATTCGGTCATCCATGGACCAACCCATAGTCGTCCCTCCATGCGCCTGGCCGGCGGATCTTCCACAAGATGGGGACATTCTGGTGTGACGCTTCCAGTAGGAGAATGCCGATGGAGCAGCCGGATTGGGACACGGCTACCTGGCAGCTACTGGCCGATCTCGAGGTCGATGCCGTCCTCGCGCTCAGCCAGGTGCGGCGGCGCTATGTGCCGACGGCGAGGGAAAAGGAGATAGACCTGTGGTTGAGAGTATTGCGGCGGCGAGGAGCCATCAACCTTCGCAGAGTCTGGGTGCCGCGCACGGCCAGAGCCAGGCTGGCAGAGGAGATCGTGGTGATCGAGCCTCCAGGTGCGTCGATCCGACAGGAGGAGATGGCGCATCGGCTCGGGCTGGCGGAGATGCGATGGCGCCTGCGCGACGGACTGCGCCGGTGGGAGGTGGTCGCCCAGGCTTGGCCGGAGAAGCGCACCCACGGAGAGCGCCCGGATGCGATGGCTGAGGATGCGGCGGGTCTTATCGCCGTGGAGTACGACCACGGCGCCTACGGCGCGGCAGATGTTGTGCGGAAGCAGCGCGCCTTTGCGGCACTGACTCCTCGGCAGGTGTGGGGTACGAGTTCGGAGCCTCGACGGCGATGGTTACACCGACATCTGCGGGGCCAGAACATCATGGTCGTGGTGTGGTGATTTCTCTCCCTACCGCTTCGGCTTCGCGAGCCCAGAATCTAGAATCTACGTGCTAGGGGGAGCTGGGACAGGGCGCGCGTGTGCGGGATCAGCCGGCGCCCCGGCCTTCTGGTAGACTTCTACGTGGATCCCCAGATCGCGTGGAGGTAGAACAATGAGCATCGGACTCGCTGTTACCCTTCGACCGAATGCGGTCGTCATCGAGCACCTGGAGATCACCCGCCGGGAGGTCATCGAGTACCTCGGCGCGTTCCCGGAGGAGTCGCGCCCCGACGCCCTGCGGCGCGCGGTCGAGGTGGGCGTCTTCTGCCTGCAGCGAGCGACAACCGCCCAGGATGTGGACTTCGTCCGCCAGCAGATCCAGGCGCTGCTTCACGAAGTGCAGCAGGCCGCGGCTGGAATCGCGCCCGCCGTCGAAAGGCAGCTGGTCGGCAAGCTCGGCACCGGTCCCGGCGAGGTGCTCGCGCCCGTCATGCAGACCGTACAGGTCGCCAGCCAGACGATCCAGACGCGCCTCAACGAGGTCGATCGCAGCCTCGATCCGGCCAACCCCGATTCCAAGATCGCCAACGCCGTTGCGGACTTGAAACGGATGCTCGACCCGGCGAGGAAGGACTCCGTCCAGAGCGCCCTGCAGGACGCGGTCCGCACCGTCACCGCCGTAGACGGAGAACTCGCCAAGAGCGTCGGGTTGCTGGTCGGCGCCGCCGTAGGGCCCCTCGCCGAACGCGTGGACAAACTCGCCGCTCACCTCGGAATCAAGGAGGCGGTGAGAGCCGCGCTTGAGGACACCGCTGCCAAGGGACGGCCCTACGAGGAGGATGTGGTGGAGGCCCTCCGGGCCTGGGGAGCTCGCGGCGGCGCGCAGATCGACCACGTCGGCACCGACAATAAGGCCGGAGACGTTGTCCTGACGTTCCCCGCAGACGACCCCGGGGCCGACCCCCTGCGGGTTGTCGTGGAAGCCCGGGACCGGACGGACCCCCTCGGGCGCCAGCGGATTGCTGCCGACATCGATGCGGCCATGCAGTACCGCGGGGCAGGTGCCGGGGTGTACGTCTCGAAGACCCCAGCCGGCCTCGGCCTGGAGGTGGGCGACTGGTCCGAGGGGGCTGGCGCGCGAGGGCCCTACGTCGCCACGACGCACGAGCTCCTCGTTCTCGCTGTGCGGTGGGTGGTCTGCCTGCTGCGGCTGCGCGCGCGCCGCGCGGGAGCGGCCGCGATCGACGTCGCCGCGGTCGAACCTCAGCTGCGCAGGATCCAGACGGCGCTAGGAAGGATCACCACGATCCGTCGGCGCCTGACCGAGGGGCGCGGGCTGCTGGATGCGATCAACTCCGACGCCGAGCAGATGCGCAACGACATCAGGGATGCGCTCGACCAGATCGAGCAGGCCCTCAGCCTGCCTGCGACCCAGGCCGAGACAGGTCCGGAGGGCTCGCCCCAGGCCTAGCCGACGTTTGCGCGCGACGGACTCAGATCTCTTGATCTGACTGGAAGGAGATTCCGTGGCCAAGGCCGAGGCGAAGTTCGAGGCGCTCAAGCGGAAGATCCTGACGCTCGGCTTCGTCCGACCCGGAAGCCTCGTGCGCCGCTGGATGCCCTGCGGGAATCCCGCCTGCCGCCGCGCGGCCCAGCCGCCCCGCCTGCATGGACCCTAATACCAGTGGACCTACAAGGTCGCAGGTACGACCAGGACGTTACGCCTCTCGGAGGAGCAGGCGCGGCTATGCCAGATGTGGGTCCGCAACCACAAGCGCCTCAAGCGCCTGGTGCGTCAGATGGAGCGGCTCTCCCTCAAAAAGACCGACCGTGCCCTTGGCGCGATATCGCGTCCGTGAAGTGCGGAAGATCGGCGACGTCAGAGACGAATCATGAATTGCCGGTCATTACTGCATCGTAGGCCGCGCGGCTGACCTCCGCAATCAGCGCCGCCGCCTCGCCACCGATCAGGCCCTGACCGAGGGGCGTGTTGAACTCCTTTGTCAGGGCCGCGATGACGAGCAGGCCGTTCTTGGTGAACACGATCCCCACGTCGTGCCGCACCCCGGGAAGCTCGCCGGTCTTGTGGCCGACGGCGACGTCCGGGGGGAGGCGGAGGGGAATGCGGTCACGCACCTGCTGCCTGCGCAGGATGCCGAGGGCGAGGTCGCATGCCTCTGGTGTCAGGATACGCTTCCCCGCCAACAGCTCCAGGAGGCGCGCCATATCAGCCGGGGTGGTGAAGTTGTCCAGGCCCCGCTTACGCGCCTCCATGTCCATCATCTTGCGCTGCAAGGTCGTCTCTTTGAGGCCAAGCGCGGCCATGGTCTTGTTGACCGCCGTCATCCCGACGCGCTCTATGCACAGGTTGGCCGCGGTGTTGTCGCTGCTGATAATCATCAAGGTGAGCAGGTCGAGGAGGGTCAATTCCTGCACGCTCTCCAGGTCCTTGAGGATGCCGAACCCGCCCACCTTGTCCTCGGCCCTGACGGGCAGGCGCTCGTCGAGACGGAGCGCGTCCGACTGCGCCTGCCGCAGGGCTTCAACCAGAACCGGCACCTTGATAACGCTGGCGGCGGGGAACCTTTCTTCCGGTGACCACTCAAGGACCAGGCCGGTCCCCAGATCCTTGATGACGAGGCCCACCCGACCGGGCGCGCCCTCGATCAGGTCTTTGATGGCGCTCCGTGCCGCATCCAGTCCGCTCATACCAGCGCTCTCCTCAGTACGCACACGATACGGTCGCGACACACTTACGCTGCGCTCACGTCAAGATCAAGAAGAGGATAAGGAACAGGATGCAGTTGACGCCCATGATGGCCCACCCGTTGTACATCTGCATCCTGAGGTCCTTTGATCGGGCAAGCCCCATTTGGCCGATCATGTCGGCATTGGGGAATGGGCCGAACCAGTCGATCTGCGAGCTGGCCAGCAGCACGGCCACCCAGGCAAGGGCGGGAATAGCCAGCTGCTGCACTGTGGGCCCGAAGACCTCGTTCATAAGCACCACCTGCGCCACTGCGGCGCCGGACACGCCGAGCCAGCCGATCAGTGTGGCCACGACGACGAACCCGTAGGATCCGACCACCTCCAGCAGCGGCTTCACGGCCTCCAGGAGGGCATCGTAGGCCTTCGTCTTCCCCACGAGCACGACCAGCGGGTTGAACAGCCAGAACAGGAAGAACAGCCAAATCAACCGGGAGGCACCTGTGTAGATGGCCTGAAGGACCTCTACTAGACTGCGCCGTGCCGCCAGCCCTGTTGTAAAGGAGGTCACTAGCATGGCTAGGATCGCGTAGGAGTACCCAGCTTTGATGGTGATGCCGTAGATCACCATGATGAGAATCGTGAGGGTAAACGCCCATGTGCCCCAGCGGGCCTCCGGGCCCAACACGCGGTCCTCTCTCACGAGATCCGACTCGTCGTACGTGTAGACGCCCTCGGTCCGCCGCTGGATCCACCGGACCATGAAGAACCCGGTGATCCACGTCACGATGGCCATCGGCAGGCCGACCGCGAGCAGATACGGAACGTAGGCGACCTTGGCGGTCGCTGTCAGCGTTACGACCGGCGGTGTGAAGGGGCCGATGAAGAGCCCTGGCGCACCAGCCGCGTGAAGCATTGCAGCCAGCGCCGGCGGCGTGAACCCCAGAGCGGCCACAATGGGAATCACGATGGGCGCCAGTATGGCGTTTGCCCCTGCCAGGGTCCCCAACGCACCCACCAGGATGGTCGAGGTGAGCATCACCCCGATCTGGACCTGCGTGCGGGTCTTCACTCCGATCCGGTGCATGATCGTTCGTACCATATGCTCCGCCACCCCGGTCTCCCGCGTGACCTGACCGAGGCCACCCCCCAGCATGATGATCATTCCGACGACCGTTATGAACGCTCCGAGCGACTCCGCCATGAGGCCGGCCAGGGCCTTAGGGGCCGTTCCGGTCATGATGATGGCAGTCACCAGGGAACCCAGTGTGGCGAGGACCACATCCACGCCCAGCAGGACCAGCACTGCGTACAGGATGATGGGAACAAGCCCCCACAGCGTGGGAGGCTTGATGGCAGTGTAGATGTACAGGGCTAGCAGGAGGGCTGCGACGAACAGTACGATACTCCAGGACTGCTGTGCCCTACGCATGTGTTCACGCTCCCTCTTCACAGCCACATGGAGACGGGCCTACAAGGTCGTTCCTCCTCACTCACCTCCCAGAGCACCACGCCAGCAGGTGTCCCGAGGGTAGTTGATATCCTGGGAGCAACCCCCGGCGCTCATTACGCCACCCGCACCTCCTTCCTCTGCATGACAGCGGTCTTGAGCGCGATGCGCAACTGTGGCAACGCCCGATAGCGGGCGTGTCCCAGGGCCAGTTGAAATGTGAGAGCAGCCCCAGCCATCACTACGCCACCATCACCTCCTTCCCCTGCGTAATCCTCTGCTTCAATGCCACCCGTAGTTACGGTAACGCACGGTAGCCGCGCAGACGACTTAGTCGGGGTTCGATCTCCAACAGCGTGGTCGGTAGCCGCCGTTGTTTGCGGTCACTCGTGGTTCAGCGATCGACTTTGCCCACCCGCTGCTCCACCACGGCCAGGATAGACTCGAGCCCGTTGGTCGTGTTCAGGCTCACCCCCAGGCGATCGGCGAGGCCCACCCGATGGAGCGTGCGGGTCTCCTCGAGCCCTTCGGCCAGACTGCGGGCTGCGTCTTCATTGCGGGGCCGCAGGTCCTGGTGCAGGCGCTGCAGCTCCGCGTGGGCCGCGGCGTACGTCGGCAGCCGGTAGGCCCACTGCAACTTGGCCCGCCACAGCGGCTGCAGGGGCTGGGGCAGATAGGCCACGACGTTCTCGCGCTTGTGCCAGGTGCCCCGTTGGACGAGGGCCTGCTCCCCGAAGACCTCGTGGACGGCCCGCTGCAGCCCCTTGCCGCCACCGATCACTACCAGCAGGCCCTCGGGGATCTGCAGAATCCAGGTCGACCTGGTCCTGAGAATCCTGCAACATGCCCCCGAGCAGTTCGCAATCGGGCCTCACTGTTGTGAGGTCGCAACCCCGCACTTGTGAGACGGGTGCCGATGCCGTACGACGGGACGATCATCCCCGAGGCGCCCGACCGCCTGTGGGGCACGGACACCACAATGGCCTACACCCGGGACGACGGCTGGGTGGGGGCGTTCGTGGCGATCGTTCACCATACCACCGAGGCCTGGACGACGGTGGCGAAGCGCGGCGATCGCTTTGCGGCCACCGAGCCGATCTACGATGCGGTGCGTCAACGGTTCGGGAAGGTCGCCCCCGACGTCGCCCGAGGGATCGCCCTGGGGCACGACTGGGGGCCGCAGTACACCTCAAGCCACTTCCAGGGCGCGCTGCGCTGGCTGGGGATCGAGGCGTCCCCGGCGTTCGCTGGGGAGCCCCCCTGCAACGGGTGTGCCGAGAGGTTCATCCGGACGCTTAAGGAGCAGTGCCTGTGGGCCCAGACGTACGTTGATCTCGACGACCTGCGCACGGCGGTCCAGGCCTTCGTCGAGCACTACAACACCCAGTGGCTCATCGAACGGCATGGGCACAAGACGCCGCGGGAGGCCTACGCGATCGCCACGCAGGTGGTGGCAGCATGATCAACGAAACCAAAACAGCATCTAGGTCCCCAATTTCATAAATACTGACGTATCTGCTTCCCGGACTCCGGCCCGAACCTGGTCCCAACGCCACGCACCTCTTCGAAGAACCCGGGGCCCTGGAAGCGGTCGCGCGGCTGGCGGCCGGGTGGTTCACCAGGTTCCTGGCCCCAGAGGCCTGAAGCGGGCGGTGAGTGCTCATCGTTCATGGCCTGCAGGCCGCTGTATGTCGAGTGGGACTCCCTCGTGAGCCGATCGCAAGATGGCCACGCCGGCCTCGGTCACCCGCAGGCCATCGACACCCGTAACCTCGGGGTCTCGGCGATCGCGTGCGCACTCCACGAAATGCCAGATACTCTTCATCACGAAGCCATCGATGCGTCCCGCCACCACGGGCGCGGCAAAGAGATCGGGGTAGGCGATCCCCTCGGGATGGGCGATGACCAGGCTCTCGTTGTGTGACGTATCAACATAGATGGCGCCCCGCTCGCCGATGATCTCGCTCTTGAAGTCCTTGATCGCGGGCCCGCCGGGCGGGAGAATCCAGCAGTTCTCCAGCGTCGCCCTCTGGCCGCCGGAGAACTCCAGGGTCGCCACCACGTAGTCGTCGGTATCGATGCCCTGTTCCTTCAGGACACCGCTGCCGGCCACGGCGGAGACGCGCTCGACCTCGGCCTCCAGCAGCCATCGCAGCAGATCGAGGCAGTGGCTGCCCAAGAACCAGACGACGCTCGATCCGCCGGACCACCGGAGCATCTCCGCGGGCACGGTAATGGCGTTGTGCAGCCGCATGTAGATGTACTTCACCTTGCCGATCTGGCCGGCTTTGATCGCGTCCCGCGCGGCGCAGAATGGCGGGTTCCACCGGTTGTGGAAGTCCACCATGAGCATGACGCCGTTGCTCCTCGCGGAGTCGATGATGGCCTGCGCATCCTCAACCGTGGTGGCGAGGGGTTTCTCCACGAGCAGGTGCTTCCCGGCCCGGGCGGCCGCCACCGCCACCTCGCGGTGTGACTGGTCCGGCGTGACCACCGAGACGGCGTCCACACCTGGATGCCGGAGCATCAACGCCACGTCGGTGTACACCGCGCCTCCGAACTGCGCGGCCAGGGCCTCTGCCCGGTCACGCTGGATGTCACAGATCGCCAGCAGCCTAGCGTCCGGATGCCCGGTATACGCCTGCGCGTGACGCCGCCCGAAAATCCCTGCACCGACAATGCCCACTCCAACGCTCATGGACCCCTGCCTCCGGTTATCCTTTGACTGCCCCGCCCGTCAGCCCGCCAACCAGATATCGCTGCACGAAGAGAAATGCGATGGCCGGGGGAAGCGCAAAGACGGCTGAGGCGGCCATGGTTTGCTGCCACTCGAGCACGTACCAGCCTGAGAGCGAGCTTAGGCCAACGGGCACCACCCACTTCCACTGGCTGTTGATGAACGTCTTGGCGAAGAAGAAGTCGTTCCACGCGAGCACGAAGGCGAACACGCCGGTCGCGGCCAGACCCGGCAGCGACAGCGGCAGCGTGATCCGCAGGAACGCGGTCAATTCGGTGCAGCCGTCGATCTTAGCCGACTCCTCGAGATCGCGAGGGATCGTGTCGAAGAATCCCCGCAGGATCCATACCGAGAGGGGAATCGCGAACGCCGTGTAGACCAGCACCAGCCCCGCGAGGCTGTCCAGCAGCCGCAGGGTGCGGAAGAGGAAGTACATCGGGATGACCAGCAACGTGGCCGGCAGCATCTGCGTGGCCAGGATCGCGATGGAGAACGATGTCAGCGCAGCGCTCCGAAACCGCGAGAGGACAAACGCCGTCGGCGCCGACACCGCGATGGACAGCATTGTCGAAGCCAGGGAAACCATGGTGGAGTTCAGCAGCCACGTCCCCAGCGGCTTCTGCGTGAAGATCTGAACGTAGCTCGTCGCCGACGGATGCGTGGGCAGGAACTTCGGGGGAAACGAGAACTGGCTTTCGCCTCGAAGCGACGAGATCAGCATCCAGTAGATCGGAAAGAGCAGCACCACGATCAGGACCAGCACCGCCAGATTGGCGGCGGCCATGCGGCCCTGCCGGTACGCGCGATACCCGCGGCGGCCCGTCATGTCGCGCTCTCCGCCGCCATGGTGAAGCGGTAGTAGAAGAGCGTGAACACCAGCGTCACCGCCAGCATGGCCACGCCGATGGCCGCCGCGCTGCCCATGCGGAAGAACTTGAAGCCCTCGAGATAGGTCAACACCGAGAGTGTCTCGGTGGCACGACTCGGCCCGCCGGCGGTCATGATGTAGATGAGGGCGACGCGCTTGAACGAGTAGAGGGTCAGCAGCAGGAAGACGACCGCCGAGATGGGCCGAAGCCCGGGCAGCGTGATGTGCCGGAACTCCTGAAACGACGTCGCGCCGTCCACCCGCGCCGCCTCATAGAGGTCCTGCGGAATGCCCTGGAGGCCGGCCAGGATCATCACCGCGGCGAGCGGGTAGTCTTTCCACGCGGTTACCGCCATGACCGCGTAGAGCGCCAGGTCCGGGGACAACAGCCAGCCGATCTTCGGCGGGAAGTACCCGGTCAGCGACAGCAGATAGTTCAGGACTCCCCACTGGAAGTCCAACATCCAGGCAAAGACGAGAACCGCGACAACCTCCGGAATCGCCCACGGCAGGAGCAGTAGCGTCCGCGCGATCGGCCGGGCGAAGATGGCCGCGTTGAGCAGGATGGCCACCAGGAAGCCGATGCCAAACGCCGTCACCACCGTGCCGGCGGTGTAGGCCAGCGTCACCTTGAACGCATGGCGGAAATCGTCGCGCATCACGAGGTTCGCGAAGTTCGACAGCCCCACATACCTGGGCGGCGGCCCCAGCAGCGGGATGTCGAACAGACTCATCCAGACGCCGTGAAGAATGGGATAGAACAACACGACGCCGATCAGAATCGCCGCCGGGGCAACCAGCCCGAAGGCCAGGCGTCGAGTGGATGCGGTCATGAGGTTCGCAGTAATACAACGAACCCCGGAACGGGCGCCGATCCCGGTACTTGCTCCGGGGCCGTCATGCTCTCGCTACTTCGGCAGCGTCGCCGCCCACCTTTCCAGCGCGGTCTGGCAGGCATCCATCGCAGGCTTCACCGCCTGCCGCCCGGCCAGTACCTGCGCCCAGTGATCTATAACGATCCGGCGGAACTCAGGGCCGTACTTCTCAAACCCCGACGGCGCGTAGCCGAAACCTGACTTCTGCTTCGCGGCAATCTCGTTCATCGTGTTGACCCACGGGTTGTCCTTGAGGAACTTCTCCGTGGGCTTCACCACGGTGCCGGGGATCTGGACAAGCTCCTCCAGCCAGCGGCGCTGCCACTTGTCGCGGTTGATGAACTCGATCCACTTCCAGGCCTCCTCCTTGTTCTTGGCGACCCGTGGGATGGTGTAGAAGGCGCCGCCCGTGATCGACCCCGCGTCACGGAGCGCAAACGGGACCGGACCGTATCCGATCGACGGGTAGAGCTGCGAGTTGCGGTCACGAATGTACGTCATCGTGTACGGACCGTCGACAATCATACCCAGCTGCCCTTCCCAGAACATCCGCCGGAACATGGAGACGGTGACACCCCGCGGCGCAAGATCGGCGTCGAGCAACCGCTTCAGCCACTCCAGCGACTCCACGATCTTGGGATCGTTGCAGTTCGGTTTCCCGTCCCTTGAGAAGTCGGATCCGTTCCCGATAACCCACTGCATCAGCGAGATGTACGCCTGGAGCACATCCGCCGGGTCGCTGGCAAACGCATACCCGAACAGCCCGGTCCTGGCCTTGATGGCCCGGGCGGCCTCGAACAACTCCGCAGGCGTCGTCGGGACCCGCGTCACACCTGCCGCCTCGAGCAGCTTCTTGTTGTACTGGAAACCGTGGGGAGAGGCCGTCAGTACCACCCCGTACACCTTGCCGTCCCGCACAGCCACCTTCTGCACGCCGATGAGCTTGTTCTTGAACGGTGCGTTGTCAAACCACCTGTTGAGCGGCTCCAGCAAACCCCGATCCATGAAGAACGGCACGTTGTTGGTGAAGAGCTTGAGAACGTCGGGGGCCTGACCGGACGCTAGGGTGATGATTATCTTGTCTTCCCACTCGCCGGCCGGAATGGTCGTCTTCTTGATCTTAACGTTGAAATTCTCACGTTCGAACTCGGCGATCGCGTCGTTGAAGTACTCGCCGACTCCCGGCTCAGACCACATCCAGCTCGGGAAGTCCAAGGTCACGGGGGTGGGCGCCGCCTTGGTCAGCGGCGCGACCAGGACAACCAGCAGTACGACGAGCCCCATCGCAAGGGTCCTGACGTGCCAACTTCGCATTGTCATCGCCTCCTAACCATCACCGGCAGTGCCGGTTGATCGCGCGTCGTCCTCATGCGTGTGCTGCGTGGCCTCACGCATAAGACAGCGTCACGTGGTGCTGACCTTCGATCGCCTGCTGGATCCCTTCCGCCACCTCCACGGCCCTCAGGCCGTCGTTCACGGAAACCAGCGGAGCGGTCCGTGCGGCGACGCAGCGCACGAAGTGCTCGATCTGTGAGCGCAGGCAGCCCGCGAGTTGCGCCGTCGGCAGTTCGGTGAAGTACTCGGTCAATAGATGCGTGTGACCCGTCTCGTCGCTGACCGTGACTGCGGGCAGGCTAAAGTCCACGCCGACTTCACCTTTCTTGCCGACCACCCGCACCCCGGTGCGCAGCGGCGAAGGCGTCGACGACGGCAGCGCCCACGAGTGCACCAGCGTCGCGGTCATGCCGTTGGTGAACTCGAGGATGGCGGTGACGGCTTCGGCCCCGCCTGCGCCGGAGCCCGGCGAGGGAGCATTGGGACAGGCCGCCTGGATGCGGAGCACTTCGGCGCCCGAAAACCACCGCAGCAGGTCGATATCGTGTACCATCAGGTGCATCCGCACGGACGACCGGCTGACGTAGCGGGTGGCGGATGCGCGGGTACTCTCGCGCCAAGCAACGGCATACAGGGGCGCGCCGATGCTGCCGGCCTGGAGACGCTGGTAGGCCGCAGCATAGTGGGGCTCGAACCGGAGCAGGTGCCCGACGGCCGCGATCCTGCCGGACGCCTCGGCCGCAGCGGCGATGCGGTGCGCTTCGGCGGACGATCTGGCCAGTGGCTTCTCGACGAGGAGGTCCTTCCGGGCGGCCAGAACCGCGCAGGCAATCTCCGCGTGCGTGTCTTCAGGCGTACACACGCAGATCGCATCCACGTCGGGCCGGGCGATGAGCGCGTCGGTTGAACAGCTTTCCGCACCCAACTGCGCGGCGAGGGTGTGCGCTTTGGAAACGTCGAGATCAGCGACGGCGACGACTTCGCAGGCAGGGAGCGCGGCGAGAATCCGCCCGTACCGTTCCCCCATCAGACCGAGGCCGATGACCCCTAGTCTTGCAGAATGGATCACTCCGTGGACAGTGTACACTCAAATTACCGGGATGTCCGGCGTATGTACTGGTCCGAGACTGTCAAGCCCTGGGTGGCACTTCCCCTGGCCTATGATGTACGTGTTCACCTCGCTAGCCTCCCTTGGTGATCATCGGCGTGTGCCCAGCCTCACACTGAAGGGGCCGGCTCGCTTGGCCCCCGCTCACCTCCAGCCTCCTCTCAGGCGGGCCGTCCGACGTCGCGCAACGTCCGGCGTAGCTGACTCCGTGCTCCGGAGGGCGCGGGCAGCCGCACCTCCAGCCAGCCTCCGGCTTCCTCACCACCGCTCGTGCGCTGCACGGTGCGCATCGCCTCGCGTACTTCGGGCTGAAACGATCGCCACCCACAGACCTCCAGGAGGGTGTCCAAAGGGTAGTTGATTTTCCGGGAGCAACCCCCAGCGCTCATTACGCTACCCTCACCTCCTTTCCCTGCATGACAGCGGTCTTGAGCGCGATGCGCAACTGTGGCAACGCCGGACACCTGCGCAGCCGACGCAGCCTGGGTTCGTTCTCCAACAAGGTCGTCGCCAGCCACCGCTGCTTCTGGTCACTCGTGGTCCAGCCCCAACCGATCGGCGAGGCCCAGCCGATGGAGGGTGAGGGTCTCCTCGAGCCCTTCGGCCAGGCTCCGGGCCGCGTCTTCGTTGGCCCGGGGCAACTCAGCGCATACAGGGCCCGCCGCAGCGTCTCTGTAGGCGCTGGGCTATCTGGCCCGAAGCGGATGAACTGGCATCGCAACCTCGCGCCTCATCAACGAGTACCGGCAGACCCCTTTGGATCTGGACTGACAAGTGACGAGGTCTCCACACAACCAACGAGGAGCCAGCCACCAGCCTCTGCAAACTCGAATTCTGAGGGGCTGAACACGCACAGCACCGCTCCCTCACGTATCAGCGCCGGGCGATGCCGCTTGAGGAGCGTGTGGATGTGACAGGTTGATGGCCTGGCGCCAAAGACCTGCACGGCCAGCGCCGGGCCTGAGATCCCGCGATACAGTCCTACCCCGCCACGCCAGCCCCCTATCCGCCGATACCCTTGTGCCACCAACTGCGCATGGCACCGCCGCCACAGCACCTGACGGAGGGCTTCCTGCGGGCGCGTGCGCCAGTTGGAATTGATACCCAGGTGTCGCTTGCCTCGGGGGCCTAGCGCATAGACCCGTCGGCCATTGTCATGGCCGACGATCTCGACGTACCCTGCCCGCACGATCTGCAGAAGGCGCATCCTCAGCGCCGACGCTGAGGGAAACCAGGGAAGCAGATCCTCGGCCGTGGCTGCTCCCTGATCCTTCAGATCGAGGAATATGCTGTGGTCTCGGGGCGTGAGCGAAAGGGACATCGCCAGAAAAGGTGGTGGGGGAAGCGAACCGGGGCGTCGAGTCTCCGCTCCCGGTGAGGAGCTGGACAGTGTCCAGCCCTCCGCTGGGAGTGGAGGTGGCGGCAGTAGATTTGCTGCTGCATCATGCTGCAGGTACGCCCTCGAACGCCACCGACGTCGCCTCCCCCGCTGGCAGTACCGGGGCGGCAACCGGCGGTATGACCTTCCGAGCTTTCAGGCGAGCAAGAAGCTGCTGCCTGAACTGCTCCACGGCCTGCGGCCTGAGCCAGGCCACCGTGCGACGAAGATCGGAAGCGTAGAGATCCGCCTCCTCGCTTCGCCTGCCTGTCAGCCGGAGGCAGCGCTGCGAGAACCGCTCACACGCCTCGATCTTGCGGTAGAGCCGGGCCACGAGTCCGGGCAGCCGGGCGAGGACCTCCCCGGCACACGCCGGGCAGTATCGATCCCCGACCACAGCCACCAGGCCCGCAGCCAGCATCCCGCATCGGGCGCAGAAGCCAGTCTCGCGCTGCCGTTCGACCGCCGGCCTCTCGCGCAGCCGCCGCTCCTCCAGACACGCCGTACAGAGGAGCGAGCGTCCGCGTCGCCAGCCGGTCGAGGCGTCGCCGCCGCATGCCCCGCAGACGAAGAGATGCCGGTCCTCCTCACTGCAGGTCGACAACAGCGGCTTCGCTCGGGCGGCCTCGGCCAGGGCCCACTCCACGCTGACGAGGTGGAAGCAGGTCCCCGCGCGCCGCCACAAGCCGCAGGTACAGGAGCGCCCGTTGCGTCTGGAGCCGGACACGTAGCGGGTCAGCACCACGCGCCGGCCGTCCGGTCCGCGACGGCGCAGCACCTCTGTCAGGACGATGCCACCGCGCGCGTCCGGGTGCAGCCGATAGTACAGGCCCGGCTGCGGCTCTTCAACGACAGGCCGCTCCTCGTCCGACGCCAACAGGCCGTACGCTTCCGACGAATCCGCGGACTTAGCAGACCCGTCCTCAACCTGTAGCCGGTCACCGTATGCACTTGTCACTTCCGCACTCCCCCTCCGCCACCACCTCCTTCACCCGGAAATGTCCTCGGCTCTCGCCGTCGGGACAGGCTACCTTGCACGTGATGCCCGTGACCTCCAGACGACTCGCCGCTTTGCCGCAGATCGTCCCGCGCCACCTCGCGCTTCAGGCCGAGCCATCGAGTGCGCCGTCCCGGCCGCGCGGCGACCGGCGAGACGGAATCCGAACGTCAGGGCGGGACAGCGGAGGTGGCGAGGGTCTGACCTTGCTCCTGCAAGCACTGCCGGGACGCCTGCGAACACAAGTCTGGATGGTTACTGCTTGGCGAGGTGAAGAAGGTGGCCGAGCATCCGAAGATAGATCTGAAAGTGCTTTTCGCCACGCACCTCATGGGTGACTTCTGGGAGGACTCCAAGGACTACGGCAAGACCGTCTTCGTTCTTTCCCCCGACCATTGAGGGGGGCTGTGATCAAAGCGAGGGCTTCAGCCGCCACGCGTGGCGTCAGGCCCAGGACACCAGCGACCGCACCGGCGGCCATCGAGCCTGGAGACATGACCATTCGCGAGCGGTTCGGGTCGGGTTTGAGCGCGAAGAAACGGCTCATCAAATGTCGCGAGTCATGATGGAAGATGCGCAGGGAAAAGTATTGCCTGTCTGGAACACGAAATCATGTTTCAAGAAAGCGGAATTGGGAATGGGTAACGAGAGCGGCGGGGCGAGATATCGTCTTGCGCCAAGACTGCGCCTCCTTCGGCACATCCGGAAGTGCGCACGATGCCGGCGTAATGCTCTGTGTCCAATATACGAAGCGCTTGTGGCAGAGGGGGAAGGGCTGCCGCTGCCGGGCAGGATCGTGCTCAATGAGCTGGAGTACAGGGCGCTGGCCGCCTACCTGGAGGGCAAGTCTTACGAGGAGATGGCAGGCAGTCTGGGCCGTAGCATGAAGGTGATTGACAACGCTCTCCAGCGCATCAGGCGCAAGTTCGAGCGGGTGCCCAGGCGGGGAGGCCGGCGCCCTTTGACCGCCTTTGTTGTGGAACACCTGCTCTGTTCCAACTGCGGGCTGGCACTCTTGCATATGGGAGACACGGAACTGCGCTGCCCGCGGTGCGGAATGGCGGGGTGAATCGCATGAGATGTTGCCTGGAGGTCGCGCTTCAGGGAAGGTACTTCCTCCGCGTTGCTGCGGTGGCTGTGCTTCAGGGCTGATGTTACCTGGCATCAAGCCAAGTAGCGGCACCTGCTGGGTCAGAGTGGAGGACGGGCCGTTCAGCAGGGGAACTCGCAAGAGCACAGCAGATGGAAAGCGTGTCGGATATGGACCTCCAAGGAGGGAACGGTTCCGCGAGAGGTAGGCTGAATGGTTACCCAGCAACACCCGGAGGCAGGACGCATGAAGACGCCGTTCGAACGATTCTTGGAGAAGGCCCTCAGGGAATTGAGCGCCACCTGGGAGTCGCAGCCCTCAAGGGGCGGCTCGTGGGCCATCGCACAAGGGACGCCAGGCAGTTCGCCATGTTCCTCCTAGGCTGGCCCCACCCGAAGCACGGGGTGACGAAGGATCGAATCTAGGGGGCGCCCGACATGGCGATCGGCGAATATCTAGTTGCAGTATGTGACGTGCTGGGGTTCTCCCATTTGGTCAGGACAAACCCGCTGGAAACGGTGTACGAGAACTACCTTGGGCTAAGGAGGCAGGTTCGATCCTTTCAGTGTATGGTCGGCTACAAGCCGCGAAGTGAACCCCTGCTCATCGTCGACGGCGCAGTATTCAGCGACACGGTCCTGCTCTGGGCGCCTGCCGAAGGCGCGATGGACGTGCTTCCGATGCTGCTCTGCTTCCTTGTTGGACAGAGCATCGGTTCCATGCCCCTCCGCGTCGGCGTCGCGTTCGGGAAGTGCGTGATAGATTCGCAGAACGACATCTTCATCGGTCAGCCGATTATCGACGCCCATCAGACGGAGACGCGCCAGCAATGGGTAGGCGGGGCCTACCATCATTCCTGTCAAACATTGCCCGGCTTCACGGAGTGGCTCTGCGACCACCGGGCTGCTGTGAAATACCCCGTCCCGGCGAAAGAGGGCGATCCGCTGGAGTACGCCCTTGACTGGACCTGGGCCGCCGAGGGGGATGTATTGGCCACGCTACGGAGGCAGGAGCAGGACGCACCACGAGACAAGGACAAGGAGAAATGGCAGAGGGCCAGGACGTTCTGTGAGATTCGCTTCCGAAGTGCGGACGCGACCTGACCATGTGCTCGCGAGCGCTCCACGAGCAATTCGACAGTTTGAGCTGGATTGATTTCCGCAAAGACGACAGAGCCGGATAGGTTCGGCCTCTAGCGGAAGTATCTCCAGGCAACGCACCAGTTGAGTCTATCAAGGTGTGTTGCCGGAGGACTCGAGCTCGATGTTTCAGGAGGGAAGCCTGTGACTGGCTCTACCCGCGGGTTCACAACGTCCACGCCGGAAGCACGCATTGTCTCCTCTCGAAAGATCGGGTGTAGTCGGAACCACAGCAGCGGTGCTGGAATTGAGCCCCTTTGAGGCGGGCTGCGCCGGCGGCGTGCTGGCTGGGGGTACCGAGGACTCCTGGGGCGGGGCAGCCGGAGGTGGGGGTGGCGGGGTCGGCTGCTGCGTAATCACCTGGACGATGTCAGCGGTGCGTTCAGCGCGGTTGACGACGATCTCCCACACCGTCCGGACGTCCCCCGCCCATACCAGGAGGTTGGTTCGCCCTGACGGGCGGAGAGCCTTCATGATCAGGTCCGTTTCCCGAACCGCCGTGGCCACGAGGGTGTCATCGCCGATGCCCACCGTACCGATCGGCCGGTCAAAGGCCAGCACAAGAGCGTAGTCGGGCACCAGCTTCAACACCACGCGCAGCGGGGGCTGCCTGACGACCACGGTGACGGTCGCCGGTGCTCCGGCAAGCGCCAGCGGTGCGAGCAGAATCAGGATCAACGTGAGTGCGGCCACAACCCTCATGGAATGCCTCCTCGCAGGTCTCTGGGAATGGCAGAGCAACCCTGACGCCATCGGTACGGCCTCTGCCGGGTCCCATCTCACCCCGATATGTCAACTTCCCCCTGCGCGTGGGACATCGCGCATCACTTCTTCCAGGGCCTCGGCCAGCGACACCGAGTTCGGGTCCAGCCTGTCGCGCTGCGCGATCCGACAGACCGCAGCCTGCAAATGCTCCCAGATCGCCCGCTCCGCCCGCTGTCGGCGCTTGCGCAGCGCCTCGTAGCTAACCCCCCGCTGCCGGGCCAGGACCGGCAGCCGCTCGCCCACGACGCGCGTCGCCAGCAGGATGGCGGCATCCTCGCCGTCCACCACGCCGATCCGCACCAGGGCCTGGAGGTAGGGCATGGCCTCGATCATCTCAATCGACACCTCGTCGTCCGCACGCCGGGCACGCGGCGTCTTTCGCTGGCCGTGGTGCGCGTGGAGCCAGCGAAGCGTGCGGCGCAGGGTGTCCAGGAGCAGGTTCTTGGCCACCCGGTGCGGGCGGCGGGCGAGGCTGTACGAGGCGGCTACCTCAAGCAAGGACACCGTGATCTGCGCCCACAGCTCGGCGTCCTCCAATCCCGGCCAGCGCCCGGCGTGCTGGTGGAACAGGTGGCTCAACCCTGGCTGGAGGGCGCCCAGCAACAAGAGCGCCGGCCGGTGAGGGTTCCCGTCCCGCTGATAGGCCTCCACGAACGCGCGTAGCAGCGCGTCCTTGGTCTGGTAGTCGCCGCCGGCGACGTCGCGGAGAAGAGTGACGGCTTCCTGCAGCGAGCAAAACCGCCTGAGGGCCTCACAGGAGCCCTTCAGCGAGTGGTGCAGCGCCCGGGCTTCGGACCCTGCAAGCCAGGTGGCAAACGCATCGTTGAGCGCTCGGCTCAGCTGTCGGCCATCCATGATGGACTCAGAAGACGATGAGGCGCGACTCCTGCTGCGACCGTTGGTGCGTCTCTACGCCAGACTGTCCTGGCGACCCGGGAGGTCTGGCCGTGGGCGCGTCTTCCACTCGAATCTCTCAGGCAGCACCGACCACACAGACCCCCACCGGCCTTGGTGCGTGCCCACCCTCTGCGCCTCACCGTCTCTTGCGGAGGCGCACCTGCCGGCGTCAGCCGGAGGGCTCTGTCAGCCCGCGCTCGATGGCGAACAGCACCGCCTGGGCGCGGTCGCGGGCAGGGAGCTTCGCGTAGATCCGGCTGATGTAGTTCTTGACCGTGCCCTCCGCCAGATAGAGGGCCTGAGCGATCTCCTGGTTCGACCGCCCCCGCGCCACCAGGCGGAGGATGTCTTCCTCGCGGGGCGTGAGGGGCTCGGCCAGCCGGGCCCCTTCGGTCGTGACCCCTGATCGCGCCATCTCGGCTACGCTCGCCTGCTCGGGCCGAGGACCCCCCTTGGCTAGATCACCCAGCACCCTGGCTGCGATGGCGGGAGGGATGAGGATGCCTTGGCTGTGGTGCACGGTCCGGATCGCCTTGATCAGCTCCTCGGACGGGAAGTCCTTCAGCAGGTATCCGACCGCTCCGGCCTTCAGCGCCTCGATGACGTAGACGTCATCATCAAAGGCCGAGAGCATGAGGACCTGCACCTGCGGGGCGATCTCGCTAATGCGCCGGGCGGCCTCGACCCCATCCATCTCCGGCATCCGCACGTCCATCAGTACTAGGTCGGGGTGCAAAGCCTGGACCTGCGCCACGGCCTCTGCGCCGGTGGCGGCCAGGCCCACCACGCGCAGGTCCGGCTGGGTCTCCAGGATGGTCTGCAGCCCCTCCCGCATCAGGGTATGGTCGTCGGCAATGAGGATGCGGATCGGCTCCGTGCGGACTGCACGCTCGCGCACCATTAGTAGCCCCTCGGATCTGGCTGTGGCGGCTGGGCGGACGAGGCCTCAGTCGTCTGCGCCGGCACGAACACGGTCACCTGGAACCCCTCCCTGGGCCGCCCGTCGAACCTGGCCCATCCGCCCAGGCTCTCGGCGCGCTCGGCGATGCCTGAGAGACCGACCCCAGGGCGGAACGCGTTGGTCCCCCTCCCATTATCGGTGACGCGCAACTCCACATCCTCACCGGCGTACTGGACGGTAGCCTCCACCCGCCGGGCCTGCCCGTGGCGGGCGGCGTTGGTGAGCGCCTCCTGCAGGGCGCGATAGAGCACCACCTCTGCTGCGGCAGGCAGGGGACGGGGTGAACCTTGGGTCTGCAGCGCCACCGTGATGCCGGTGCTGTCCTGAAACTCCTGCGCCAGCCGCCGCATCGCCGCCAGGCCGCCAGCGGCCTCCAGAGCCTCAGGCCGCAGGGCCTGGACTGTGCGCCGGACCTCCTCCATCCCCGCTCGGGCCTGCGCCTCAGCCTTGCCAAGGGCATCCGCTGCACGGTCCGGCTGCTCATGCATCAGGCGCCCGGCGGCATCCACCTGGACGATGATTCCCGTGAGGGCGTGGGCGACCGTATCGTGGACCTCCTGCGCCAGCCGAGCCCGCTCGCGTACGACGGCGAGCTGCTCCACCTGGGCGGCGTGGCGCTGCAACTCCCGGTGCGCCTCTTCCAGGCGCCGGTAGAGGGTCGCGATCTCGCGGCGGCCCCGGTCGTGCTCCGCCACCAGCAGGCTAAGGCCGGCAAAGGCCGCAAACCCGGGCGCGTAGCCCAAGAGCGGCCCGGCAACCGCCCAGAAGAACGGCGCCGGGGTCGCCAGCGCCAGGTTGACCCCCAGCAGGGCATAACACGCCGCGACTACAGGCATCGGCCGGGCAAACGCAAAGACCGCCTCGGCCACCGTGATGAAGTACAGGATGGCAAACAGCCCCCGGGCCTGGACGAGCACCCCGATCGCAAAGATCAGGACCACTTCCGCGGCAACCAGCCCCTGGGCGACGGTCCGGCTCCGGAGGCCGCGGCCCAGCACGACACCGATCAGCGCGAGCGCCAGGAGGAGACCCATCACCAGGGGCAGCCGGCCAGGGGGAAGCGGAGGCCAACCCGTAGCATATGAGATCATCAGGAAGAGATAGAACCCATACCGTGCGAACGAGAAGAGACGCAGCACGCCGCCTGACATCAGATCGCCACCTCCTGCATCGCCTGCCCCACCCGTGATGAGGCGGGCTCGGCGGAAGACTTCGACACGCGGTCTCCCATCCCGGCGCCTGCGGCCGGCTGTGGGATGGAACATCTCCACAGGGTCGAGGTTCGCCAGGCGGGCCAGATCGATAAGGAATCCTTCAAACACCGCTCCTGTCGGCCTCCGTCGTGTCTGTCTGACGCTCTCAACCTAGCGCCGCAGGGCGTCCCTGTCGTCTCACCCCAGTCACATCTTTGCGGGGCGGGGATATGACTGGGGTCATATCCTGCCGGCCGTGTAATCCATCGCCCGTCTTCCATTGAGGAGCGGCACCGCGGAATGTCCCCATCGGACCCGTCGCGGGCATTCCTCTTTGAGCGAGTACAACCGCAGGGTGTCTACGTGCGCTGCTGCTCGACGAGCACACGGCCACCTGACTGTCCCGAGGTTCCGTATGGCGAGCGGGGTGGCGGAGGGCGACCATTCGCCCCTGACCGGGACCAACATCGAGTGCCCTACGGGTAACCTGATCGCCGCCGGATACGTCCTCGGCTCATTCACCGGGACCAGGTAGGTTCGAACTTGCACCGGAAGAAACGGGTGATCTTCGATGAGGATGCTGCTCGCGCAGGAAGCCGCACAGATGTTGCGCCTGCCCAAGGCCCGGATCTACGAACTGGTCCGCCAGGGGAGGCTCCCGGCCGTCCGCGTCGGTCGTTTGGTGAGGATTCACGAAGAGGAGCTGCGCGTTTGGATCGCCCGGGGGGGGGCAGGCCGACCCCGGAGCCCGAGGAGGTAACTGCCGCCGACCAATTTGCCGAGAAAGGAAGCTGCTGATTCCTCGAGTCGGCTGGATGTCCTCATGGTCGCCAAGCTCCTGACGGCAGATGAAGTCGCTGAGTTACTGGGCTTGAGGGTGCGTACGATCTACCGCCTCTGCCAGATTCGGCGGCTACCCCATCTACGTCTCAATGAACGATGTCTGAGATTCGAGCCTGAGGCCGTTCAGAAATGGCTTGAAAACCATCGGAAGGGATATTGGACGATCAGAAACTCGAGCGGGCGTCTGCACAAGACGAGCTCCGTACACAGTTCCTGAATACTGCCAATCCTACATAGTTGGAGGATATCCGGTGCCGACTGTCCGCACTAACGCTTCGCGGTCAGGAATTGACCGGTACGCCTGCTCGAGATTCCGAACCCTGGCTTCAATCGCTATATGGGTGTAGCGTTCAGTGGTGCTAAGCAGCTTGTGTCCGGCCAATCTCTGCACTCGGGCCGGTGGCACTCCGTTTTCCATCTGCTCGGTGATGTACGTGTGGCGTAGGTCGTGGAGCGTGAGTTCAGGCGCAACCTTCTTCAAGATTCGCTTGAACGCCCGCGTGATGGTGCTTGGAAGGAATGCGCGACCGTGCTCCGAGAACACGAGTCGGCTCGTTCTTGGCATTGTCCGAAGTTCTTCCATCACCCATTTCGGCAGCGGCACAGCCCGGGCATCACGCTCCTTCGGCCGCCATGTGTCTTGATCGAACTCGTCTATCCTGGACAGCTCATGCTCTTCCAGCTTCACTTCCTGAATCAGGACGCGATCTTCCAAGACGTGAACCCAAGGCAGCAACCGAGCCTCATCTCGCCTTAGGCCGCCAAACCGATAGAGCAGGTACATCCACCAGAGCTGACCAGCGAGGAGTCCGCGGTCTTCCCATATGAGACGCATGACCGCTTCATCCTCTTCAGGCGTTAAGGCCCGCGGAAGCCGCGCCATCTTCGCGGAATCCAGTTTCCCAACCCTGCGTGCGGGATTGCGGCCGTCCTCAAACGCCCCGTCAAGCAACTGCCAGAGAATGTTCAACTCGATATTCACGGTCCTGTTTGACACTCCGGCCCTCTTGCGCTCGGCCTTCCAATCCTCAGTATCCTCCGTCGTGACAACCTCCGGGGTAATCCCACGCCTGGTGAGATGGTCGACGAGCTGCCGGGCCCTGCGCATGTTCTCGCGGTGCGTGTTCGGCCGGCAGTGTGTCGCCGAGTACTTCTCGTACTTTTGCACGAGCTTCTCCCACGTCAGATCCGGCGGGCGTCCAAGGAACTGCTCCGCCTCGGCGGCGGTCAGCAGCCCAATCGCATGGAACATCCGCACATCTGTTTGATCCAGGATGGCGCGCTGAGACCGCGCTTCCAGCTTTTCGGCATCCCGAAGCAGCACCACCGCAGCGCTCCTCGTCTTGACATCCTTGGTCTTGGTCAGGACGCGTCCGGATGGAAACCAGAGACGGTAGGCAAGGCGGTAGAACATGCGGGCCGGGTAGCGATACTCCCTGCCGTTCACCCGCACCATGCGGGGCTGCTGGTGGATGGTCCACAGACTCGCCATATCGGAACCGGATGGTAGCACCTCTTGCAACGTCTTTTCAACGTCACTAGAGGGCGGAAAACGGCAGTGTTGGCCACAAGTGGCCACTGGAGAGAAGCAAGCATGAAAACGCCGGAAGCCTGACCAGAAGCGGGTTTGAGCCCCAAATGCAGGGTAGAGGAGGTGGTGCCCCCAGCGGGATTCGAACCCGCGTTACCGGCTTGAAAGGCCGACGTCCTGGGCCCGGCTAGACGATGGGGGCTGACCGGCTTTCAGCAGTATAGCACGCGGGCGCTATGTCCCGGCGAACCGCTCCAGGAACCCGGCCACCGACCGCTCGAACAGCCGCATCCCTTCAACCGTAGCGTACTCGTTGGGGCTGTGCGCGCGGCCGCCGTGACCCAGCCCACCCATCACGAACGGCATTCCCAAGACATCGGAGAACAGATACATCGGCGCGCTGCCGGCAATGCGCGGCCAGGTGTAGGGCGCGACACCCTGGTCCCGCATCGCTCCATCCAGAGCCTGCACCACCGGACTGAGCCAGGGGGTCTGGGCCCAGGGATAGGCCTGCCACAGGTCAATCTCGATGTCCTCATAGCCCAGGCCATCCAGATGATCGCGCAGCCGCTTGAGCGTGCTGCCGATCTCCATGCGCGGGACCAGGCGGACGTCCACGCGCGCCCGGGCCTCGTGGGGTAGCACCGTCTTGGATCCCGGGCCAACCCAGCCGGAGACCATACCGTCAATGTTGAGCGTGGGAAGCGACAGATAGTTGCGCAACAGTGTCTCGCCGTGGCCCTCGAGCTTGAACCGCCGCACGTCGTTCTGCGATAAGATCTCCCGCTCGTCGAAGACCTCTGTAAGCCGCTCCAGAAGACGCTCTTCGTCCGGGCTCAGCGGGATCACGTCGTCATAGAAGCCCTCGACCAGGATCTGCTCATCGCGTCCCATCATCGAGGCCAGCGCCTGCAGCAACCTCCAGGTGGGGCTGCCTATCCAGACGGCGTTGCTTCCGTGGATCATGCGTGACTGCGGCCCGCCCCACTCACCGCCGCGGCAGACGAGTTCCAGGAACGCGATGCCCTTCACCCCCAGGTACATCGCGGGTATCCCTCGAGCGTCCTGCCCGTAGAACGCGAAGTAGGCGGCATCGGCGCGCAGCCGATCGCAGTGCGACTCCACGAACGCGCGGAGGTTCCGGCTGCCCAGCTCCTCCTCGCCCTCGACCATGAAGACGACGTTGACCGGCGGGCTTTGGCCCAGCGCGCGGTAGGAACGCAGCACGTTGAGAAAGCCGACCATAGGGCCTTTCGAGTTGAAGACGCCGCGCGCCACCATCGAGGGCCCGCACCCCGGAAGATCCACCACCTCGCCCGCAAACGGCGGCACGGTCCACGCCTCGCCCTCAACCGGCTGCACGTCGTACATGCCGTAGAAGAGAAGCGTGCGGGGCGCGCCGACCTCCAGGCGGCCGGCAACAACGGGGTGTCCCGCGGTGGGCACGATCTCGGCCTGTCCGCCGACCTCCCGGATCGTCTCCGCTACCAGATCGGCCATCGCGGCGATGCCGGTGCCGTCGGCGCTGATGCTGGGCTGCCGGATGAACGTACGCGTGCGCTCGAGGTGCTCCTGCTGGTGGGCATCGAGATACGCCATGATGTCGGTCGCTGCCACAGTTCGATCCTCCCCTCAGAAAGGCCCGCGCACCGCGCCGCCGTCCACCTGGAACGTGCCGCCGGTGATGAAGCTGGAGCGTTCGGATGCCAGGAAGACTGCCAGGTTCGCGAACTCGGCGGGTTCACCCAGCCGGCCGAGTGGTATCTGGGAGATCCAGAGGCGCTGCACCGCGGCGTCGTGGGACAAGCCCTCGCGCTCCGCGTACTGCCGGGTGAGCGCCGCCAACCGATCGGTGGCGATTGGACCAGGGCAGATCGTGTTCACCAGGATGTTGTGGGGAGCCAGCTCAATCGCCTGAGTCTTGGCCAGACCCACGACCGCCATGCGCACGGAGTTCGAGAGGCCCAGGTTGGGCACGGGTTGCTTGACCGCGAACGAGGCGACGTGCAGGATCCGTCCCCAACGGCGTGCCTGCATCGAGGGAATGACCTCCCGAGAGAGCCGAACCGCGGAGAGCAGGAGCGACTGGACGGCCGACTCCCACTGCACGTCCGCCAGCGAGGTCACCGGTCCCGAGGGCGGGCCGCCGCTGTTCGTCACCAGGATGTCCACGCGGCCCCACCGCTCCAGCACCTGCGCCGCAAACCGCGCGATGTCCGCCTCGCGGCTCACGTCCGCGACCACGGGAACTGCCTGCCCTCCGGCGGCGGCGACCTGCGTGTTGGAGTTGATGGCCTCGGCCGCGGCAATGATCGCGCCTTCGGAGCGCGAGCAGATCGCAACCGCTGTGCCCTCAGCGGCCAGCCCTTCGGCGATTGCCCGGCCCAGCCCCCCGCTGGCGCCGGAGACCATCGCCACCTTCCCTCGAAGCCCCAGATCCATCCCTGCCTCCTCCTGCCTGCGCCATCCAGATCACGCTGGATCGAAACGCGGCAATTCGTGACTTGGCGACAGGGACGTGGGTCTCCTTCCCGCCGTCGAGCAGGGCGCTGTGCACGTGGCGCGACCACGGCACCAACGCACGTACTCGGTGCAGGTTGACCAGGTACGCCCGGTGGGTTCTCATGAAACCGAACTGCGCCAGCAGCCGCTGAAGCCGGGACAGAGAAACCCGCACCACCCGCACGCCGGCATCGGTGTGGATCAAGCTGGCGCCATCCCGCGCCTCCACGTACAGGATGTCCTCGGGCGCCACCGCCACGTGGTGTTCGTCCGCGGGTACGAAGATACGCGACACGGGCGGAACGGACTCCGCCCGGGGGCGGTGCGCGAGGCGCGCCCGAACCCGGCGCACCGCTTCATCCACACGCGCCGCGGAAAGCGGCTTCAGCAGGTAGTCGGCTGCGTTTAGATCGAAGGCCGCCGCGGCGTAGTCGGCATATCCGGTCGTGAAGATAACCTCCGGCCCTCCCCCGGCCCGCAGCAGCCGGCCGACCTCGATGCCGTCCGGCCCGGGCATGCGCACGTCCAGACAGAGGAGGTCTGGGTCCATCGCGGCGACCGCCTCGAGCGCGGCGCCGCCCGACTCGCACTCGCAGACGGTCTGCACGCCGGCACCAAGGAGCAGCGTGCGCAGGTGCGCCCTCGCGCCGGCTTCGTCATCGGCGATGACCGCGCGCAGGCCGCCGGGGGCGCTCACGGCGTGAGGAACACCGCGGGTATGCTGATCGCTGCCATGGCCCCGGCTCCATCCCGGCCCAGGAGCCGCAGCCTGGCCGAGGACCCGCAGAGCGCGACCAGCCGCATCCGGACCCCAACTAATCCCCAGCCGGCGCGGCCGCAGGAGACCAGCGGGCGCCGCACCCCAGGGCCGTCGTCCGACACGACCAGATGGAGAACCTTCCCGGTCACACGCGCGGAGATGCGGACACGGCCCCCCTGTGGACGCCTGGCGATCCCGTGGCGGACGGCGTTCTCCACCAGCGGCTGCAGCACCAGGGAGGGAACCTGCGCTACCAGCGATTGTGGAGTACATGCCACTTCGAGGCGGAGCCGGCCGCCCAGCCTGGCCCGCTCGATTCCGATCACAACGAGCACTGCGCGCAGTTCGTCCGCCAGCGAAACCAGGGGCAGGCGGGGGGCGACCTGGTGGCGCAGGTGGTCCGCAAGGTACGCCAGCAGGTCCTCGGCCGCTTCAGGACGCCGGCGCAGGAGGGCGCCGACCAAACTGAGCGCGTTGGACAGCATGTGCGCCCAAGCGCCGGATTGAAGCGCGGGAAAGATGCGCAGGACTCGGTCCTGGTTGGGACCCCGGCGATGGCCGGACATCGGACTCCTGCCCTCCAGTGGCGCGCCGCGGTTGGGGACGCCCAATGAGGGTGTCCCAACGCCTGTTTGCGGTCCGGTGCGGGGACCCGCCGCCCGCGCGATCAGCCCGCCCCGACCGTAACCGGCGGAGGGAGCGGACATATGTGGACGGAGGCAGGGGTACGGTTCGGGGTGGGCGCGGGCGCCTCCTGCCTTCCCCTCTCTCCCTGCCTGCCCCCTTTACCCGGGGTGGACGCCACGCGACGCGAACAAGAGACCGGCTCGCCGGTGAGGAAACGCCGCATGCGGGCCAGCCCTCGTGTCTGGATTTCCGCCACCCGTGTAATCGAAATCGAGAGGTGCACCGCCACCTCGCGCAGCGGCAGCCCGCGGACCATGCGCAGAACCAGTACCTGACGATCGCGCGGCGGAAGCGCTGCCAAGCCCAACCACACCTGCCGCCTGAGATCGGCTTCCACCGCGGCGGCCTCTGGGTTTCGCTCCTCGCCGTCGGGCACCATCATGGCTTCGTCCAGCGCCAGGAACTGGATCCGGCGGATGGGCTCGCCATTCTGGAGACGCCGGTATGCGCGCGGCAGCGGGTCGCGCCTACGCAGTCCGTCCAGAATCGCGCCGCGGATCCGGTGGCCGGCGTAGGTCGAAAAGCCGACGCGGCGTTGCGGATCGTAGCGGCTCAGCGCATCCATGAGGCCGAGCACGCCGTCATTGATCAGGTCGTCCACCTCCACGGTTGGAGGCAACCTGCGTCCCATCGCCCTGGCGATCGCCGCCACCAGAGGCAGGTGCGGCTCCACTGCGGCGGATTTCAGTGCGGGCTGTTCCATGGCTCCTCCCCATGATCAGGCGGGCGATTCGGCCGCCATGAGGATGCCACGGTGGTTTCTGGAAGGGACCGGCAGAGCGCCAACTGGGGCCAGATCCAGGCCAGGCGGTTCCCACAGGGACGTAAAGGGGATCAAACGCACGCACGTGCGTTATGATGGGAAGAAACAGGGGTGGCGCGTGCACACAGAGGTCGGCGGGATCAGAATGGGCTACGACATGGAGGGCAATGGGACGCCGCTTGTGCTGCTCCACGGGTTCCCGCTGAATCGCGCGATGTGGCGTGTTCAGGTGGCCGGGCTGCGCGACCGGTTCACGGTGATAGCGCCAGACTTCCGGGGATTCGGCGACTCGGAGATCCCAAGGAATCCCATGAGCATGGACGCCTACGCCCAGGATGTGCTCGCGCTGCTGGACGCGCTGGGCTGCCCGCGCTTCGCGCTGGGGGGCCTTTCCATGGGTGGATACGTGGCTTTCCGCGTGATGGCCCTCGCCGCGGACCGCGTCAGCGCCCTCCTGATCGCGGACTCACGCGCAGAGCCGGACACCGAGGAGGGTCGCCAGCGCCGCCGCGCGGCCATCGCGCGCATCGAGAACAAGGGCCCCGCGGGGTATCTAAAGGAGTTCGCCGGGCAGTTGGTCGGTCCCACCACCAGGGCGCAGCGGCCCGGGGTAATCCAGGCCGTGTTGGAGATCATTGGGACCCCTACGGCACGCAGCCTCACCGCGGCGCTGTCCGCGATGGCATCGCGGCCGGACAGCAGGTCACTGCTGGGTGAGGTCAAGGTACCGGCCCTCGTGGTTGTAGGCGAGGAGGACACGCTGACTCCCCCGCAGGCGGCCGAGGCAATGGTCGCGGCGCTGCCGAACGCCCGCCTCGTCCGGATTCCCTCCGCCGGGCACATGTCGAACCTGGAGGCTCCGGAGGCGTTTACGCGCGCGGTCCGCGAGTTCCTAACAGCCGAGTTCCCGACGGCCGGGTAATCATCAGCCGCGCGCCTCAAGGGGCACATAGGAGCGGTCGTTCGGGCCCGTGTAATGAGCAAGCGGCCGTATGAGGCGATTGTCCGAGTACTGCTCCAGCACGTGCGCGGTCCATCCCGCTATGCGGCTTACCGCAAATGTCGGGGTGTAGAAATCCATCGGGATTCCCAGGGCGCGGTAGACCGACGCGGAATAGAGGTCCACGTTGGCGAAGATGTGTCGCCGTGAGGTCATCACCTCTTCTACCCCGCGCGTCAGACGGTACCACAGGGGATCGCCGCTTTGCTCTCCCAGTTGCTCCGACATCTTGCGGAGGAACCCTGCGCGCGGATCTTCGGCGCGGTAGACCCGGTGACCGAATCCCGGGATCTTCTTCTTCGCCTCCAGCATCTCAAGTAGAACCGGCTCGACCCTGTCCGGGCTGCCGATCCGCTCGAGGAGGCGCATCACGTCCTCGTTGGCTCCCCCGTGAAGCGACCCCTTGAGCGTCCCGATCGCGGAGACGATCGTCGAGTGGAGGTCTGACAGCGTAGCCGCGGTCACGCGCGCGGCAAAGGTGCTGGCGTTGAACTCGTGGTCGGCGTGCAGGATGAGCGCTACGTCGAGGGCGCGTGCCGCCTGGACATCGGGAGCTTTCCCTCCCAGCATGTGAAGGTAGTTGCCGGCATGGCTGAGTCCGGCCCGCGGTGCCAGCGGATCGCCGCCGGTGCGCAGGCGGTGGAACGCGGCGATCACGGCGGGAACCTGCGCGGTCAGGCGGACTGCCTTGCGTGCGTTGGCGTCGGGCGAGCCGTCTCCGGCCTCGGGATCGTAGTGCCCCAGCACCGACACCATGGTCCGCAGCACGGCCATCGGTTGCGCGCCTGCGGGAATCTCCCGAAGCAGGGCAAGAGCAGGCCCCGGGATGGAGCCGGCCCGCAGCAGGGCGGACCTCAGGGCGTCGAGCGCGCTCCGCGTGGGTAGCTCGCCGTGCCAGAGGAGGTAGGCGACCTCCTCAAACGTGACGTGCTCTGCCAGGTCGGCGACATCGTAGCCGCGGTACACCAGCCGCCCGCGCTCCCCGTCAACCAGGCAGATGGCAGAGTCCCCGGCAACGACGCCTTCCAGACCTTCCTGTGCCTGTACATTGCTCGCCCCTGACACGCGTGCGGCCACCTCGGTAGTTCTCTAGGGAATGACGCCACAGGGCGCGCGGTTATTCCCCGCCCGTGCCCGGGGCTCCTACGATCCCGCGGTGCCCGTGTGCTTCCGGTCGAGATCTCGGAACCGGCCGTGCTCCTTGTTGAAGAACATCTCGACGTTCCCCACTGGCCCGTTGCGGTGCTTGGCGATTCGTATCTCGGCGAGGTGCTGCTTGCCTTCCGCCCGCGCCTTGGCCTCGTCATAGTACTCCTCGCGATATATGAAGAGCACCAGATCCGCCACCTGCTCGAGCTCGCCACTCTCGCGAAGGTGAGAGAGCTGCGGTAGGCGGCTGCCCGTTGCCTCCACCACCCGGGAAAGCTGCGAGATCCCGATCACCGGGACGTTCAGCTCCTTGGCCAGCGACTTGATCGAGCGGGCGATTTCCGAAACCTCCTGGGTCCGGTTCTCCGACCGCTTGTAGGATTGAATCATCTGAATGTAGTCAATGATGATCAACCCAAGCCCATGCTCGGCCTTCAGCTTGCGGGCCTTGGCCCGCATCTCGATCGCCGATAGCGTGGATGAGTCGTCAATGAAGATCGGCGCCTCGCTCAGCTTCCCCATTGCGGTGGCCAGACGCGGCCAGTCGGCGTCGCTCAGATGGCCGCTGCGCAGCCGGGAGGAGTCTACCTGCGCCTCGCTGCAGAGCATCCGCTGGACGAGCTGCTCCTTGTTCGTTTCCAGACTGAAGATCGCTACCGGTATCTGGTGCTTAACCGCGGCGTGCTGAGCGATGTTGAGGGCAAGGGTGGTGTTGTGCACGCAGACGTCGTTGGCTACGAAGTTGTGGGTTTCCGGCACGGTCAGGTCGTAGACCTGGAAGAGCCCGACCTCCTCAATCGAGACCACCTCTTCCCACATCACGTCAATCTCGTCGAGCAGCGAACGCTGGGCGTTGCGTGCCCACCTCCGCAACCGCTCCCAACCGAAGATGCCCGCCTCCCGTACCAGAGCGAGCGTGGCGCTGATGCCCAGATTGAGCGTGCCGTCGCGGCGCGCGGCGGGTACGCCGAAGCGCAGGAGGAGGTGCTGGACGCCGCGCGCCATGCGCGCGGATGGAAATATCGCCTGCGCCTGGTAGCCGTGGGGCTGCTCGCTGACCTCAGCCAGGGCGCCCATCAGCCGGTTGAGGAACAGCGCCAGCTTCTCGCGGCGCAGCGTGAATACCGCATTCGGCAGCGCCCGGAGGTGCGGCGGCTGTCCCATCTCGGGGTAACGCCATAACAGATCGGCCACCGCGGCCCCGCCCTCGCTGCCCCCGCTGATGCCGGACTGCGCCACACGCCGGCCCCGCGCCCCGGCCAGGATCGCCTCGGCGGCCGCGGCGGCGTCGGAGAAGTCCTCCGCAATCTGCGGGCGGGCCGGAAGCCGCCCACTGCAGAGGTAGGCCAGCAGCTTGACCTCGTGATCAGGCAGGTCTGCCCGCCCATACACTGGGAGCCGGCGCGGGACGGCAATCAGCGCCCCCGGTGCAAGCGCGGCCAGGGGTTCCCACCCTGACGGCGTCAGAAAGGGATGCGTCAGCGTGGTCTCGACCGACCGGCCACCGCTGGTCGTGACCCGGAAGACGGGCTTGACTCCGTCGTCCACAAACAGACTGGGAGCAGCGGGCCGGAACCTGTGGTCGTGACCCAGCGTGAGCAGCGCGGCCTGCCCGGCGGCCACCATCTCCTGGATCGTCCGGACCTCTCCCGTGGACGCGTCCACAACCTCGGCATCGAACTTCAGGCACTTGCCCATTGCGGGCCTGGCCGCGATGATGATCAGGTCGGAAGGCTGCAGCCCCGCGGTGATCTTGTCGAGCTCGGCGAACCCGGTGGGCACTCCGCTGATCGTGCCCTTGTCTCGGTAGCGGCGGTCGATCTGCTCGAAGCTCTCGCGCAGGACCTCGGAGATCGGGAGGAAGTGCTGCCCCATCCTCCTGCTGGCGATGCTGAAGACCATCTTCTCGGCCTGGTCCAGAAGCTGCTCGACGTCCTGATCTTCGCGGAATCCCATGCCGACGATCTGCGTGCCGGCGGAGATCATCTGCCGCAGCATCGCCTTCTGCACAACCATCCGGGCATAGTACTCCACATTGGCGGCAGTGGGCACGGCGTGCAGGAGAGAGGTCACGTACGCCGCCCCCCCGGCGTCGTCGAGGAGGCCCTGAACGCGCAGACGATCGGTGACGCTGATCAGATCGGCCGGCTCTCCGCGCTCGAACAGCCCGGTGATGACCTCATAGATACGACGGTGCGCATCGCGGTAGAAATCCTCCGCTCTCACCAGCTCCACGACGCGCGCGATGGCGTCGCGTTCCAGCAGCATCGAGCCCAGGATGCTCTGCTCGGCTTCCAGGTTCTGCGGGGGTACCCGGTCAACGGGCGGGTTTGCGCTCACGGCGAACTCCTGCTTGGGGGCCTGGCCCACCCATGATATCGAACATATGTACGGTATGTCAATTGGGCACGGACTTCGTTCGTGTAGTGCTTCGGCCGAGCGGCTGTGCATCTCCTTTGGGATGAGCTGTGGGTAAGTGGAAAATTCCGCGGGATACGATGGGGATAACGCGTGGACAGGATGTGGGCTACCCCCTACCGCGTGCCGATAACGTTGAGATCTATTCTTATCACCCTACCCGGCCGGACGCGCACCGGTACCCGGTAGAAACCCTGGACCCGGATGGGCTCCTCCAGTTCGATCTGCTTGCGGTCCACGGCGAAACCCCGCCCGGCCAGCGCCTCGGCGATCTGTTGGGACGTGACCGAGCCGAACAGCTTCCCGCCCTCGCCTGCCCTGCCGCGCACCTCAAGCACCACGCCCTCCAGCCGGCTGACTAGGCCGTCGGCCTCGGCGCGGTCGCGCTCTGCGCGCCGCTGCGCGGCCTGCTGCTTGTACTCGTGGGCGCGCAGGGCCCCCTCGCTGGCAGGCACGGCCAAGCCGCTGGGTATGAGGTAGTGGTGCGCGTGGCCCTCTTTGACCTCACAGGTGGCTCCGGCCTTGCCGGTCCCGGGGACGTCCTTGAGCAGGATAACCTTCATGCTTCTTCCTCCCTGGCGGATGCCTGTGGAACTCCCCATCGCTCCCGAACCCTGAGCGCCGAGTCCAGGATTCCGAGCATCAGGGCTACGATGCCCAGCGCAGGAACCGTCATGACGATGACCACCGCGAGCACCTGCGCGAATCTACCGAATCCAAGGTTGCCCAGGATCATCCAGCCGGCCAGGATCCCCTGCAGCGTGAACGCGCTCTGCGTGGCCAGCATCAGACTCCATCCGGCGCTCTGCAGGACGGCCGGAGCTCCAGGCCGCAGGCCCAGCGCCAACAGAAGGTAGGCCAGCGGCACGAGCCAGATTCCAGCAGTCGGGATGCGCCAGGTCCGCACCGGGGGCAATGGGTCCAGCCGGTATCCGATCCGGGCAAGCACGCGGCGGCCCACCTCGTAGTTCAGCCATGCCGCGAAGACGGCGCCGAAGACCAGCATCGCCGGCAGTAGATAGGGAAGCAGCCGCGCGAAATCCCGCATCTGGGCGGAGACCGAATCTATGTGGGCCTGGGATAGGCCCAAGCGCGCGTAGAGGCCGGCGGAGGTCTCCACGCTGCGTTCCATGGTGCGGGCCATCTCGGCCATGCTAATCCTAGTGCCGCCCATCAGTCCCAGGTAGTTCAGAATGGTCGAAACGAAGGCCACAAGCCCGCCGGTCAGTACAACCCGCGTTGCCGCCCAGCCGCGGCGGGCGCCTATGCCCAACACAATTCCCATCGGGGCGAATGAGACCAGAATGGCGAGTCCCAGCAGTGGGCCGGCCAGCATCGCACCGACCAGGCCGGCTGCAATGCCCGCGACCGCCGCCACTCGCAGGCCGTGACGAATAACCAGAACCGCCAGCGGCAGCGGGCAGAGCAGGGCCGTGGCGATGCCAACCAGGGGCAGATATTGGGTGGCGACGGCAAAGACCGCCACGAGCGCCGCCAGGATGGCGCCCTCTGTCAGGCCCTGAGTGCGCATGCGCCGCGCCGGCATCACCGGGCTGCGGGCGCGCGCCAGGAGGTCCTCTCCCGGCGGGCCGGCCTACTCTCCGGCGTAGGGGAGCAGCGCGAGTTCGCGCGCCCGCTTGATCGCCACCGCCAGGAGCCGCTGGTGCTTCGCACAGTTCCCAGACACCCGCCGCGGTAAGATCTTCCCGCGGTCGGTGACGAACCGGCGAATGCGCAGGGCGTCCTTGTAATCAATCTCTTTGGCCTTTTCCGCGCAGAACGCACAGCTCTTCCGCTTGGGCTTGCGTCCGCGCCATTGCTTTCTGGGTGCCTCTGCCATGCAAATGCCTCCGTGTCACAGCTCTGGTGCGCGTCAGCTAGAACGGCACTTCCTGCTCGTTCTCCTCGGCGAACTCCCCGCCCTCGGTGGTTCCAGTCGAAGCACCGGTCGCTTTCCGGTCGAGGAATCGGACCGCGTCCGCCACCACCTCGGCGACCTTCCTCTTCTGGCCGTCCTGGGTCTCGTAGGATCGGATCTGCAACCGGCCCTCGACGGCCACCAGGCGCCCCTTGCTGAGATGCTGGCTGACCTGTTCGGCGAGCTTGCGCCAGGCCACGATGTCAATGAAGTCGGTCTCGCGCTCGCCCTGCTGGTTGGCAAACGGCCGATCCACCGCCAGCGAGAACGAGGCAACCGGATGCCCGCTGGGAACGTACCGCATTTCTGGGTCACGGGTGAGCCGACCGATCAGTATGATCCTGTTAAGCACAGCGCTCCCTCCCCCTCAGGCGGTCTAGGTGCCAGGCGGCGCAGGTTGCGGCGGCTCGGGCTGCAGCGGCTCCGGCTGCGACGGCTCGGGCTGCGGCGGATCCGGCTGCGGCGGCTCAGATTGCAGGGTCTCGGGCTGCGGGCCGGCAACAACAACCGGCACTTCGGAAGGTGCTGGCGCCGGCTGCGCAGTCTTCGGGGGCGCGATCGCCCCCACGGCGACGGTGATCGAGGTGCGCAGGATGTCCTCGATGACCTTCAGGCCGTGCCGGATCTCCGGGATGCGGTCTCCGGACACCGAGAGCCGGACAAAAACATAGTGGCCTTCCCGGTACCTCTGTATCGGGTAGGCCATACGGCGCTTCCCCCAGACGTCCGTGTGCTCGATCGCCGCGTCCTGCTCGATCAAACGCTGGGTTGCCCGCTCTATGACCGAGCTCATGGCCTCGGCGTCGAGATCGGGCTTGACGATATAGACAAGATCATACTGAGGCAACGCAGCCCCTCCTCCTCTGGTCTTTCAGGCCCATGGAACTGGACCTGAAGGGCGTTCCGCCCGCAGCCCCCCTTTCGGTTGGCACCTGAGGGGGGCAGGAGGAACGCGCGGCATTCCGCCCGTTGTCGGACGCGCCGCGCGTTCTGCAAGCGACGCCAATTGTACCATCGGTCGGGGAGAGACACAAGTACAGGGGGCGTGGGGTGGTGGGTCAATTTGACGAAGCTCCGGCCGGAACCCGTCCTTCCTCCCAGGCAGGTTGAACAGCCGGTTCGGTCGAACCCGGCTCCTGGACGGGCGGGTACTGTCCCAGGAGCGAGCCATGCAGGGCAACCTTCTCTACTACGGCGACAACTTGGACATCCTCCGCCGCTACCTCAAGGACGAGACGGTAGACCTTGTCTACCTCGACCCACCCTTCAACTCGAACGCGAGCTATAACGTGCTGTTCGCTGAGAGAGATGGCACGCAAGCTGCGTCACAAATCAAAGCCTTCGAGGATACGTGGCGTTGGGACGAAGGCGCAGCCCGCGCCTTTGAGGAAGTGGTCGAGTCCGACGGGCGTGTGTCGCAAGCGATGCAAGCGTTCCGAGCGTTTCTCGGCGAAAGCGACATGCTCGCCTATCTCGCGATGATGGCTCCGCGCCTCCTCGAACTACGGCGCGTCCTGAAGCCAACCGGATCGATCTATCTCCATTGTGATCCGACCGCCAGTCACTACCTCAAGATCCTCATGGATGGCGTTTTTGGCCCGCAGAACTTCAGGAACGAAATATCTTGGCGGAGGTCAAATCCGAAGAGTCTCCACAAGGTAAACTTCCCAAACTGTCGCGACGTGATTCTCAGATACTCGAAGAGTGACCACGTCACGTTCCACATGGTCTATGCGGAGCACGATCCAGACTACGTCGAGAAAGCGTACCGCCACCACGACAGCCACGGACGGTATCGCCTTCTGCCGTTACTCAATCCGAATGATGACCGGCCGAACCTCACGTATGAGTTTCTCGGAGTGACCCGCGTCTGGCGATGGACGCGGGAGCGAATGGAGCGCAGCTACAAGGACGGGCTCGTGGTTCAACTGAAACCCGGCGCAGTCCCGCAATACAAAAAGTATCTGGCCGACTCTGAAGGACGAACCGTTACGGACGACTGGACCGACATCCAACAAGCGGCCGGTAATGAGTCTCTCGGCTACCCGACACAGAAACCCGAAGCGCTTCTAGAGCGCATCATCGAGGCCAGCTCGAACGAAGGGGATCTTGTGCTCGATCCGTTCTGTGGCTGCGGGACTGCCATCACGTCGGCGCAGAGGCTCAACCGGCGGTGGATCGGCATAGACATCACGCACCTGGCGATCACCCTCATCAAGCACCGGCTTCGGGACGCTTTCGGGGATAGTGCAGCCTACCGGGTCACCGGCGAGCCCGTCTCGCTGCCCGACGCGGAGGCGCTCGCAGCGCAGGATAAGTACCAGTTCCAGTGGTGGGCCTTGGGTCTCGTGGGGGCGCGGCCAATCGAACAGAAGAAGGGCGCAGACAGGGGCATAGACGGCCGCCTCTACTTCCACGACGAGGCCGAGGGCGCGAAGACCAAGCAGATCGTCCTGTCGGTGAAAGGCGGTGGCGTCGGGGTCAAGGATGTCCGCGACCTTCGCGGCGTGATCGAGCGGGAAAAGGCCGAGATCGGCGTGCTCCTCACCCTGGAGGAGCCGACGCAGCCGATGCGCGTCGAGGCGGCCGGGGCGGGCTTCTACTTCTCGCCTGGGTGGGGGAAGAAGTTCCAGCGCCTGCAAGTCCTGACCGTGGCCGAACTGCTTGGCGGCAAGCGGATCGACTACCCGCCGTCCGCTCAGGTGAATGTGACCTTCAAGAAAGCTCCGAAGGCCAAAGCAGAAAAGAACGCGGAGCAATTGCCGCTCGTCGCTGAACCTAAGGCGACGTACCGCACGACGCACAAGAAAGGATCAGTTCGGTAGGAGAGCGACCAGCTCGTCTATGGACCAGATGTGATCGGCTACGCCTGCGGCCATGGCCGGGGTCATCTTTAGGGTCTGATGGATGCGGCAAGAATTGTAGTGCATGAAGTGGAGGGACAGGGCGCAGGCCAGGTTCTCGGCCTTCTTGGAGAAAGCATTGGTTAGCCGAGTGAACCGCCGCATGTGCATCCGCATCGTGAGGTTCTGCCGCTCGACATAGCTGGTCGAGATCAGGTTCGGGTCAGGCTTCCCCTCGATCACCTTGGCGTTCGCCCCGATGCAAACTGCCGGGCTGTACCGGGTTTCCTTGGCCGGTTCCGTACCGTAGGGCTTGATGAGCATGGCGTAATCAATGTCATACTTGAACGCGCCCTCTACGGCGTCCAGGTAGGCCGCGTGACCGTCTGTGGTCAACTGGATTCGGTGCGTCAGGCGCTCGGCTAGGTTGGCGATGAAGACCGAGGCGTCCTCCGCGTCCCGCCGTCCCAGGTACCAGGACGGGACCAGCTTGCTATCGGCGTCCAGGGCAACCCACGTCCATACATCCCCATAGCCCCACTCGCCCTTATGCTCGTCGGGGACATTCCTCTCCTTGGCGTAGCAGAAGGCCCACACCTCGTCACACTGAATCCGCCGGCAGGTGGGTCTGCGAGGAACCTCGTCCTGATACTCCGCGCAGGCCACGCCGATCCCTCTTATTGATCCTTGCCTAAGTAATGGTACACTTTAGAGCTCCAGCCCAGCCGCCCGGAAGAACGCCGCGAGGACGTGCCGCTGTCCCCGCGTGTGGGCGAGGGAGGTAAGCACGGCGTGTTCCAGCGCGGGGAGGTTGTCCGGCGTGAAGTTGGCCAGGTCGCCGTACTTGGTGTGGCCCCAGACATGCTCCACGGGGTTGAGGTCGGGAGCGTAGGGCGGGAGCCATTCGACGACGATCCGCCGGCGCGGGGCCAGCCACGTCTGCACCCGCGTCGCCCAGTGTGGACGGTGGCGATCCCAGATGAGCGTGAAGCCGCGAGGCAAGTGGCGGCGCAAGACCTGGAGGAACCGGAGGACCTCGGCGGTCCGGATGTTGTGGGCGTACTGGGCCCAG